>NZ_JBEZYN010000018.1:0-179917 GCF_040638605.1 Streptomyces sp. NPDC026092
GGCTGCGCCCCCGAACCCCCGGCTGTCAGGCGCGGTCGCCGCAGCAACCGCCGCCCGGGCGCGGCGGCTTCGGCTTGCCGGGGCCGCCGGGGCCGCCGGAGCCGCCGGAACCGTCGGGGTCGCCGGGCCCGTGCGGCTTACCCGGCCCACCCGGCCCACCCGGCTCGTGCGGTCCACCCGGCCGACCCGGCTCGTGCGGCCCACACGGGCCAGGCCCACCAGGCCCACCGGGCCCACCCGGTCCACCGGGCCCACCAGGTCCACCAGGCCCGTGCGGCCCACCCGGCCCGTGCGGCCCGCACCCGCACGGCCCGTGTGGCGGGCGCACCAGGCAGCGGCAGAGGGCCTTGAGCAGGCGGCGGAGGGTCGCTTCGCAGGGGTCGCCGCCGCCCGGGGGCGGGGCCGCCGGGGCAGCCACGACCACCGGCGGGCGCCCCGGTTGGGCGACGATGACCCCGGGGGCGGCCGGGACGGACCAGGTCACCGGGATCGTGTAGCTGCCGTCGCCGTTGTCCCTGACCGGCCCCGTGATCGTCGTGCCGGGCGCCCCCGTGATCGGGAGGTCGTCGATGTGGCCGGGGCCCACGTGGTTGCCGTAGCGGTCGCGCGGGACGATCGTGAGCGTGCCGCCGCCGTCGGGCGGTCCGGCGACCGTGACCGTCGTACGGCCCGGGTCCACCGAGACGTCGACGTGCACCGTCCACTGGGTCTCCCGGGTCGACACGCACCCCTCTCCGTACACCGCCCGGGCGTGGAACGTGTAGTTGCCCTCCACCGTGAGCAGCTCGGTCTGCGGGTTGCCGAACAGGCCGCCCGCCTCGAAGGCCCCCTCGGTGTGCGCGGCGTCGTCGAAGAGCGGGAACGTCTGGCTCGTGTACGTGAACAACGGTCTCCCCGCCGCCCGTTCAAGCGCCCGCAGCGTCGCGTGCCGGGCCGGGATCGTGTCGCCGTCCACGGTCACGGGCGCCTGGAGCCCCGCCTCCGTCAGGATGTTCCCGGCGCCCGCCGTCGGCCGGGTCGCCGTGAGGTCGACCCGCGCGTGGTGCGGGCTGCCGCCCTCCTCGTACCGCAGGAAGACCATCGGATTGACCGTGTCGCCCGTGTAGAAGCGGGTCGGGCCCGCCAACCGGTCGAGCCTCGGCCCGCCGGAGGCCACCACCTGCACGAAGAACCGCAGGTCCACTCCCGGCGGCGGGATCTCGCCGCCGCCCGGCCGGAACACCTGCGCCCGCCACTGGCCGTCGCGCTCCTCGCCGTACGGCAACGGCACCCGCAGGAACGTCCAGGTGTGCCCGCGCTCCGAGACGACCCCGTTCTCGGGCGTCACCGACACGACACGCCCGGACGGCGTGAGCAGCCCGACGCCGAGCTCGCCCTCCACGTTGTCCCAGCCGACCACCACGGTCAGCGACTCCTCCCCGCACACGTGGAACGGGATCAGGTCGCTGCGCCGCACCGCTGCCGGCATGTCGAACTCGGGGTCGAAGAGCGCGCCCGACTCGAAGATGTTCCCGAAGGCCAGGCCGAAGAACTTCTTCAGCGCCAGACCGTTCCCGGCGCGCGTGTAGAGCCCGCCGAGCTCCTGTGTGAGCTGGGTGAGCAGGGCCCCGTCCAGGCTGGTCTCCGTGCCGAATCCGATCGCGCTGACGTCGATCCCGGCGAGGCCGCCGCGTACGTCGGCGATCATCGGCGGGGTGTTCTGCAGCCCGTCGGTGAGCAGCAGCACGGCGCGCGGGTTGGTGCCCGGCGCGGGGAACTGGCCGCGCGCGGCGTCGAGTCCGCCGCCGATCGTCGTCATCCCGCCGGGCGAGAGCCCGCCGACCACACCGCTCGAGAACGGCGGTGGCCCGGCGAGCGCCGTCTTCGTCGCGTCGGTGACCGGCGCCAGAGCGAAGTCGACGGGTGAACTCGCGGACGTGGAGAAGGAGACGAGCCCGAGGCGGTTCCCGGTGCCCGCCCGGACCAGCCGGACGAAGAGCGAGGCCGCGTCCCGGGCCTCCTCGATCTTCGTACGGTCGCGGCCCGTCCCGGCCTTCTCCGTCATGCTGCCGGAGCGGTCCACGACCACCATGACGTCCCGGTTCGCGGGGGGTCCCGGCGGGGTGGCGAGATCGCGGAGGATGGTCGCCGTGGGGGAGTACCTCAGGAAGCAGCGGCTGCCGTGGGACAGCACGCCGATCACCCGGCCCGCGGCGTCGAAGAGCCCGGATCCCGAGCTGCCGCCCGAGACGTCGACGTTGACGTCCACCCCGATCGTCGCGCTGCCGATGATCCCGCCGAACGAGGCGTGCGGCGGGCTGAGCTTCTTCACCGCCCCGTTGGGGTGGTGCACGCCGAAGACGGCTTCTCCGGCGCCCGGCAGATCCGGTCTGATCGGGATCGGCGTGATCCCGAGCCCCTCCGGGGGCACCTCGATGCGCAGCAGGCAGTAGTCCAGGCCCGCGTCCCGGTCGTAGCGGTGCCGCAGCACCTCCACGACCTTGTGGAACCGCGCCGCGTACCCCGCGGGCCGGGCGCCCGCGCAGTCCGTCGCGTAGTCGAAGGTCACCGACGCCGAGGCGGCCTCCGCGGCCACGTCCGTCAGACAGTGCCCGGCCGTGAGCACCACGTTCGGCTCGACGAGCGTGACCGAACACGTCGAGAAGAAGTGGCCGTGGTGCGTCGCCACGATCATGCCGACGCTCTTCGCGACCCGGGCCCGCACGTCCGAGGCCGGGGTCGCGCAGGCCGCGTTCTCCCAGTTCGGCGGCGTGTTGCAGAACCAGAACGGGTCGTACTTCGGCTCCGTGTACACCGGATCGCCCAGGAACGGGTCGCTGTTCGAGAACGCCGTGGGGTCCTGCTCGCCCGCGTGCCGCTCACCGCGCGCGTACCGGTCGAGCGTGGCCCCGCCGGTCGTGGCGCCGTCGGTGACGTACCGGATGGGCACGCGCCCGCCGGGGAGTGCGTACACATTGACCGGACGGGACCAGAACTCGGTCCCGTGGGCGGCGGTGAACACGTCTCTTCCGTAGCCGAGTTCGACCTCCAGGCGGTTGGCGGCCGGCAGGTTCACCCCCTGGAAGTGCAGGACCACGTACTTGGTGCCCGAGGGCGCGGGTGCGTACGGGAAGTCGAGCGCCCAGATGCCGGGCGAGGTCGGGGGCGCGCCCGAGGCGGGCCCGATGACGACGGCGGGGGACAAGGTCTGGACCGTGCCGGTGATGTGCGACATGGATCTCTCCAGGGGTTCGCGGCCATGCGCTTGTCACAAGATGTGCCCGTGTCATCACGTACCGTAATCACGCCTGTTGGGGGCGTGAAGAGGCGCGTGAGGCGCCCGC
Organism: Streptomyces sp. NPDC026092; assembly: GCF_040638605.1. Lineage (NCBI taxonomy): Bacteria > Bacillati > Actinomycetota > Actinomycetes > Kitasatosporales > Streptomycetaceae > Streptomyces > Streptomyces sp. NPDC026092. Next base: position 3,324 of record NZ_JBEZYN010000018.1, read on the forward strand.
AATGCGCGAGGCGGCGGTTTCCCGGCCAGCGGGAATCCGCGCTCCCCCGGCGCCGCCCCACCGGCCTACGGTCGGCGCACCCATCCCACCTCCCCCCGGAAGGAGCGGCGATGCTCACCGACCGGCTCCGGCGGCAGGCCGCCGAGCGGCTGCGCGACGCCGAGCGCGGCAGAACCCCCGTGGTGCCCCTCACGGAGACCTTCCCGGGCCTCGGCGTCGAGGACGCGTACCACGTCCAGTTGCTCAACATCCGGGACCGGCAGGCGGCCGGAGCCACCGTCGTCGGGCACAAGGTCGGCCTGTCCTCGCCCGTCATGCAGCGCATGATGGGCGTCGACGAGCCCGACTACGGCCATCTCCTCGACGACATGGAGCTCCGCTCCGACCGGCCCGTCCCCGTCGCCCGCTACTGCGCGCCCCGCATCGAGGTCGAGACCGGTTTCGTGCTCGGCGACGACCTCCCCGGCGAGGGCTGCACCCCGGCCGACGTCCTCGCCGCCACCGAACGCGTCGTGCCCGCCCTGGAGTTGATCGACAGTCGGATCGCGGACTGGCGCATCACCATCGGCGACACGATCGCCGACAACGCCTCCTCCGCCGGGTTCGTCATCGGCGAGGGCCGCCCGCCGCGCGACATCGACCCCAAGAGCGTCGAGGCACGGCTCTACGAGGACGGGGCGCCGCTCGCCGAGGGCCGGGGCGACGCCGTCCTCGGCGACCCCGCCCACTCCGTCGCCTGGCTCGCCCGGACCGTCGCCCGCTTCGGCGTCCGACTGAAGAAGGGCCATCTCGTCCTGCCCGGGTCCTGCACCCGCGCCGTCGACGTCACGGCAGGACGTACGTACACCGCCGAGTTCACCGGGCTCGGTTCCGTCTCCCTCTCCTTCTGCTGAGGCACGATGACCACCCTCACCGCCGCCATCGTCGGCTCCGGCAACATCGGCACCGACCTGCTGTACAAGCTGCTTCGCTCACCCCACATCGAGCCCCGCTGGATGGTCGGGGTCGACCCGGAGAGCGAGGGGCTCGCCCGGGCCCGCCGGCTCGGGCTCGACACCTTCGCCGACGGGGTCGACCGGCTCCTCGACGGGGCCGAACTCCCCGACCTCGTCTTCGAGGCGACCTCCGCGTACGTCCACCGCGCCAACGCGCCCCGCTACCGCGCCCTCGGCATCAAGGCCGTCGACCTGACCCCGGCCGCCCTCGGGCCCGGTGTCGTCCCGCCCGCCAATCTGACGGACCACCTCGACGGCGACAACGTCAACATGATCACCTGCGGCGGCCAGGCCACCATCCCCATGGTCCACGCCGTCTCCCGCGTCGTCCCCGTCCCGTACGCCGAGATCGTCGCGTCCGTCGCCTCCGTCTCCGCGGGACCCGGAACCCGCGCGAACATCGACGAGTTCACCCGGACGACCGCGCGCGGCATCGAGACCGTCGGCGGCGCCGGCCGGGGCAAGGCGATCATCATCCTCAACCCCGCCGACCCACCCGTGATCATGCGCGACACCGTCTTCTGCGCGATCCCCGAGGACGCCGACCGGGAGGCGATCGCCGTCTCCGTCAAGCAGGTCGCCGAGGACGTGCGGGAGTACGTCCCCGGCTACCGGCTGCGCGCCGAGCCGCAGTTCGACGACCCGTCCGACGTCAACGGCGGCATGGCCCGCGTCGGCATCTTCCTGGAGGTCGAGGGCGCCGGCGACTACCTCCCGCCGTACGCCGGGAACCTCGACATCATGACGGCCGCCGCCACGAAGGTCGGCGAAGAGTTCGCGAAGCGGAGCCACGCATGACGACGGACGCCTACGACATCCGGGTCACCGACACCTCCCTGCGCGACGGCTCCCACGCCAAGCGCCACCAATTCACCGTCGAGGACGTGACCTCGGTCGTCGCCGCCCTCGACGACGCCGGAGTCCCCGTCATCGAGGTCACCCACGGCGACGGGCTCGGCGGCTCCTCCTTCACGTACGGCTTCTCGAAGACCCCCGAACAGGAGCTGATCAAGGCCGCCGTCGCCACCGCCCGGCGCGCGAGGATCGCCTTCCTCATGCTTCCCGGGCTCGGCGTGAAGGACGACATCCGCGCCGCGCAGGCGAACGGCGCGAGCGTCTGCAGGATCGCCACCCACTGCACCGAGGCCGACATCTCGGTCCAGCACTTCGGCCTCGCGCGGGAGATGGGCCTGGAGACCGTCGGCTTCCTGATGATGGCCCACTCCACCACCCCCGAACTCCTCGCCCGCCAGGGCCGGATCATGGCCGACGCCGGCTGCCAGTGCGTGTACGTCGTGGACTCCGCCGGCGCCCTCGTCATGGACGAGACCGCCGACCGGGTCGCCGCCCTCGTCGCCGAACTCGGCGACGACGCCCAGGTCGGCTTCCACGGCCACGAGAACCTCGCCCTGGGTACGGGCAACTCGATCGCCGCGATCAGGGCCGGGGCCCGGCAGATCGACGGCTCCACCCGCCGCCTCGGCGCGGGCGCGGGCAACACCGCCGTCGAGGCCCTGGTCGCCGTCTGCCAGAAGATGGGGATCCGTACCGGCATCGACGTACTGAAGATCATCGACGCGGCCGAGGACGTCGTCCGGCCCGTCATGGACGAGGAGTGCCGGCTCGACCGGCTCGCCCTGCTCATGGGGCACGCCGGGGTCTACTCCAGCTTCCTCAAGCACGCCTACCGGCAGGCCGAGCGGTACGGCGTCTCCGGCGCCGAGATCCTGCTGCGCGCCGGGGAACGCCGACTCGTCGGCGGCCAGGAGGACCAGCTCATCGACATCGCCGTCGAACTCGCCAAGGAGAAGGTGACCGCCCATGACCCCCGGTGACCGCCCCACGACCACCGTCGACCGTGCCACGACCGCCGGCGACCGCGCCATGACCACCGCCGACCTGCAGGAAGCCACCGAGCAGGGCCCCCGCGTCATCCGGGCCGCCGCCCCGCCCGCCCGGTTCGCGCGCGGCTGGCACTGCCTCGGGCTCGCCCGGGAGTTCCAGGACGGCGAGCCCCACGAGATCGAGGCCTTCGGCACCAAGCTCGTGGTCTTCCAGGGCCAGGAGGACGGGCAGTTGCACGTCCTCAACGCCTACTGCCCCCACATGGGCGGCAACCTCGCCCACGGCACCGTCAAGGGCGACGCCGTCGCCTGCCCCTTCCACGACTGGCGCTGGTCAGGGAACGGCCGCTGCGCCGGCATCCCGTACGCCCGTCGCGTCCCGCCGCGCGCCAAGACCCGCGCCTGGACCACCCTGGAACGGAACAAGCAGCTCTTCGTCTGGCACGACCCCGAGGGCAACCCGCCGCCGCCCGAGGTCACCATCCCCGAGATCGAGGGCCTCGACAGCGGCGAGTGGTCCGACTGGTCCTGGAAGACCGCCCGCGTCGACGGCTCCAACTGCCGCGAGATCGTCGACAACGTCGTGGACATGGCGCACTTCTACTACGTGCACTACGCCTTCCCGACCCGCTTCACCAACGTCTTCGAAGGCCACATCGCCGGCCAGTACCTGGAGTCCACCCCGCGCCAGGACATGGACCTCGGCAACCTCAGCGCACCCCTGCGCTCCGACGCCTCCTACTACGGCCCCTCCTACATGATCGACCGCGTCTGGTCGGACATCGGCGGCGGCGCGGAGATGGAGAGCGTCCTCATCAACTGCCACTACCCGGTGAGCGCCGACAGCTTCGTCCTCCTCTACGGGACGACCGTGCGCAAGCTCCCCGGCATGACCGACGAACAGGCCGCCGACGCGGCCGAGCTGTTCACCACCGGCCTCGCCGTCGGCTTCGAGCAGGACATCGAGGTCTGGCGGAACAAGACCCGCATCGACAACCCGCTGCTGAGCGAGGAGGACGGGCCGGTCTACCAACTGCGGCGCTGGTACGAGCAGTTCTACGTGGACACGGCCGACGTCAAGGACGAGATGGTCGAACGGTTCGAGTTCGAGATCGACACCACCCGGGCCAACCAGGCGTGGGAGGCCGAGGTGGCCGAGAACCTGGCAAGGCGCGCGCGGTGATGCGGCCGGTGGAGTGCGCCGCGTGCGGGAACCGGGTGCTGTGCGAGAAGTTCAGCCCCGCGCACACCTCCGTGCAGTGGTCGGGCCCCTCGGCGGACGCGTGCCCGGTCATCCGGGCGCGCGTCGCTGCGGGCGAGCCCGCCGGCCGGGTCCGCTCGTGCGGGGAGCTGCGCGGCTCCATCGAGGCGGCGGTGGCGAGCGGCGCGCTGGAGGTGACGGGTGCGGATGTCGTCTAGGGGGCTGCGCGTGCGGGTCGCCGAGGTGATCCGGGAGACGGCCGACGCCGTCTCCCTCGTCCTCGACGCCGACTTCCCGTACCGCCCCGGCCAGTTCCTCACCGTACGGCTGCCCGACGGCGGGGCCCGCTGCTACTCGCTCGCCAGCTCGCCGCACACCGGCGAGGCGCCGAAGATCACGGTCAAGAAGGTCCCGGGCGGACGCGGTTCCGGCTGGCTGTGCGAACGGGTGGCGACCGGGGACGAGTTGGAGGTGCTGCCGCCCGCAGGGACCTTCACCCCGGCCGTCCCCGGCCGCGATCTGCTCCTGGTCGCAGGCGGCAGCGGCATCACCCCCGTCATCTCGCTGGCCAAGTCGGCCCTGGTGGCGGGGGAGGGGCGGGTCGCGCTGCTGTACGCCAACCGGGACCAGGACTCCGTCGTCTTCCGCGACGAACTGCGCGACCTGGCCGAGGACTTCGCCGGGCGCTTCGCCCTCACCCACTGGCTGGAGTCCCTCCAGGGCCTGCCCACCGCCGAGCTCCTCGCCCCCGCCCTCGCCCCGTACGCCGCCCGGGACACCTACCTGTGCGGCCCGGCCCCGCTGATGGACGCGGCGGAGACGGCCGTACGGTCGGCGGACGGGCGCCGGGTCCACCGCGAGCGGTACTTCTCCCTGGCCGAGGACGTCTTCACCCGCGAGGAGCCGGTGGAGAGCGAGGTCTTCTACACCGCCGAGGTCCGCCTGGACGGCCGGGTCCACCGGGTGGCCGGCGGGCCGGCCACCCCGCTCCTCGACGCCCTCCTCGCGGCCGGCGTCGACGCCCCGTACTCCTGCCGCGAGGGCGCCTGCGCGGCCTGCGCCTGCCGGGTCACGGCGGGCGAGGTGAAGATGGCCCGGAACGAGGTCCTGGACGCGTCGGATCTGGCCGAGGGGTACGTCCTCGCCTGCCAGGCGGTGCCGCTCGGCGAGCGGGTGGACGTGACGTACGAGTGAGGGGCGCGCACACCGTCCCCACAACGTGCGGATGAAGTTAACGTCCGCCGAATTGAAGGGAGTTGGGCTGTCGCAGCCTCTTCTACGCGCGTCATCATCGAGCCATGAGGATCCCCCCACGAATCTCAGCCATCGGCGGCGCCGCCGCCCTCGTCTCGACTCTCCTCCTCGGCGCCCCGGCCACCGCGGCCGTCGCCCCGACCTCCGCCGCCCCGGCCGCGTCCGCGTTCGCGGCCGCCGCCGTCGGCGACGTCTGCTACTCCGACCTCCCCTCCCAGGCCCACGACACCCTCCGCCTGATCGAGCAGGGCGGCCCGTTCCCGTACCGCCAGGACGGCACCGTCTTCCAGAACCGGGAGGGCATCCTCCCGGCGCACTCCACCGGCTACTACCACGAGTACACGGTCAAGACGCCGGGCTCCTCCAACCGGGGCGCGCGCCGCATCGTGACGGGCGAGTCGTCCCAGGAGGACTACTACACCGCCGACCACTACGCCTCGTTCGACCTCGTCGACCACGGCTGCTGACGCACGACACCTCAGCCCCCGGTCCGCGGCCGGACCTTCCCCCACGCCTGTCCGGCCGCGGACCGGGCACGATGGAGCGCATGACACTCGATGACGTGGGGCAGCCGGTCGACGGCTGGGGGCTGGGCTTCAACCGGGCGACGCCCGAAGACCTGTTGATCCGGCTGCTGGACGTCGAACCTCACTTCCTCTTCCGGCGCGATCTGCCGCCGGCCGTACTCGAAGCCGCTGCCGGCCACCCGGACCGGAAGGTGCGCGCCGTCCTGCTCGACGCCCGCCCGAAGCTGGCCGCCGACCAGTGGACCCGCCTCCTCCTCGCGGAGACGAGCGGTCCACGGCGAGCCCTGTTCGTCGAGGACGCCGCGCTCGGGGGTGCTCCGCTGACCGCCGCGGGCCACGAAGCGCTCGCCGCCGACGCATCCCCGCTGGTCCGGGCCGAGGCAGCCAGGCTGCGCGGACTGCCCGCGCCCCAGCTCCGCGCCCTCGCCGCCGATCCTGTCCCCGCCGTCCGGGCGGCTGCCTGCGATCCCGCCTGGCCGCACCTTGCTCGGTCCGTACGCGAAGGGCTGCTCGCCGACCCCGACGAGCATGTCCGTACGGCCGCCCTGCTGCGCCACCATCAGGACCACCCGCTGGACGACGCCGCCTTCGAGCAGTTCGACAGTCGGGTACTCGCCACCTGCAGGCTCACACCCGGACTGGCCGCCCGCCTCGCCCGGCATGAGGATCCGGCGGTCCGGGCCCGGCTGGCGGGCAATCCGCGTCTCGACCCCGCCGCGGTCGCGGTGCTCGCACGCGACGAGGACGACGGAGTTCGCCGCGTCGTCGCCCTGCGGGCCGACCTCACGGAGGAGCAGCGGGCCGCCGTCCGCGTCGAGATCCCGCCGGGCGACCGGCACCCCTACGCCCTGCCCTGGGTCGCCGCGCTCCACGACGATCCGCAGGCCATGCGCCGGCTCGCCGCCTCCAGCCATCCGTACGTCCGCAGCAGTGTGGCCCGTGCCCGACACCTCCCGCCGGACGTTGCCGAACGGCTCTCCCGCGATGAGGACCGGACCGTACGGCTCTTCCTCGCCGAATCCTGCGACGACGCGCCTCCGGACATGCTCCTGGAGGTCTGGCACTGGTGGGACGGCAGCCTCAGCTTCCCCGGCCGCCCGCGCACGAACCCGAACTTCCCGCGCACCGGCCTGCTCCGCTACGCCACCGACCCGAACCCGCGACTGCGCCGACTCGCCCTGGGCGACCCGGAGTCCACGCCCGAGCTGGTCGAGGCGCTCAGCCGGGACGAGGCCGTGGAGGTGCGGCAGGACGTGGCGGAGGACCCGAGGCTTCCTCCCTCGGCGGCGGTTCGTCTGCTGGACGACCCGGACTCCCACGTACGGACCCTCGCCGCGCGGAACCCCGCCATCCCGCAGGACGTCCTGCGCCGGCTGCTGCGCGACCCGCGGACCGCCCGCGACGCCGCGAGGAACCCCTCGCTACCGGTACCGGTGATGCGCCGGATGGTCGAGCTGCTCGTGGAGCGGACTACATCCACTCGCTGAACCGCAGCCACCCCATCATCGCGTCCATCTCCCCCTCCGACACCCGCGACTTCGGCGCAGGCGGCGCGGGCTGCGGGGCGGCGGCCGCGCGGCCCGGGCCGAACAGGTCGCCCCACACGCCCCGCGTGCACGCCAGGACCGCCGGGGCGAGGCGGTCCAGGTCGCGGTGGATGCCGTGGCCCGAGACCGAGACGGCGGCGATCGCCCGGCCCGCGCCGCGCAGGGGCGCGGCCACGCAGGAGACGCCCCGGTAGGTCTCCTCGCGGTCGAAGGCGACGCCCCGCTCGCGGGCCGCGGCGAGTTCGGAGCGGAGGGCGACCGGGTTGACCAGGGTCCGGGGGGTGAGCGGGCGGAGCCGGTGGGCCAGGAGCGCGGTGAGGGCGGCCGGGTCGCCGAAGGCGAGGAGGGCCTTGCCCGCGGCCGTGGAGTGCGCGGGCATCCTGCCGCCCGTGCGGGAGGGGACCGTGGAGTCCTCCGAGCCGCCGATCCGCTCCAGGCAGACGACCTCGGTGCCGTCGAGGACGTACAGGTGGACCAGGTGTCCCGTCGACTCGTGGAGCGCGTGGAGGCGGGGGAGGGCGGCCCGGCGCAGCCGGTTGTGGTGGGCGGCGAGCGCGCCCAGCTCCAGCATCCGCATGCCCATCCGGTAGTCCCGACCCTCCCGGTCGAGCCAGCGCAGCTGGACGAGCTGGTCGAGGATGCGGTGCGCCGAGGAGCGCGGGATGCCGGAGCGGCGGATCACCTCGGTGAGCGAGAGCCTCGGCTCGGGGCCCTCGAAGGCGGCGAGCACCCGGGCGGCCTTCTCCAGCAGAGAGGGCGCCGGCGGCGCAGGAGTCTGTACGCCGACGAGCTCAGCGGTCATGGCCGTCTCCCGTGTTTCCGTGACGTTGCGCCGATGGCGCCGACCCTGCCACGCGGGTCTCGCCCGGGGGAAGACAGCTGCACTCGCTATTTCTAATAGGTATATACGGGGTGGCGTCGGGCACCTGCCGGGCTGCCTGCCGGGCCGCCCTGTTGGGTTGCCCGTAACCCCTTGGTCATGCGCGGCTGCGAGGCTCTCGATCGAAGTAAAGTTGTCTGTACAACTTGGAGAGTCTCATGGCGTCCCTCGCCACCGCGCCGCCGTTCTGGCTGCGCGACAACTGTCCCTGCGGTCACTGCCGTGACCCCCGCAACGGCCAGAAGCTGTTCCAGATCACCGAACTCCCCGCCGCGCTCGCCGTCGACGCCGTCCACGACACGCGCACCGCCGACGGTGCCCCCGCCCGCGAGGTCGTCTGGGCCCCCGACGGTCACCGCTCCGTCTACCCCGAGGCCTGGCTCGGCGCCCACCTGCCGGGTGCGAACGCCGCCCCCGGCGACGGCCGCACCGAGGACGACAAGGAGCTGTGGGCCGCCGAGCGGTTCGCCGGCGGGCTCCCCGAGGCCGACTGGGACGCGTACACCGCCGACCCGGCCGTCCGAGCCGCCGCCCTCGACTCCGTCCTGCGCCTCGGCTTCGTCCTGCTGCGGGGTGTCCCCGTGCGCGACCGCCAGGTCCTCGACGTGGCCCGCACCTTCGGCTACGTACGCGAGACCAACTACGGCGAGCTCTTCGAGGTCCGCGTCGAGGCCGACCCCAACAACCTGGCCTTCACCGGCGCCCGGATCACCCCGCACACCGACAACCCCTACCGCGACCCGGTCCCCACCCTCCAGCTCCTGCACTGCCTCACCAACGCGGCCCAGGGCGGCGACTCCGGCCTCGTCGACGGCTTCCACGCCGCCGCGCTGCTGCGGGCCGAGGACCCGGAGGCGTACGAGATCCTCACCCGCGTCCCCGTCCCGTTCGCCTTCGCCGACGAGCGCACCGAACTCCGCGCCCACCGACCCCTGATCGGTACGGACCCGACCGGCCTGCTCCGCGAGATCCGCTTCAACAACCGCTCCATCGGCACCCTCTCCCTCCCCGCCGACCGGCTCGACGCCTTCTACGCCGCGTACCGGCGCTTCGGCGAGCTGCTCCTGCGGCCCGAGCTCCAGCTGGACTTCCGGCTCGCCCCCGGCGACTGCCTGGTCTTCGACAACACCCGGCTGCTGCACGCCAGGACCGCCTTCGCCGAGTCCGGCGACCGGCACCTCCAGGGCGCGTACGCCGACATCGACGGGCTCGCCTCCACCCTCGCCGTCCTGCGCCGGGAAGGGGCCGCCAAGTGAACGCCGTGAACGCCGTGAACTCCCCGAACCCCCAGAGCCCCCTCGACACCCTCGCCGCGCTCTTCGAGGGCGAGGGCAGTGCCGAGTACTTCGGCGAGGACGTCACCCAGGCCGAGCACATGCTCCAGGCCGGCGCCCTCGCCGAGGCGGCCGGCGCCCCCGCGCACCTGGTCGCCGCCGCGCTCCTGCACGACGTCGGCCACTTCCAGGGCGCCGTCACCGGCCGCGACCTGATGGAGAACGGCACCGACAACCGGCACAGCCACACCGGCGCCGACTGGCTCGACCAGTGGTTCGGCCCGGAAGTCACCGAACCCGTACGGCTGCACGTCGCCGCCAAGCGGTACCTGTGCGCCGTCGAGCCCGGCTACTTCGCCCTGCTCTCCGAGGCCTCCGTGCACACCCTGGCCGTCCAGGGCGGGCCGATGAACGAGGAGCAGGTGCGCGCCTTCGAGGCCCACCCGGGCGCGGCCGACGCCGTCGCCGTACGCCGCTGGGACGAGCAGGCGAAGGACCCGGAGCTGCCGACCCCCGGCTTCGAGCACTTCCGCCCGCTGCTCGCGGCGCTGCTCCGCCCGGCGTGACACCACCCCCCCCACATGACTGAACCCGGGGTCTCGGACTCCGGGTTCAGTCATGTACGGATACTCAGGCGCCCAGTCTGCGGCCCAGCGCGCTCGTCGCCGTCGAGCTCTGCATCGTGAACGCCACCGTCCCCGGCAGATAGCGGTCCTGCGACCACTCCACCGGCGTCCCCGCAGGGTCCGTGGAGTGCCGGCGCTCCCGCAGCAGCGACTCCCCGACCCGGCAGCCGAGCAGCTCCGCGTCGTCGGCGTCGGCCGGCACCAGGTCGATGGTGTGCCGCGCGTCGGCGAACAGCACGCCGTGCAGCTCCAGTTGCTCCGAGTGCGAGACCGTGTCGAGCGGCATCCCGGCCACCAGCACCCCGATCCGCTCCGGATACGTCGTCCGCTCCACCATCACCGGCGCGCCGGCGAGCGTCCGCAGCCGGCGCACCCGGTAGACCGGCGCGCCCTCCTCGACGCGCAGCTTCTCCGCCTCCTCCGCGTCCGCCGGCACCCGGTCCACCGCCACGATCCGGCCGCCCGGCTCCTCGCCGAGGGAGCGCGCCCAGCGCGTGAACGAGCGCAGCTCGCCGAAGCTGTGCAGCCGCGGACCGCCGAGGACCACCCGGCGCGAACCGCGCCGCGAGGTGATCAGGCCGTCCGTGCGCAGCGCGGCGAGGGCCTGGCGGACCGTCCCCCGGGACACGCCGTAGCGGCGGGCCAGTTCGTCCTCGGCGGGGAGCTTCGCCCCCGAGCCGTACTCGCCCGCCGTGATGGCGGTCCGCAGATCCCCGGCGACCTTCAGATACAGCGGCGTCCTGCCCCGTTCCTCACTCACAGGCCCACCCTGCCATGTGCGCGGCTCACCCGACCAGGGAGTTCAGCAGCTCGGGGTCGACCTCGGTCAGCGAGTCCGCCAGCGTGACGCCCGCGGTTCCGGCGAAGTCCACCAGCGGTTCCGTCGACGGCACGGCCAGCACCCGGCAGCCCGCGGCGACGGCCGAGGCGACGCCCGTCGGGCTGTCCTCCACCGCCACGCACCGCGCCGGTTCGGCGCCGAGCGCCACGGCCGCCGCCAGATACGGATCGGGCTCGGGCTTCGTGCGCGCGGTGTCCTCGGCGCCGAACAGCGCGTCGAACCGGTGCCCGTCCAGGGTGCTCGCCACCTGCGCGACGACCGCCCGCGGCGAGGCCGAGACGAGCGCCGTCGGCACCCGGCTCTCGCGCAGCGCCGCGAGCAGCCGCAGCGCGCCGGGCCGGGGTGCCGCCGCCACCGCGAGCCGGGCCGCGAAGTCCGCCCCCAGCTCGGCTGCCAACTCGTCGGCCGGTGCGTCCAGATGGGCGTGCAGCAGCTCGGCCGTGTCCTCGACCGACCGCCCCGTCACCGCCGTACGCCGCTCGGCGTCCAGGGTCCGGCCCCGGCGCACGGCGGCGGACTCCACCACGTCGAGCCAGACGCCCTCGGTGTCGACGAGCGTGCCGTCCATGTCGAAGAGGACCGCCTGAAGCCGCCTCACGCCGCACCTCCCGCGGAAGCGAGGAGCACGGGCCGCGGCCGGGGACGGACCGAGACGGCCGTGCCCGGGGCAAGACCGGCGGCCGCGTGCGTCGGAACGTCCGCCTTGACATCCGTACCGTCGGGCAGCGCGATCCGCAGCCGGGTCGTCGGGCCGTGGAACGACGTGCCGGTGACCTGTGCGGGGCCGCCGGCCGTCACCTCCAGGGCCTCGGGCCGCAGCAGCACCCGTACGTCCCCGGTACGCCCGTCCGGCTCCTCGACCGGCAGCGTCACCCCGAGTACCTCGACCTCGCGGCCGCCGTCGGCCGCCAGGCCCGGCACCCGGTTCATGGTGCCGATGAACTCCGCGACGAAGTCCGTCGCGGGCCGCTCGTACAACTCGGTCGGCGTGGCGCACTGTTCCAGCCGGCCGCCGTTCATCACGGCGACCCGGTCGGCCATCGACAGGGCCTCCTCCTGGTCGTGCGTGACGAACACGGTGGTGATGCCCAGCTCCAGCTGGAGCCGGCGGATCTCCTCCCGCAGCGTCACCCGCACCTGGGCGTCGAGCGCCGACAGCGGCTCGTCGAGCAGCAGCAGCCGGGGCTGCAGCGCGAGCGCGCGGGCCAGCGCGACCCGCTGCTGCTGACCGCCGGAGAGCTGGTGCGGGAAGCGGTCGCCGTGGCCCGCGAGGCCCACGAGGTCGAGCAGTTCGGCGGCGCGGGCGCGCCGCTCGGCGCTCCGTACCTTGCGCATCTTCAGCCCGAAGGCCACGTTGTCGGCGGCCGTGAGGTGCGGGAAGTGGCTGTACGACTGGAACACCATTGCCGTGTCACGGCGGTTGGCGGGCACCGGCACGATGTCCTCGCCGTCGAGCAGCACCTGGCCCTCGTCGGGGCGCTCGAAACCGGCGAGCACGCGCAGCGCCGTCGTCTTGCCGCAGCCGGACGGGCCGAGCAGGGCGAGGAGTTCACCGGGAGCGACGTCGAGGTCGAGGCCGTCGAGGGCGACGGAGGAGCCGAAGGACCGGCGCAGACCGCGCAGCTTGAGCGCCGCCCCGGTCCGCGTGGAGGTGTCGGTCACGGTCATGAGGTGGGGGTCTTTCCTCGGGAGGCCGCGGCGGCCTCGGACGGACGGGACGTGGCGGAACGGGACGTGGACGGGCGGGGGGAGCGCGGCGCGCGCCGGCGGCGGTTGCCCACGGTGGTCAGCGCGAGCAGCAGCACCCAGGTCAGCAGCAGGCTGAGCAGCGACACGGCCACAGAGAGCCGGGCGTCGGAGCCCGAGGCCTGCACGATCCACACCGCGAAGGGCTGGAAGCCGAGCAGCGAGGCGACCGTGAACTCGCCGAGGACCAGCGCCAGCGTCAAGAACGAGCTGTTCAGGAGCGCGCCGCGCAGGTTCGGCAGCACCGCCGAGACCAGCGCGCGGGGCCAGGACGCCCCGCAGTCCCTGGCGGCCTCCACCAGCGTGCGCAGGTCGACGGAGCGCAGGCCCGCGTCGAGCGCACGGTAGACGAACGGCAGCGCCATCACCGCGTACGCGAGGACCAGGACGAAGGGGAAGTCCGGGTTCTGCACGGCCACGAACGTCTGGTAGAGCGGGGTCGTGGACAGGTGCTCCGGGCCCCAGCGCAGTACGGTCCCGAGCCCGGCGGTCAGCGCCACCGGCGGCACCACCAGCGGCAGCGTGCACACGACCTCCAGGACCGGCCGCAGCCGGGGCGCGGAGAGCCGGGCCGCGACCGCCGCCGGGACGGTCACGAGCAGGACCAGCGCGACGGTCGCCGCCGCGAGCCCGAGCGAGAGCAGCAGACTGCCGGTGAAGCCGGGCGCGGCGAAGATCCTGGTGTACGAGGAGAGGGTGAGCCCCTGCCCGGGGATGTCCAGCGTGAACACGGCGGACGCGAGCAGCGGCACCAGGAAGTAGACCCCCGCGACCAGGAGGGCGACGGGACGTCCTAGGCGAGCCATCGGGTGCTCCTTCGCTGGAGGGGGAGGTGGACGGCCATCACGAGCGCCGCGACCACGACCATGTCGAGGCTCAGCGCGAGCGCCACGTTCTCCTGGCCGACCAGGACGTTGCCGGAGAGCGCGTCCGCGATCTGCAGGGTCACCAGCGGCACGGAGCTGCCGACCATCGCCGCCGCCGTCGCGTACGCGGCGAACGCGCTGCCGAACAGCAGCACGAAACCGCCGAGCAGGGACGGCAGCAGCACCGGGATGCCGACGTGGCGCCAGTACTGCCAGGCCGTCGCCCCGTTGTCGTGGGCCGCCTCGCGCCACTGGACGCGCAGTCCGTCGAGCGCGGGCGCGACGGTCAGCACCATCAGCGGGACCAGGAAGTACAGGTAGGTCAGGGCCAGGCCCCAGAACCCGTACAGCGACCAGCCGTGCTCGTCCAGGCCGAACTCGGTGGTGAGCACGCCCGCGTTGCCGAGGGTGGCGACGAAGGCGAAGGCGAGCGGGACACCGCCGAAGTTGGCGAGCACCCCGGAGGCGGTGAGGACGGCCTCGCGCAGCGCCCGGCCGCGCGAGGAGACCACGGCCTGGGCGAGGAAGAGCCCGAAGACGGTGCCGGCGGCGGCGGTGAGCGCGGAGAGCTTGACGCTGCCGAGCAGCGCGGTGGCGTACGCGCCGTCGACCGACCGCTCCAGGTTGTCCAGGCCGTACCCGCCGTCGGCGACCGTGAAGGCGCCGTCGGTCATGGCGAGCGCGGGCAGCCCGAAGGCGAGCGCGACGAGCAGGAACAGCGGCAGCGCGGCCGGCCAGGCCGTCTGTGGGCGGCGCTTTTCGCGCTTCTGCTTCGCTGGGGTGGGGCCCGTGCTCTTGACCAGCGTCAACGCTGTGGGGGAGCCGTCGGCCATGGGGGAGCCGACGGCCCCCGGCCCCGCCGGGGCGGCCGGGCGCGTGGTGGACGCGCCGACCGCCCCGGACGGGGTCGTGGAGGAGTGCGGAGTCATCGAGGCGTCACCCGGAGACGGCCGCGGCCCAGCCCTGCGACAGGGTCTCCTTGGCCTTGGCGGTCTGCTGCTCGGTCGGGAACTTCGGGGTGCCCGCGACCTTCGGCAGCGCGGCGGCGGCCGTCTTGTCCAGCGTGCCGTCGGCCTCCATGGCCGGCATCAGGACGGGCCGGGCGAAGCCCTTGAGCCACAGGTTCTGGCCCTCGGGGCTGTACAGGTACTCCTGCCACAGGCGGGCGGCCGCCGGGTGCGGGGCGTCCTTGTTGATGGCCTGCGAGTAGAACTGGGCGTAGACGCCGTCCGAGGGGACGGCGACCTTCCAGTCGATGCCCTTGGACGCGAACTGCTTGGCGTACCCGGCGTTCAGGTAGTCCCAGTCGATGGAGATGGGCGTCTCGCCCTTCTCGATCGTGGCGGGCGTCGACTCGACCGGGTTGTAGTTGCCGTTCTTCTTCAGCTTGCCGAAGAAGTCGATGCCCGGCTTGATGTCGTCGAACGAGCCGCCGCCCGCGAGCGCAGCCGCGTACACGCCGCCGAAGGCCGAGCCGGACTTGGTCGGGTTGCCGTTGAGGGCGACCTTGCCCTTGTACTCGGGCCCCAGCAGGTCGGCGAAGGTCTGCGGGCAGACCTTGACGCGCTTGGCGTCGCAGCCGATGGAGACGTAGCCGCCGTAGTCGTTGAACCAGCGGCCCTGCGCGTCGCGCTGCGTCTCGGGGATCTTGTCGAAGGCGGCGACCTTGTACGGCGCGGTCAGGCCCTGCTCGCCGGCGGCCTGCGCGAAGGAGGCGCCGAGGTCGAGCACGTCGGGGGCGCGGTCCTGGCCCTTGCGGGACTTGACCGCGTTGATCTCGTCCTGGCTGGAGCCGTCGGGGTTCTCGACGGTCACCTTGATGCCGTACTTGGCGGTGAAGCCGTCGATGATCGCGCCGTAGTTCGCCCAGTCGCGCGGGATGGCGATCGCGTTGAGCGTGCCCTCCTTCTTCGCGGCGGCGACCAGGGCGTCCATGCCGCCGGCTTCGGTGGCGGAGGTGGCGGTGGCGAGGTTCTTCCCGTCGGCGCCTGCGGCGCCCTTCGTGGGGGCGGCGCCACAGGCGGTGAGCGACAGGGCGGTCAGGCCGAGGGCACCGAGCAGGACGGCGGCGCGGGCAGGGGAGGTCACGCGTACTCCATGGGGGAAGGGGAGCGGGGCCGAGATGTGTGAACAACTGTTGTCCATACAACTCCTGCATTACGGGGGGTCACGATGACCCTTCGGTGAACGCGGGGCGAAGCCCGCCCTTCGATTCCCCGGCGGAACGGGTTACCCGCGAGTTCGCGGGCGCGGGGCGGCTCTCCCGGGCCGGGGCCGGCTCTCCCCAAGGGCCGGGCCCGGCTCTCCCCGCCCCGCTCTTCCCGCTCAGCGGGAACCCCCTATGCCGTTCCGGAACACCTCGGCGTACGGTCCAGCCACTCCCGATTCCCTCCGAGAGAGGACACGCGATGAGCGACGCCACCGGAGCCGTCCTCGAGGCCGTCCGCGCCCTCGCCCCCGCCCTGCGCGAGCGGGCCGCCGAGGCCGAGGCCGCCCGCAAGGTCCCCGAGGACTCCGTCAAGGAGCTCGCCGCGACCGGATTCTTCAGGCTCCTCCAGCCCCGCGCGTACGGCGGCCACGCCGCCGACCCCGTCGTCTTCTACACGGCCGTCAAGGAGATCGCGAAGGCCTGCGGCTCCACCGGCTGGGTCGCCTCGGTCGTCGGCGTCCACCCCTGGCACGTCGCCCTGTACGAGCGAGAGGCGCAGGAGGAGGTGTGGGGCGCCGACCCCGACACCCGGATCTGCTCCTCGTACGCCCCCACCGGCAAGGTCACCCCCGTCGACGGCGGCTTCACCCTCACCGGCCGCTGGCACTTCTCCTCCGGCTGCGACCACACCGACTGGGCCCTCCTCGGCGGCCTCGTCACCGACGCCGACGGCCGCCCCGTCGACATGCGCACCTTCCTCGTCCCGCGCACCGCCTACCGCGTCGACGAGGTCTGGGACACCGTCGGCCTGCGCGGCTCGGGATCCAACGACATCGTCTGCGAGGACGTCTTCGTCCCCGAGCACCGCGCGCTCAGCTTCGGCCCGGTCACCGCCCTCGACGCGCCCGGCCTCGCCGCCCACCCCGAGCCGCTCTACCGGCTGCCGTACGCCTCCGTCTTCACCACCACCATCTCGACCCCGATCGTCGGCATCGCCGAGGGCGCGTACGAGGGCCATGTCGCCGCCACCCGCGAGCGGTTCCGCGTCAGTTACGGCCAGCAGGTCGCCGAGGACCCCTTCGCCCAGGTCCGCATCGCCCGCGCCGCCGCCGACATCGACGCCTCCTGGCTCCAGCTCACCCGCAACATGACCGAGCTGTACGAACTCGCCCGCGCCGGCGCGCCGTTGCCCATGGAGCTGCGCGCCCGGGCCCGCCGCGACCAGGTCATCGCCACCGAACGGGCCGTCGCCGCCGTCGACCTGCTCATGGAGAACGCCGGCGGCAGCGCGATGCGCGCCGGCCCCAACCCGGTCCAGCGCGCCTGGCGCGACGTCCACACCGGGCGCGGTCACGCGGCCAACGACCCCGAGCGGGCCCTCGTCCTCTACGGCCAGGCCGCGCTCGGCCTCGACATCCAGGACACGATGCTGTGACCACCGCGACCGCGCTCACGTACGAGAGCACCTCCCGGACGGTGAAGGCGGGCGGCCTCACCCTCCACTTCCACGAGGCGGGTCCCGCCGACGCCCCCGCCGTGATCATGCTCCACGGCGGCGGCCCCGGCGCCTCCGCCTGGTCCAACTTCGGCCGCAACCTGCCCGTGTTCGCCGAGCACTTCCGTACGCTCCTGGTCGACCAGCCCTGCTTCGGCCGCTCCGACAAGACCGCGCCGGACCGCGACTACTTCTCCTTCAGCGCCCGCGCCGTCGCCGCCCTCATGGACGAACTCGGCTTGGACAAGGCCCACTTCATCGGCAACTCGCTGGGCGGTGGTACCGCCACCCGGCTCGCGATCGACCACCCGGACAAGGTCGACCGGCTGCTCCTCATGGGCCCGGGCGGGATCTCCGTCAACCTCTTCTCGCCCGACCCGACCGAGGGCATCAAGCGCCTCTTCGCCTTCAACGCCTCGCCCGCGCCGAGCCGCGAGCAGATGCGGGAGTTCCTGCTCACGATGGCGTACGACCCGGCGATCGTCACCGACGCCTTCGTCGAGGAGCGGTACGTCCAGGCCACCGACCCCGACGCCCGGCTCGGCGCGGCCCGGATGGGCGCCGCCTTCGCGACCTGGCCGCAGGAGTCGCAGCTCTGGCGCGAAGGCCACCGCATCACCCGGCCGACCCTGCTCACCTGGGGCCGCGAGGACCGCACCAACCCGCTCGACGGCGCGCTCGTCGCCCTGCGCACCATCCCCGACGCCCGGCTGCACGTCTTCCCGCACTGCGGTCACTGGGCACAGGTCGAACGCTTCGACGACTTCAACCGCCTCGCCCTCGACTTCTTCAAGCGCTAGGTCGTGTCCGGAAAGTCTGGCCTGGCTCGCGACGCCCGGCACGCACGCTCGCCGCGTTGCCGACATGCCCACGTAGCTCCGCTACGAGGGCATCCCGGCGCCTTGCGATCGCACGCACCGGACGCCGCGAGCCCCGCCCTTCGGGCGGACGACCATACTTTCCGGACACTCCCTAGCGCCAGGCCCCGCTTCTCCTCGCGTCAGGCACCCCGCTCCTCCTCGCGTTAGGACCCGCCTCCCATGGACATCCGCTCGCTCGGCTACCTCCGCATCGAGACGACCTCGCTCGCCGACTGGCGCGCCTACACCCTCGACATCCTCGGGATGGCCGAGGCCCAGGACTCCTCCGACACCGTTCTGCACACCCGGATCGACGACCGGATCCGCCGCCTCAGCTTCGTCGCCGGGACCACCGACCGGCTGCTCGCCGCCGGCTTCGAACTGCCGAACGCCCGCGCCCTCACCGAGGCCGCCGAGGAGCTCGAAGCGTCCGGCTTCCCCGTCAAGCACGCCGACGAAGCCACCCTCGCCGAGCGCCGCGTCCAGGGCCTGATCCACGTGGACGATCCGGCGGGCAACCCGCTGGAGCTGTACTGGGGCCAGGCGCAGGACCACAGCCCGCTGCCCGCCCGCTACGGCAACCGCTTCGTCACCGGCGCTCCGAACGGTCAGGACCTCGGCCTCGGCCATGTCGTCCTGCCCGCCCCGAACATGGACGAGACCGTCACCTTCTACGAGCACCTGCTCGGCTTCCAGCTCCGCGACCGGATGAAGCTCCCGCCGGTCGCCGTCCCCACCGGCGAACCCGGCCAGGACTTCTACTGGATGAACTTCCTGAGCCCCAACGCCCGCCACCACAGCCTCGGCCTCTACCCGGGCGCGCTGCCGCCCGGCATCGTCCACTTCATGGTCGAGACCGACTCCCTCGACGCCGTCGGCTACTGCCTGGACCGGATGAACGCGGCCGGCATCCCCATCGCCTCCACTCTCGGCCGCCACTCCAACGACCGCATGGTCTCCTTCTACGCCCAGGCGCCCGGCGGCTTCCAGGTCGAGTACGGCTGGGACGGACTGCTCGTCGACCCGGCGACCTGGACCACGAAGGAGATCACCTCCGACAGCCTCTGGGGCCACCGTTGGAACGGCTGATGAGGGAGGTCCTCGGCCACTTCGCCAGCGGCATCACGGTCGTCGCCGCCCTCGACGGCGACGGCCGGCCCGCGGGCCTCGCGGTGCAGTCCTTCGCCTCCCTCTCCCTCGAACCGCCGCTCGTCCTGCTGTGCGTGGCGAAGACCTCCACCAGCTGGCCGGCCGTCCGGGCCGCAGGGCACTTCGGGATCTCCATCCTCGCCGAGGACCAGCGCGCGGTGTGCGCGTCCCTCGGCCGCCCGGGATCCGACAAGTTCGCCGGCGTCGACTGGACCGCGAGCGAGGACGGCGCCGTCCGCATCGAGGGCGCGCTCGCGACCCTGCACTGCGCGGTCCACGCCGTCCACGAGGCCGGCGACCACCACGTCGTCACGGCCAGGGTCCTCGCCCTGGAGGCCCGCGACGACGGCACACCGCTCCTCTACTACCGCAGCGA
Organism: Streptomyces sp. NPDC026092; assembly: GCF_040638605.1. NCBI lineage: Bacteria > Bacillati > Actinomycetota > Actinomycetes > Kitasatosporales > Streptomycetaceae > Streptomyces > Streptomyces sp. NPDC026092. The sequence continues at coordinate 22,954 of NZ_JBEZYN010000018.1, forward strand.
CTACGCGACAGGGGTGTTCGGATGAGCCCGCAGCAAGGGCGGAGCCCGCAGCAGGGGCAGAGCCCGGAGCAAGGCCAGGAGTACGACGTCGTGGTCGTCGGCTCCGGGGCCGCCGGCTTCGCCGCCGCGATCACCGCACGGCTGCGCGGCCTGACCGTCCTCGTCGTCGAGAAGACCGACCGCTACGGCGGCTCCACCGCCCTGTCCGGCGGCGCGATCTGGGTCCCGGGCAACCACCACCTCGACGAGGCCGGCCTCGGAGACACGTACGAGAAGGCCCGCGCCTACCTCGACGCGACCGTCGGCGAGCGCGTGCCCGCCGCGCGCAAGGACGCCTACCTCGCCCACGGGCCGCGCATGGTACGGGAGTTCCACGACCGCACCCATGTCCGCTTCATGTACACGCCCGGCTACGCCGACTACTTCCCCGAGGCCCTCGGCGGCATGGCGCAGGGGCGGTCGGTCGAGCCGCGGATCGTGGACCTCGAGCGGCTCGGACCGCTCGCGGCGACCATGCGCCGGGCCGGCCTCCCCACGTACGGGCTGACCATGACCTCGTACGACTTCCGCTTCCTCAACATGATCGCCCGCACCTGGGCCGGGCGGCGCGCCTCGCTCCGGGTCGGCGCGCGGGCCGTCGGCGCCCTGCTCACCCGGCGCACGCTGCTCTCCCTCGGCGAGGCGCTCATCGCCCGGATGCGGCTCTCGCTGCACGAACTCGGCGGCGAGCTCCGCCTGAACGCCCCGCTCGCCGGACTCCTCGTCGAGGACGGCCGGGTCGCCGGGGTGGAGCTGGCCGACGGGCGGACCGTACGGGCCCGGGGCGGTGTCGTCCTCGCTTCCGGAGGCTTCTCGCACGACCAGGCGCTCCGCGAGAAGCACCTCCCGGCGCCCACCTCGACGGCCTGGACGCACGCCTCGGAGGGCCAGACCGGCGACGCGCTGCGGATCGGCGAGGAGCTGGGCGCGGCGACCGACCTGCTCGACAAGGTGTGGGGCGCGCCGTCGGTCTGCCCGCCGGGCGAGAAGCCGTTCTTCCTCGTCGCCGACCGGGGCATCCCGGGGATGGTGATCGTGAACGCGGCGGGGGAGCGGTACGCCAACGAGGCGGCGCCGTACCACCGGTTCGTCGACCGCATGTACGCCTGCGACCGGCCCGAGGCGACGACGGTCCCGTCCTGGCTGATCCTCGACGCCCGCTCCAAGGCGCGGTACATCTTCGCCGGGCTCTTCCCGGGCCGGCCGTTCCCCAAGCGGTGGGACGGATTCGTCCAGCGGGCCGGGACGGTGGAGGAGCTGGCGCGCCGGATCGGGACCCCCGCCCTGGAGGCCACGATCGCCCGCTTCAACGGCTTCGCCGCGCGCGGACGCGACGAGGACTTCGGGCGCGGCGACTCCGCCTACGACCGCTACTACGGCGACCCGACGCTCCCGAATCCGAACCTCGCGCCGCTGGACAAGGGCCCCTTCTACGCCGTCCCGGTCCACCCCGGCGACATCGGCACCAAGGGCGGCCTGGTCACCGACGGCGACGGGCGGGTGCTGCGCGAGGACGGCGGCGTCATCGCGGGCCTGTACGCGGCCGGGAACTGCTCGGCGGCCGTGATGGGGGAGACCTATCCGGGACCGGGCGCGACGATCGGCCCCGCGATGGCGTTCGCGTGGGCGGCGGTCAACGACATCGCGGGGTCGTCCACTCCAGGCGGGTCCTGACCCGGGGGTCCTCGATGAACTCGACGGCGGCGAGCGCGGTGTCCCGTGCGGTGCCCTCCGGGTCCCCGTCGGCGAGGAGCGACGCAAGCACCTCGACCGCGCGCGGATCCTGACGCATCGCCAGACCCCGGGCGGCCTCGGCCACCGCGTCCTCGTCGTCGTCCGCGAGCCGCGCCACGAGCGCCTCCCGCAGGACGGGGGTGTCCTCGGGCACCTCCGCGAGCGCGAGCGTCGCCCAGTCCCGTACCCCGTGGTCGTGGTCCCGGCTCAGCGCGACCAGGGTCGCCACGGCCACCGGGTCCCCGGCGGGCACGGGCCCGGTCAGCGCGCACCCGAGCGCACGCCGTACCTCGATGTCGGGATGGCCGGCCAGGCTCAGCAACTCGGGCAGTGCCTGCGGCTCCCCGTACTGGCCGAGCGCGACGACGACGGAGAGCGCGGGCTCGCGGGCGGTGCCGGGCGTCGAGGGTCCTTCGCCGCGCGCCGCCTGGGCCGCCAGGCGGCGCAGGACCGGCAGACCTCGGGGCGTGAAACCGTCGAGGGCGCCCAGGACACGGGCGCCGAGGGCGCGGCGCAGCGGGTCCTGGCTCGCGCACCACGCGGACGCGGCCCGGAAGGACTCCTCGTCGTCGCGGGCGCCCAGCGTGCGCACCGCCTCCTTCCAGTCGTCGAGGTCCGGGTCGCCGCAGCGCAGCGCCCGCGCGGCCAGCTCCTCGGGCGGGACCCGTACCCCGAGCGCCCGCTCCAGGAGCGTGGCGATCGCGGCGTGCCCGGTCTGCTGCTCGTTGCCGCTGCTCGGCGCGCCGTCCGCCCGCAGCACGTCCACGACGACGGTCACCCCGCCGTCCTCCCGCACCCGCCGCACGACGGTCTCGGCCGACCCCTCGGGACCGCCGGCCGCGGGCCCGCCCGCGTCGAGCAGCCCGCGCCGCAGCTCCTCCGCGATGTCCACGCCGATCCACCGCCGCGCCTCGCGCAGCGCGTCCTCGGCCGGGCCCGCGCCGAACTCCAGGAGCGCCCGCACGCTCGCCGGCGAACCGCGCCGCGCCGCCGCCACCAGCGGCGGCAGCCCGTCGGGCCCCGGCCGGCTCGGCGCGGCGCCGTGTTCCAGCAGGAGCCGTACGGTCTCCGCGTGCCCGAGCCGCACCGCCCAGTCCAGGGCCGTGAAGCCGTACGCCTCCGACTGGTCCGCCGCCGCCCCGGCGGCCAACAGCGCCCGCACCACTTCCGCGTGCCCGCCGCAGGCCGCCCCGCACAGCGGCAGGTCCCCGGCCTCCGCGCCGCTGCCCCGCCCGGGATCCGCCCCGGCGGCGAGCAGCAGCCGGACGGCCCCCGGCTCGTTCGCGACGGCCGCCCGGTACAGCGGGGTCTCCCCCTCCTCGTCGGCCGTCTCGGGGGAGGCCCCGGCCCGCAGGGCGCGCACGACGGCGTCGTCCCCCTCGTGAATCGCCTCGAACAACGTGCTCATGCGCCGACCTTCACCCGAAGGACCCGTAGGGCGCAAACAGGTATATCCGCCTGGGCGCTTCGCGCTACGCGTCGCACTCCAGAACCGTCCCGCACCCCCCGCACCTGGCGCGAACCCGACGCCCCGTCGGCACCCGCAGCCGCTGCCGGCACACCGGGCACGGGAAGGAGACCCGGGCCGAGGCCCCGTTCCCCTCGAAGGCGTACGGAGCGTCCGCCCCGGCCCGCCCGTAGCGGCGGTCCTTCGCGTACCGGTGGCGCGCCGCCCACCCGGCCGCCGCCAGCGGGGGCCGCCGGAAGTCCCGGGCCGCCTCCTCGCGCCCCCGGGTCCACGCCTCGTACGCCCGCGGGCTGGTGAACCAGGGCGAGGGGTCCTCCCCGAACACCTCCGCCCGCTTGGCCAGCACGTATCCGAACTCCTCCGGCGTCAGGTACCCCAGCTTCTGGCTCGACATCCCGTCCTGGCGGAACGCGTCGAGCAGCAGCCAACCGGCCCCCAGATAGGTGGTCACCACATCGGTGAGGATCTCGTTGTCCCGGGTGCCGGAGAAGCCGAGATCGAGGCGGTGCAGCAGTACGTGGGTGACCTCATGGGCGAGCGCCGCACCCACGTCCGCGCGGTGGTCGCGGAAGCGGTCGTTCAGCTCGACGAAGTACTCCGGACCGGCCGCGAGTTCGACGGTCGCCGCATGACGCATCGTCCGGAAGCTCACGATCATCCGCGCCTCGGGCAGCCGCAGGTGGTGGACCAGGGCCCTGGCCACCCGCTGCGCTCCGAGGTGGAGGTCCTCCTCGTCGGAGAAGGCCACGGCCGCCGCGGGCACGCTCGCCGCGTACTGCCGTACCCCGTCCGCCGAGAGCCGCCGGTACAGCGCGGTGATCGCGGCACGGACCGTGGCGAGGTGGGGAAACCCGTGCACGACCCGGTCGGAGGCTCCGGATCCGCCGGACGCTCCGGACCCACCGGCTCCCTCGGCTCCGCTTCCGTTCGGCACGACTCACCCCCTTCCTCCCACTGTACGAGGCCACCGCTCGGAGCCCCGGAGCTGGCCGAAATCGTGCCCTTGTGGCCCCCGGCGGGCGATGTCCATAATCCGGACCAAGCCTTGACGGGCACATGCCATCAAGGCCAACCCCCCACGAAAGGCAGACACTTGAAGAAGAACAGGTTCGTCCGCGCCCTGCAGAGAATCGCCGCGGCCGGCGCCGTCGTCCTCGCCGCCGTCAGCCTCCAGCCGTCCACCACGGCCTCCGCCGCGCCCGCCCCCGTCGTCGGCGGCACCCGCGCCGCGCAGGGCGAGTTCCCCTGGATGGTCCGGCTCTCCATGGGCTGTGGCGGCTCGATGCTGACCCCGCAGATCGTCCTCACCGCCGCCCACTGTGTGAGCGGCTCCGGCAACAACACCAGCATCACCGCCACCGTCGGCGTCGTGGACCTCCAGTCCAGCGCCGCCATCAAGGTCAAGTCCACCAAGGTCCTCCAGGCCCCCGGCTACAACGGCTCGGGCAAGGACTGGGCCCTGATCAAGCTGGCCTCGCCGATCACCTCGGTGCCCACCCTGAAGATCGCCGAGACGACCGCGTACAACAGCGGCACGTTCACCGTCGCCGGCTGGGGCGCGGCCCGCGAGGGCGGCGGCCAGCAGCGCTACCTGCTCAAGGCCACCGTCCCGTTCGTCTCGGACACGGACTGCGCCAAGTCCTACGGCAGCGACCTCATCAAGGGCGAGGAGATCTGCGCCGGCTTCACCCAGGGCGGCGTCGACACCTGCCAGGGCGACTCGGGCGGCCCGATGTTCCGCCGCGACAACGCCGGTGCCTGGATCCAGGTCGGCATCGTGAGCTGGGGCCAGGGCTGCGCCCGCCCGAACTACCCCGGCGTGTACACCGAGGTCTCGACCTTCGCGGCCCAGATCAAGTCCGCGGCGGCGACCCTCTAGTACGGAGCCGTCGTGAGTACGCGGCTGCCGTGAGCACGTAGCTGTCGTACGAACCGCGCGTGAGCGGGTACGGGGCACCGCCGCCCCGTACCCGCTCACGCACGTTCACGTCCCTCGTACGGGGTTCACACCAGCCGTACCGACTCCGCCGCCCCGCCCTCCAGTTCGAGCACCCACACCTCGTTGGCGCCCTCCCGGAGCACCGGGCCCGGCACGAACAGCGACTCCTGCGGGCCGACACCCCAGTACCGGCCCAGGCAGAAACCGTTCACCCAGACGAAGCCCCGCACCCCGCCCGGCAGCGAGAGCGCCGCGTCACCCGGACCGGCCACCTCGACCACGGCCCGGTACAGACCCGGTCCGCGCACCTCCTCGGCGGCCACCGGCCGGAACGGGACCTTCGCCACCGCCGCCGCCTCGAAGGCGTCGAGCCGCAGCCCCTGCGCCCGTACCCCGTGCACGTACTGCCGCTCGTGCCGGACCCCGCCCGTGATCCCCTTCGGCTCCGCCTGCCGGGGCCCGTAGTTGACCCGCCCCAGCGACTCCACCCACAGCTCCACGACCGCGGGCCCCGCGACCGGCTCGGGCAGCGCCTCCTCCTCCGCGGTCAGCACGCCCGCCCGCACCCCGTCCACGTACACCACCGCACGGTCCCGCAGCCCGGTCACGACCAGCGGATACGGCTGCCGGGGCCCGGGGACCTCCAGCCGGTAGCGCACCACACCCCGGTCCACCCCCAGCTCCTCGAAGGTCGGCGGCATCGGCGTCACCGACTCCTCGTCGCCGAGGACCTCCAGGACCTCCGCGAGCGGCGCCCACTCCGCGAACTCCGCCGCCGCCGGCCCCGCGAGCCGCCGCGGCGGCTCCGGCACCTCCGGCAGCGGCCCCTCCGCGTATGCGGCGAGCACCTCGCGGAACCGCCAGAACTTCTCCGTCGGCAGCCCCGCCTCGTCGACCGGCGCGTCGTAGTCGTACGAGGTCACCGTCGGCCGCAGCTCGCCCTCGTGCATCCCACCGTCCCGGTTCGCCCCGGCCCAGCCCGCGAAGTTCGTGCCGCCGTGCGCCATGTAGACGTTCACCGACGCCCCGCACTCCAGGATCTCCCGCAGCGCCGCCGCCGCGTCCTCCGCGTCCCGTACGGAATGCTCCGTACCCCAGTGGTCGAACCAGCCGCACCAGAACTCCATGCACATCAGCGGCCCCCCAGGCTGGTGCCGCCGCAGCGTCGCGAACGCCTCCCGCGCCCCCGAGCCGAAGTTCGCCGTCGCGAGCACCCCCGGCACCGAGCCGCCCGTCAGCATGTGGTCCTCCGGGCCGTCCGAGGTGAACAGCGGCACCTCCACCCCGCAGTCGAGCAGCAGCTCCGCGACCCGGCGCAGATACCCCTGGTCGGAGCCGTAACTCCCGTACTCGTTCTCCACCTGGACCATGATCACCGGACCGCCGCGGCCGACCTGCCGCTCCACCACCTGCGGAAGCAGCATGCGGAACCAGCGCTCCACATGGCCCAGATACTCCGCGTCGGCCGACCGCACCCGCCGCCCGAGGGGCCCCGTCAGCCAGTGCGGCAGCCCGCCGTTCTCCCACTCGGCGCAGATGTACGGACCCGGGCGCACGATCGCCCACATCCCGGCGGCCGCCACCGCGTCCAGGAAACGGCCGAGCGCGGCCACGTCCCCGTACCGGCCGGGCTCCGGCTCGTACAGGTTCCACGGCACGTACGTCTCGACACAGTTGAGGCCCATCGCGCGGAGCATCCCGAGCCGATGCCCCCACTGCTCCTCGTGCACCCGGAAGTAGTGCAGCGCCCCCGACAGCAGCCGTACCGGCCGGCCGTCCAGCAGAAAGTCCTCGTCACCCACAGCGAACGTGCTCATGCGCTCACCTTCGCCCTCTGGCGGTGGGCCGGTCCATGGACAAAGATCGTCGCTGTTTGGACGGAAGAACGTTCCTGCGGCGGGGGGACGGAACGCGGCAGAGAGGCAGGCGACGGCCGATGTACCACACCTGGATGCGTTACTTCACGCCCAGCCCGGTCCACCACCGCCTCGGGCTCGTCTGCCTCGGCGTCGGACTCCAGCACGGCACCCTGCCCACGGTCGGCCCCCGCACCCTCGACCACCACGTGGCCGTCGTCATCAGCGCCGGCAGCGGCTGGTACCGGGGCACCGACGGCCGCCGCACCACGATCACGGCACCCGCCCTGATCTGGCTCACCCCCGGCACCCCCCACCACTACTCCGCCGACCCCGACACCGGCTGGGACGAGGCCTTCGTCGACTTCGCCGGACCGGCCACCACCACCTACACCGAACTCGGCTACATCGAGCCCGACCGGCCCGTCGTCCCCCTCTGCGACGCCGCGGGGCCGCGCGCCGCCATCGGCCGCATCGCCCGCGCCGCCCGCCGCGGCAACCCGCTCCTGGAGGTCGAGACCGGCGCCGCCGTCCACGAACTCCTCGTCGCCCTGCGCCGCGCCCGCGCCGACACCAACGCCGACGGCGACCCCGTCCTCACCGCCCTCGCCCGCGACGCCTTCCAGCCGCTGTCCGTCGCCGAACACGCCGCCCGGCACGGCATGACCCAGGCCGAACTCCGTACCGCCGTCCGCCGCGCGGCGGGCTGCAGCCCCAAGGACTACCTGCTCACCATCCGGCTCGGCCGCGCGAAGGAGCTCCTCGCCGCCACCGAACTGCCCGTCGCCGCCGTCGCCCGCCGCATCGGCTACGACGACCCCGCCTACTTCTCCCGGCTCTTCACCCGCAGGGTCGGCACCGCACCCGTCCGCTTCCGCGAACAGCAGGGCAGGGCCGTCCCCGGCGGCTGGAGCGACCGCATCCCGGATCCCGAACACCCACCGACGATCGCCTCCCGATCCGTCTAAGCTCGCTGCTCATGAGCGAGATCGACGAGTCCGTGGCGACGGAACTGACCAGACTGCGCGAAAGCATCGACAACATCGACGCGGCGGTCGTCCACATGCTCGCCGAGCGCTTCAAGTGCACCCAGCAGGTCGGCGTCCTCAAGGCCCGCCACCAACTTCCCCCGGCCGACCCGGCCCGCGAGTCCCGCCAGATCGCCCGGCTGCGCGAACTGGCGGAGAACGCGAAACTGGACCCGGCGTTCGCCGAGAAACTCCTGAACTTCATCATCGCCGAGGTGATCCGCCACCACGAGACCATCGCGGACGGAACCCAGAACTGAGCCCAGGGCAGAGCCCCGGCGAACCGAGCCCGGGGCCGAGCCCCGCGGCGAACCGAGCCCGGGGCCGAGCCCCGCGGCGAACCGAGCCCGGGGCCGAGCCCCGCGGCGAACCGAGTCCAGGGCCGAGCCCCCGCCGTGGCGGCCGGCCCCCGGCTCGACAGGAACAGGAACAGGAACGGAGCAGTCGGATGCATCGCGTCACCGTCTTCACCCTCGGCGGCACCATCTCCGCACGCGGCGGTGACGCGAGCCGCATGACCGGTACCGAGGTCCTCGCCGGTCTCGGCGCCGGCATCGCGGGCGGCCTCGACGTCGAGCTGCGCGACTTCCGGCGCCTCCCCAGCTCCTCCCTCTCCTTCGAGGACCTCGCCGCCCTCGCCGACGAGGTCCGCGCGACCCTCGCCACCGGCTCCGGCGTCGTCGTGGTCCAGGGCACCGACACCCTGGAGGAGACCGCCTTCCTCCTCGACCTGCTCTGCGAGACGCCCCAGCCCGTCGTCGTCACCGGCGCCATGCGCCGCCCCGACCTGCCCGGCGCCGACGGCCCCGCCAACCTCGCCGCCGCACTCGCCGTCGCCGCCGACCCCGGCTGCGCCGGCCTCGGCGTCCTCGTGGTCCTCGCCGACGAGATCCACGCCGCCCGCCTCGTCCGCAAGACCCACACCACCTCCGTCACCACCTTCGCCTCCCCGGGCGCAGGCCCCCTCGGCAGCGTCGTCGAGGGCGAGCCCCGCATCCTGCTCCGCCCCGCCGGCACCAGCGCCATCCACCCGCTCCGCTTCGACCCGGCCGTACGCGTCGCCCTCGTCACCCTCTCCCTCGGCGACCGCGGCGAACTCCTCGACGACCTCGACACCCGCTTCGACGGCCTCGTCCTCGCCGCCTTCGGCGCCGGCCACGTCCCCACCTGGCTCGTCGACCCCCTGGAACGGCTCGCCGCCCGCATCCCCGTCGTCCTCGCCTCCCGCACCGGGGCGGGCGCCACCCTCACCCACACCTACCGAGGCCCCGGCTCCGAGCACGAACTCCTCCACCGCGGCCTCATCCCCGCAGGCCCCCTCGACCCCGCCAAGGCGCGCCTGCTCCTGCACACCCTGCTCTCCACCGGCGCCAAGAGCACCACCGGATACGACCGCCCCGGCATCACCGCCGCCTTCGCCCACGTCACGGGCGCGGGCCTCGCCTGACCGCCAGGGCCTCCAACACCGCGCTGAGCTGTCAGCGGAACCCCCGTGCCCCGCCGCCACCCCATCGGGCAGCATGGCCCCATGCCCGTACTGACGCGCGAGGAAGCGCAGACCCGTGCCCACCTCCTCGACATCCAGCACTACGCGGTCGACCTCGACCTCACCACAGGCGACGAGACCTTCGAATCCACGACCGTCATCCGGTTCACCGCCCGCACCGCCGGCGACACCTTCGTCGAACTGAAACCGGTCACCCTCCACTCCCTCCACCTCGACGGCGAGCCCCTCGACCCCGCCGCCCTCGACGACAACCGGGTCCCCCTCAGCCTCACCGTGGGCGAGCACGAGCTCCGCGCCGTCACCACCATGCGCTACAGCCGCACCGGCGAAGGCATGCACCGCTTCACCGACCCCACCGACGGCGAGTCGTACGTCTACACCCAGCTCTTCATGGAGGACGTCCAGCGCGTCTTCGCCGCCTTTGACCAGCCCGACCTCAAAGCCGTCTTCGAGCTGACCGTCAAGGCCCCCGACAGCTGGACCGTCCTCGCCAACGGCATCACCGAACAGCAGGCCGACGGCCGCTGGAAGGCCGCCGCCACCCCCCTGCTCTCCACCTACTTCGTCTGCGTCGCCGCCGGCCCCTGGCACTCCGTCCGCACCGAACACGCCGGACTGCCCTTCGCGATCCACTGCCGCCGCTCCCTCGCCCCCCACCTCGACGCCGACGCCGACGAGATCCTCGACATCACCAAGGCCTGCTTCGACCGCTTCCACGAGAAGTTCGACGAGCCCTACCCCTTCGACTCGTACGACCAGGCCTTCGTCCCCGAGTTCAACGCCGGCGCCATGGAGAACCCCGGACTCGTCACCTTCCGCGACGAGTTCGTCTACCGCTCCGCCGTCACCGTCACCGAACGCCAGACCCGCGCCATGGTCATCGCCCACGAAATGGCCCACATGTGGTTCGGCGACCTCGTCACCCTGCGCTGGTGGGACGACATCTGGCTCAACGAGTCCTTCGCCGAGTACATGGGCTACCAGACCGTCAACGAGGCCTGCGCCGACCGCTTCCCCGACACCTGGATCGACTTCGGCATCGAGCGCAAGGCCTGGGGCTACGACGCCGACCAGCGCCCCTCCACCCACCCCGTCGCCCCCGACCCGGACGCCGTCCCCGACACCGCCTCCGCGCTCCTCAACTTCGACGGCATCTCCTACGCCAAGGGCGCCTCCGCCCTGCGCCAACTCGTCGCCTGGATGGGGGAGAAGGACTTCCTCGCCGGCATCAACACCCACTTCAAGCGGCACAAGTTCGGCAACGCCACCCTCGCCGACTTCATCGACAACCTCGCCTCCGCCACCGACCGCGACGTCCACGCCTGGGCCGAGCAGTGGCTCCGCACCACCGGCGTCGACACCCTCACCCCCGAACTCGGCGGCGACGAGACCCGCACCACCCTCACCGTCCACCACGACGGCAGCCGCCCCCACCGCATCGCCGTCGGCGTCTTCGACCGCGACCTCGTCGACGGCCGCCGCCTCGTCCCGCGCGAACACGTCGAGATCGACGTCCCGCAGACCGCGCCCCTCGACCTCCCGGGCCCCCGCCCCACCCTCGTCGTCCTCAACGACGGCGACCTCACCTACGCCAAGGTCCGCCTCGACGACGACTCCCTGAAGACCGTCGTACGCGGCCTGGCCGGCATCCCCGACGCCCTCACCCGCGCCCTCGTCTGGAACACCCTGCGCGACATGGTCCGCGACGGCGAACTCGACCCCCGCGCCTACCTGGCCACCGCCGACGCCCACCTCCCGGACGAGAAGGACCTCGCCATCGTGCAGGGCGTCCTCGCCTTCGCCCGCACCCACATCGCCGACCGGTACCTCCCGGCCGACGACCGCCCCGCCGCGCTCGCCCTCCTCAGCGGCCTCGCCCGCGACCTCCTGCGCCGCACCGAGGACGGCGACAACCCCGGACTGCGCCTCATCGCCGTCCGTACGTACATCGGCAGCGCCACCCAGCCCGACACCATCGCCGGCTGGCTCGCCGACGGCAGCGTCCCCGGCGGCCCCGAGATCGACCCCGAACTGCGCTGGCGCATCCTCGCCCGCCTCGCCGTCCTCGGCGCCCTCGACAACGCCACCATCGACTCGGAACTGGCCCGCGACCCCAGCGCCACCGGCCAGGAAGGCGCCGCCCGCTGCCGCGCCGCCCTCCCCACCCCCGAGGCCAAGGCCGCCGCCTGGTCGGCCCTCTTCGACACCGACGACCTCTCCAACTACCTCTTCACCGCCACCGCCCAAGGCTTCTGGCAGCCCGAACAGGCCGACCTGGTACGGGAGTACATCCCCCGCTACTACCCTGCCGCCACCGCACTCGGCGCCCGCCGAGGCGCCGCCATCGCGGAAGCCGCCGGCCGCCACGCCTTCCCGGCCCACGCCATCGACGCCGACTCCCTCGCCCTGGGGGAGGCCCACCTCACGGACGAGGACCTCACCCCCGCCCTCCACCGCAAGCTCGTCGACCAACTCGCCGACCTCCGCCGAGCCCTGAAAGTCCGCGACGCCTGACCGAGCCCGCACACGGGGACGGCGGTTCGACCTCACCCACCGGAGAGGTTGAACCGCCAACAGGACCCGCCGACGGCACGGACGCATAGTGGGAGAAGGGGCACCCTGCTCACCCACCCACTCCCGCAGGCGTCTGCGAGGCCCTCATGCCGTACCTCAGCATCAAAGGCGAATTCCGGCTCGTGGACACGCGCCCGGACGGCAGCGTCGTCGGGACCCGCCCGGACGGCGACACGGTCCGCTTCTACCCGGACGACCCGGCCGTCTGGAGCACCGTCCCCGGCCCCCACCCCATCGTGATCCGCGGCCCCGGCGGCGCCAATCTGCGCCTTGAGGGCATCGACGCCCTCGAAACCCACTTCAAACCGCCCTTCGTCAGCGGCCCCGAGCTGCACCAGCCCAAGATCCCCGCCGACGCGGCCGCCGCCGAGCTGCTCCGCCTCCTCGGCTTCGACCCCGTCCAGCGCACATCCAACGGAACGGTCAAGGCCCCCACCAACCCGACCGCGGTCCGCGGCTACGTCCTCACCCGAGGAGCCGACAAGCCCGGCCGCTGCATCGCCTTCACCGGCCCCGGCGACGGGCCCCAGGCGGGCCCGAACGGCGAAGTCTTCGTCACCCCCGAGATGGTGCGCGACACGGTCAACCACCAGCTGCTCGCCAAGGGCTTCGCCTACCCGATCTTCTACCGCACGCTCTTCCCCGACCTCCGCGCCGAGCTCACCGCGACGGCCACGAAGGCCCGCACGGACGGCGAGGGCGTATGGCCGCTGGACAAGACCCACAGCAACACGCTCGCGGTCGAGCCGCCCGACGTCGACAAGGACGTCATCTACCCCAAGTTCTTCCGCCGGCTCGGCGAGTACGTGCTCGAGAACGACGGGAACCCGGCACTGGGCGGCTTCCTCGACTACCTCCGCCGCAAGGCCGACCGGTTCACCATCCTCTCCACCGGACACTTCAGCACCGGCCTCGACCTGATCATCGAGGTCGACGACGGCAAGGTCCGCTGGACCCACCCGGTCGAGGACATCGTCTACGACGAGTGAGCGCCGGAGCGCGGGGGCGCCGGCACCCCGGTAGCCCCCGCGCTCCGGCCGCCATCCCCCGTTCGGATTACCCCGGCACACTCACCGGACAAACCCACAAAACCCCCGGCAGGGTGGTGCCATGTGTGCCGCGACCACCCCGAACACGCCGCCCCTCGCGAGCGACACCACCGCCCTGCGCCCCCTCCTGGACACCGTCCTCACCGCCCTCCACGAGGGCACCGCGGCACGCGGCGGCCCCCTCCCGCCCGGCGGCCCCGACCAGGTCACCGCCCGCGTACGCGAAGCGCTCGGGGACCCGCTCCCACCCCACGGCACCGACCCCGCCGCCGCCCTGCACGCCCTCACCCGCGCCCTCGCCGAAGGCGCCGCCGACCCCGCGCACCCCCTCTGCGCCGCCCACCTCCACACCCCGCCCCTCGCGCTCGCCGCCGCCGCCGACCTCGCCGCCTCCGTCCTCAACCCCTCCATGGACTCCTGGGACCAGGCCCCCGCCGCCTCAGCCTTCGAAGCCCTCCTCACCGAGGCCCTCGCGGCCACCGTCTACCCCGGAGCGGCCACCCGCGAGGCCCCGGCCACCACCCGCGAGGCTCCGGCCGGCACCCGCGCCACCCCTGACGCCCCCACCCCCGACGCCCTCGTCACCACCGGCGGCACCGAGGCCAACCAACTCGCCCTCCTCCTCGCCCGCGAGCGGCTACAGCGCCTCCACCCCGGCCACGCCCTCCAGACCGTCGTCGGCGCCAACGCCCACCACTCCTTCCACCGCGCCGCCTGGCTCCTCGGCCTCCCCGAACCCGTCACCGTCCCCACCCCCAACGGCACCCTCGACCCCGTCGCCCTCGACGAAGCCCTCACCGACCTCCACGGCCCCCTCCTCGTCGCCGCCACCGCCGGCACCACCGACACCGGCCGCATCGACCCCCTCCCCGAGATCGCCGACCTCTGCGACGCCCACCACGCCGACCTCCACATCGACGCCGCCTACGGAGGCCCCCTCCTCTTCAGCGACACCCACCGCCCCCTCCTCACCGGCCTCGACCGCGCCCGCACCGTCACCCTCGACCTGCACAAACTCGGCTGGCAACCCGTCGCCGCCGGACTCCTCGCCGTACGCGACAAGAACGACCTCACCGCCCTCACCCACACCGCCGACTACCTCAACGCAGCCGACGACACCGAAGCGGGCCTCCCCGACCTCCTCGGCCGCTCCCTGCGCACCACCCGCCGCCCCGACATCCTCAAGATCGCCGTCACCCTCCGCGCCCTCGGCCGCAGCGGACTCGGCGCCCTCGTCGACCAGGTCCACGCCCTCGCCCACCACCTCGCCGACCTCATCGACAAGACCCCCGGCCTCCAGCTCTACGAGCGCCCCACCCTCACCACCGTCCTCTTCCGCCCCACCGACGCCGACGACACCACCGTCGCCGCCATCCGCCGCACCCTCCTCACCGAAGGCCGCGCCGTCCTCGGCCGCGCCCACGAAGACGGCCGGCTCTGGCTCAAAGCCACCCTCCTCAACCCCCACGCCACCCCCGGCGACCTCCAACACCTCCTGGACCTCGTGGAAGGCAGCACCGACCGATGACCGGCAGCACCCCACACCACCCCCACCCCCAGCAGTCCCCCCACGACCCCGACCAGCCCCACGACCTGGTCGGCATCGGCATCGGCCCCTTCAACCTCTCCCTCGCCGCCCTCGCCCACGGCGTCCCCGGCGGCCTCGCCACCGCCTTCTACGAACAGAGCCCCGCCTTCCACTGGCACCCCGGCCTCCTCATCGAAGGCGCCACCCTCCAAGTCCCCTTCCTCGCCGACCTGGTGACCCTCGCCGACCCCGCCAGCCCCTGGACCTTCCTCAACTACCTCCGCAGCCGCGAACGCCTCTTCCCCTTCTACTTCGCCGAGAGATTCCACATCCAGCGCGCCGAGTACGACGCCTACTGCCGCTGGGTCAGCGACCAACTCCCCGGCCTCCACTTCGGCCACCAGGTCGACTCCGTCCGCTGGAACCCCGAACGCGCCCTCTTCGAAGTCGACTTCACCCAACTCGACGCCGACGGCCAGGCCGAAGCCCTCGGCCGCACCTACACCCGCAACGTCGCCCTCGGCGTCGGCACCGAACCGTACGTACCCGAACCCCTCAAACCCCTCGCCGACGCCCCCCACGTCCCCGTCATCCACTCCGCCGACTACCTCGACCACCGCGCCCGACTCATCGCCGCCGACCACGTCACCGTCATCGGCTCAGGACAATCAGGCGCCGAAATCTTCCTCGACCTCCTCCGCGCCCGCCCCGCAGGAGCCGAGAAGATCCACTGGCTCACCCGCACCGAAGCCTTCGCCCCCATGGAGTACTCCAAGCTCGGCCTCGAACACTTCACCCCCGACTACACCCGCTACTTCCACGCCCTGGCCGAACCCACCCGCAACGAACTCCTGCCCCGCCAATGGCAACTCCACAAAGGCATCGACACCGACACCCTCACCGCCATCCACGACGAGCTCTACCGCCGCACCCTCCACGGCGGCTGGCCCGACGCCGTCCTCACCCCCGGAGTCCGCGTCCGCACCGCCGGCCGCGTCGCCACCACCAAGGTCGAACTCCACCTCGAACACCTCCAGCAGGCCACCCGCTCCCGCCTCACCACCGACGCCGTCGTCCTCGCCACCGGCTACCGCGAACGCCCCGTCGACCGCATGCTCGCCGGACTCGACCCCTACCTCCGCCACGACTCCGCCGGCCGCGCCCGCATCGACACCGAGTACCGCCTCGTCCTCGACGCCTCCGTCACCGGCTCCGTCTACGTACAGAACGCCGAAAAACACACCCACGGCGTCGGCGCCCCCGACCTCGGCCTCGCCGCCTGGCGCAGCGCCACCATCCTCAACACCCTCACCGGCAAAGACCCCTACCCCCTGCCCCGCCGCACCGCCTTCACCACCTTCGGCCTCGAACAGCGAGAGGCGCCACGCATCCCGGCCCAGAGCCAGGCGCTGACGCCCCTCACACAGAACTGAAACCGCAGGCGGCCGATCAGAACACCGGCACACCGTCCCGGGTCAGCCTCCAGCCCACCGAAGCGAACTGACCCGGGTCGATCGCCCCCTTCGCCTTCACCCACTGAATGATCGTGTTACGGATCTCGTCCGAATTCGCCCACAACTGCGGCGCCCCCGCCACATGCGGAAACGCCCCGCCACCACTCGCCCGGTAGTTGTTCACCGCGAACACGAACCGCGCCGCCGGATCCACCGGCCGCCCGTCGTACGACAGATTCACGATCCGCTCACCCGCCGGCCTCGCGATGTCGATCTCGTACGTCACCCCGTACACGGCGTCGTAGTTGTAGTCCGGTATCCCGTCCGCGTTCGTCAGCTTCGCCGTATCCACCGGCGCCCCCGCCGCGGTCCGCACGTAGTACCGCGCCGAGAACTCCAGATAGTCCTTGAGCTGCGCCCCCGTCAGCAGCCGCGCCTCCAGCGTGTTCTCGAAGACATACAGCCCCGCCGCGTCCCGAATCGTCACCCGACCGGCCGGAATCGCCGCCGTACGCGAGAAGCACGACGCCTGCGACAGCACCGGCAGCGCCCCGTACTCACCACCCGCGAGCGCCGCCCGCACCGTCTCCGCCTGGACGTGGTTGATCAGATCGATGATCGGCTCGTCCTTCCACGGCGCCTCCACCGTCGCCATCGTCGCGCTGGACGAACCGATCACCTGATTGACGTACGCCACGACCTTCTTGTGCTCGTCCGCGAGCAGCCCCACGATCTCCGGATCCTCCTCCACCGCGTTGGAGTTCAGAACCCGCGCACCGACCTTCTCCACCACCCAACGGCCCTTCGACCACACCAGGTCGAAATCGAAGAGCGTCAGCCGCTGCCCCCACTTCAACGGCTCCGACAGCACCACGTCCTTCCCCGACACCTTGTTCCTCACCCGGTACTCGGGAATCTCCGTGTGCGCATGCCCCACCAGGATCGCGTCGATACCCGGAACCTGCTCCGCCACCAGACCGGCCGCGTTCTCCACGTACGGAAGCTGATCACCGTACGACGACGTCCCACTGGACCCCGAATGCGCCGACACCACGACCACATCGGCCCCCATCGACCGCAGCTTCGGCACCCACTTCGCGGCCTGCTCCTCCAGACCCGGGAAGACCATCCGCCCGCTGACATTGGCCTTGTCCCAGATCGCGATCCCCGGATTCGTCAGCCCGAGCACCGCCACCCGCACATCCCGCCCGCACGGCGTCCGCAGCCGATGCATGCTGTACGGCGCAAACGCCGGCCGCAGCGTCTTCGCATCGAGCGCGTTCGCACCCAGCAGCGGGAAATCACACTGCTCCTCGAACTTCCGCAGCACCGGAATGCCGTAGTTGAACTCGTGATTGCCGAGCGCCGCCGCGTCGTACCCGATCGCGTTCATCGCCTGAGCCATCGGATGGACCGGACCCCGGCGCGCGGTGATCGGGTCGACCTTCGCGTAGTAGTACGACAACTGAGTGCCCTGGATCGTGTCACCCGCGTCGATGAGGAGCGTGTTGCGCCGCCCCTTCTCCGCACGCACCTGATCGACCAGCGTGGAGATCTTCGCGAGGCCGACATCGTTGTGCGCCTTGTCGTCGAACTCCTTGTCCGTGAAGTAGTCCCAGTTGAAGACATTGCCGTGCAGGTCCGTCGTACCCATCACGGTGAAGGAGTACCGCCGGGCCGGCCGGGGGCGAGCTCCGTGCGCCTGCGCGGGGGCGGCGGCCACCCCCGTGGCGAGCGTGGCTCCGGCCCCGACGGCGACGGAACTCTCCAGAAACGTCCGACGGTTCAACGACATGCGATCTCCTAGATCCAGTGGGGTGGCAGGCGCCCGGGCGCACAACGCGCGTAGATTCTGGCCCCACCCACCCCACCCGCAACAGAGGTTTACGGCGCCGAAGTGGGAAAGTGGCACGACCCACACCAGCCGACACCGGCACCAGGGAGCCAGCCATGACCACCCCCCACCCGACTCCCCACCCGACCCCGGAGGCACCCCAGGTCGCCGTCCGCGGCGAAGCCCGACTCGACGTCGACCCCGAGATCGCCCACATCTCCGTCACCCTCAGCGCCCGCGGCACCGACCGCGCCGCCACCCTCGCCGACCTCACCCGCCGCAACACCCACACCCTCGACCTCATCAAGTCCTACGGCGAAGCCATCGAGAAGCTGGAGACCGGCGCCTTCTCCATCACCCCCGAACCCAGCAAGCACGGCCGCGGCGAACGCGTCCGCGCCTACCAGGGCCACGTCCACCTCACCGTCGAACTCGCCGACTTCACCGCACTCGGCGAACTCACCACCCGCCTCGCCGACCTCGACCTCACCCGCGTCGACGGCCCCTGGTGGGCCCTGCGCCCCGACTCACCCGCCTACGCCGAAGCCCGCCGCACCGCGGTAGGGGAGGCGGTCCAGCGCGCCCGCGCCTACGCGGAAGCCCTCGGCACCACCCTCGTCGCCCTCCTCGAACTCTCCGACACCGAACTCGCCCCACCCTCACCCCTCGGAGGCCGAGGCATGCGCATGGCCGCGTTCGCCGCCGAATCCGCCGACGTACCCCCGCCCCTCGACCTGGAACCCCAACGCCAGTCCGTCACGGCAGAGGTCGTCGCCCGCTTCACGATGGCCCCACCACAGCTGTAGGCAGCGGCCCACAGGGGGCCTCCCGGCCCCCTGAAACGCTCATCGGAGCACCCGCCCGCACAGATTCAAGACTTGTCAATAACCTTTCACGCAAAGGTTGTTGAACGGCCATGCCCGACCCCTCAACTACCCGCCGGTAAGGCCTAGGCTCGAACCATGCGCCGAGCGAAAATCGTTTGCACCCTGGGGCCCGCCACCGACTCGTACGACCAGATCAAGGCACTGGTCGAAGCCGGAATGGACGTCGCCCGCTTCAACCTCAGCCACGGCACCTACGCCGAACACGAGGAGCGCTACCACCGCGTACGCAAGGCCGCCGACGAGACCGGCCGCAGCATCGGCATCCTCGCCGACCTTCAAGGCCCGAAGATTCGCCTCGGCCGCTTCCGTGAAGGCCCCGTACTCCTTGAACGCGGCGACGACTTCACGATCACCGTAGAAGACCACGAGGGCGACCGCACCACCTGCGGCACCACCTACAAAGGCCTCGCCGCCGACGTCACCACCGGCGAACGCATCCTCGTCGACGACGGCCGCGTCACCCTCGAAGTCACCGCAGTCGACGGCCCCCGCGTCCACACCCGCGTCGTCGAAGGCGGCATGGTCTCCGACCACAAGGGCCTCAACCTCCCCGGCGTCGCCGTCTCCGTCCCCGCCCTCTCCGAGAAGGACATCGACGACCTCCGCTGGGCCCTGCGCACCGGCGCCGACATCATCGCCCTCTCCTTCGTCCGCAGCGGCCGCGACATCGAAGACGTCCACCGCATCATGGACGAGGAAGGCCGCCGCCTCCCCGTCATCGCCAAGGTCGAGAAGCCCCAGGCCGTCGACGCCATCGACGACATCGTCGCCGCCTTCGACGGCATCATGGTCGCCCGCGGCGACCTCGGCGTCGAAATGCCCCTCGAACAGGTCCCGATCGTCCAGAAGCGGGCGATCAAACTCGCCAAGCGCAACGCCAAGCCGGTCATCGTCGCCACCCAGATGCTCGACTCCATGATCGAGAACTCCCGCCCCACTCGCGCCGAAGCCAGCGACGTCGCCAACGCGGTCATCGACGGCACCGACGCCGTCATGCTCTCCGGCGAGACGAGCGTCGGCCGCTACCCGATCGAAACGGTCCGCACGATGGGCCGCATCGTCGAGGCGGCAGAAGAAGACATCTTGGCCAAGGGCCTCCCCCCGCTGACGGAACGCAACAAGCCCCGCACCCAGGGCGGAGCGGTCGCCCGAGCAGCCGCCGAGATCGGCGACTTCCTCGGCGCGAAGTTCCTCGTCGCCTTCACCCAGTCCGGCGACACGGTCAAGCGCCTCTCCCGCTACCGCTCACCCATCCCCCTCCTCGCCTTCACCCCCGACCCGGCGACCCATGCCCAGCTCACCCTCACGTGGGGCGTGGAGACCTTCCTGGGCCCGCACGTCGACTCCACGGACGCGATGGTCGCCCAGGTCGACGAGGAACTCCTCCGCATCGGCCGCTGCAAGAAGGGCGACACGGTCGTCATCACCGCCGGCTCCCCGCCCGGCGTCCCCGGCTCGACGAACCTGGTCCACGTCCACCACATCGGCGACCCGGTCACCCGAACCCCCTGACCGTGGTTCAGGACTTGGGCCCGACATGGAGGTCCATGAGCGCGACGGAGGCTCGGCGGGCGACGGAGATGTTCTGAGCGGTACGGGACTGATGGGCGCTCTTCCATTCGACGCCGACACGGTCGAGGGCGGCGGTGAAGAGCCCGATGATGTCGGCGGACGTGTTGGTGAAGAAGTACCGGGGGTACTCGTACCGCTTCATGCGGCCGCCGATGATCTTCTCGGTCCAGTTGGTGATCCGACAACCGTCGGAGTGGATGAGCCCTCGGATCAGCGCCCACGGGTGTTCGGTCACGATCTGTTGCTGCCACGGCGCGAGCACGATGGGCCGCTCGTGCTTCTTCCCAGGGCTGTGCTGCGGGAAGAGGCACTTCCAGTGGCGGCCGTAGCTGGTGACCGCGACGCATCCCTGCTTCTGCAGGATGTAGGCCGTTCCTTCGGGCCGAACGGCCAAGATCGCCGCACGGCACGCCTCAATCAGTCCCGGCCAGGCATCCGCGCAGGCGATGCGGAGGTGGTGGCCGCCCCGGGGGTGTTCGCTGATGCAGCCGTCACCCAGATACAGCCCGAGCAGGTAGGAGTACGCGGCCGCATCGTCCGGCAATCCCGGCACCGGACGGCACCTCACGCACGGCGCGGCCTGCGCTCTGAGGCGAGGGAGAGGTTCAAGTCGCGTTCCCCAGGCGCGTAACGCGGCTCGGGAGATGCCCGTCTGCTTGCTGACAGAGTTGAGGCTGCGGCCGTCGGACAAGAGGCTTAGCGCGTGCTTGCGCGTTGCGAGGTCGTACATGAATGCGAGCGTGGCTGCGATGATCGATGGGCGCATCGGAATCGAAGCTATGTTCACCGATGTGAGTGAACGACCGCCACCCGCGGCACGACCTTGGAATCGAAGGAAAGTGCCCCAGGTGGGATTCGAACCCACACTGTCCGCTGTTTGAGAGCGGCCTCTCTGACCAGTTGGAGTACTGGGGCCTTAGAAAGGTAGGGCCAGATGGGCCCTGCGGATCACCACCTTACAGGAGCTAGGTAGGCTCAGGGGAGCAGTACCGCCCCGCAACGAGGAGCCCCCGTGACCGCCCCCGAGTCGCCCCAGCCCGCCGCCGACGACGCCGACGCGTCGCACGTTCCGCCGCTGACGACCCGTGTCGTCATCGCCGAGGACGAGGCTCTCATCCGCATGGACCTCAAGGAGATGCTCGAAGAAGAGGGGTACTCGGTCGTCGGCGAGGCCGGCGACGGGGCGCGGGCCGTCGAGCTCGCTCGGGAGCACCGGCCCGACCTCGTCATTCTGGACGTGAAGATGCCCGTCCTGGACGGCATCTCAGCCGCTGAGAAGATCGCGGGCGAGTCCATCGCCCCGGTTCTCATGCTCACCGCCTTCTCGCAGCGCGACCTCGTGGAGCGTGCTCGGGACGCGGGGGCGATGGCGTATCTGGTGAAGCCGTTCAGCAAGAGCGATGTCGTGCCGGCGATCGAGATGGCGGTGTCGCGGTTCGCGGAGCTGCGGGCGCTGGAGAAGGAGGTCGCGGACCTCTCTCAGCGGCTTGAGACGCGGAAGCTCGTCGACCGGGCGAAGTCGATTCTTCAGACGCAGTACGGCTTGACGGAGCCCGCCGCGTTCCGGTGGATCCAGAAGACGTCGATGGACCGGCGGATGTCGATGCAGCAGGTCGCGGAGGCGGTCATCGAGGACGCCGAGGAGAAGAAGGCGGCAAAGGGCGGCCAGTAGCAAGGTGTACGAGCATGAGAAGGCCCGCCCCACATCCTTGTGGGGCGGGCCTTCTGCCTGTGGGGCGGGCCGGGCTACTCCTCGCCGAGGTACGTCTTGCGTACGTCGTCGTTGACCAGGAGGTCCTGGCCGGTGCCGGAGAGCTTGATGGTGCCGACCTCCAGGACGTAGCCGTAGTCCGCGAGGGACAGGGCTGCCTGGGCGTTCTGCTCGATGAGCAGGATGGTCATGCCTTCGGCCTTGAGGGTGGCGATGGTCTCCATGATCTTCTGCATCATGATCGGGGAGAGGCCCATGGAGGGCTCGTCGAGCATGAGCAGCTTGGGCTGGGACATGAGGGCCCGGCCCATGGCGAGCATCTGCTGCTCACCGCCCGAGAGGGTGCCGGCGGCCTGCTTGCGACGCTCGCCCAGGATGGGGAAGAGGTCGTAGGCGCGCTGGATGTCCTTCTCGATGCCGTCCTTGTCCTTGCGGAGGAAGGCTCCGAGCTGGAGGTTCTCGGCGATGGTGAGCTTGGGGAAGATGTGCCGGCCCTCGGGGGAGTGGGCCATGCCGAGGGAGACGACCTTGTGGGCGGGGATGCCGTTGAGGACCTGGCCGTCGAAGGTGATCTTCCCGCTGGCGGGCTTGATGAGGCCCGAGAGGGTCCGCAGGGTGGTGGTCTTCCCCGCTCCGTTGGTGCCGATCAGGGAGACGACCTGGCCGGCCTCGACGGAGAAGGAGATGCCCTTGACGGCTTCGATCTTGCCGTAGGCGACCCTGAGGTCCTCGACCTCGAGAAGTGCGGTCACTTGGTGTCTCCTTCGGTGGTGCTGTCCGCTGCCGGAGCGTCGGCCTCGGGGGCGTCGGCTTCGGTGGCCTCCGCCTCCGGGGTGTCGGCTTCGGTGGCCGCCGCCTCCGGGGTCTCGTCGGCGGGGGCTTCGGAGGCCGGGGCCTCGTCGGCGGAAGCGGCTTCCGCTTCCGCGTGTGCCTCCGCCGCCTCGACCTCGGCGACTTCCTCCGCGCCCGGGGCGCCCTCGAAGGGGGTGCCGAGGTAGGCCGCGACGACGCGCTCGTCGCCCTGGACGACCTCTGAGGTGCCTTCGACGAGCTTCTCGCCCTGGACGAGGACCGCGACCCGGTCGCACAGGTTGAAGATGAACTTCATGTCGTGCTCGATGACGAGGACGGCGATGCCCTTGTCGCGGATGGCGAAGACGAGTTCCTCGGTGGCGCGGGTCTCGTTCTGGTTCATGCCGGCGGTCGGCTCGTCCAGGAGGAGCAGGCCGGGGTCGCTGGCGAGGGCGCGGGCGATCTCCAGCTTGCGCTGTTCGCCGTAGGGCAGGTTGCGGGCGAGGTGTTCGGCCTTGTGCTCGAGGCCGATGAACTGCAGGAGTTCCATGGCTCGTGCGCGGGAGGCGACTTCCGCCTTCTTGAAGCCGGGGCCGCGCAGGAGCGCGGACCAGAGGCCTTCCTTGGTCCGGGTGTGGCGTCCGACGAGGACGTTCTCCAGGACCGTCATGTTGGAGAAGAGGCGGATGTTCTGGAAGGTGCGGGCGATGCCGGCCTTGGTGACGAGGTGTGGCTTGGGCGGCAGCACCGTGCCCTTGTAGCTGACCTGTCCCTCGGTGGGGATGTACAGGCCGGTCAGGCAGTTGAAGAAGGTGGTCTTGCCGGCGCCGTTGGGGCCGATGAGACCGACGATCTCGCCCTCGCGGACGGTGAGGTTCACGTCGCGTACGGCGGTGAGTCCGCCGAAGCGCATGGTGACACCGCTGGCGTCGAGGACCGTGGCGGCGGTGGAGGCCGCTGCCGTGTTTTCCGTGGTGGTGGTCGTCGTCATGGCGTTCACGCACCCGCCTTCGAGGTTCCGACGATCGGGTCGGCGGGCGGCCGCTGGTCCGGTACGTCGATCTTGTCGGCGCTCTCCTCGTGCTCGTGGTACTCGAGCTGGGCGCGCCGGTTGGGGATGAGGCCCTCCGGGCGGAAGCGCATCAGCAGGATGAGCGCGAGGCCGAACGCGAGGAGCTGGAAGTCCTTGAGGAAGGCCAGCTTCTCGGGGATGAGGAAGAGCAGCGCCGCGCCGAGGAGCGGGCCGCGGATGGTGCCCATGCCGCCGAGGATGACGGCCGCGAGGAGGAATGCGGAGTTCGGGGCGACGGGGCCGGCGAACACGTACATCTCGGGGAGGACCGTGCCCTGGAAGTGGGCCTGGACCGTGCCGGCGACGCCGGCGAGGGTGGCGCCGAGGGCGAAGGCGATGAGCTTGACCCGGAAGCCGTTGATGCCCATGGCGGTGGCGGCGGTCTCGTCCTCGCGGATGGCGACCCAGGCGCGGCCGATGCGGGAGTCCTGTGCCCGGCTGAAGACCAGGACGACGAGGACCATGACGAGCAGCATCAGCAGGTAGTAGTTGGCGTAGCTGCCGAGTTCCACGCCGAGGATGGTGTGGGTCTCGCCGAAGTCGTAGCCGAAGATGTTCAGGGCCGGGATGTTCGGGATGCCGTTGGGGCCGTTGGTGATCTGGGGTCCGTTGTCGCCGTCCATGTTGTTGACGGTGATGCGGAAGATCTCTCCGAAGCCGAGCGTCACGATGGCGAGGTAGTCGCCGTGCAGCCGGAGGGTCGGTGCGCCGATGATGACGCCGAAGATCAGCGAGGCGAGCGCTCCGATGATCATGGCGGCCCAGAACGGGAGCTCGATGTCGAGCGCGGAGGCCGTGGATCCGGAGACGAGGGCGGCGGTGTAGGCGCCGACGCCGAGGAAGGCGACGTATCCGAGGTCGAGCAGGCCGGCCAGGCCGACGACGACGTTCAGTCCGAGGGCGACCGTGGCGAAGATGAGGATCTGCACGGCGATCACGGTGAACGTGTCGGTGGTCTGGGTGAAGGGGAAGACGGCCGCGGCGGCGAAGGCCGCGACGGCGGCGATCTGCTTGTTCTTCGACGCGATGGCCGAGACCCGGCCGATGAGACCGGCCTTGTTGAGTCCGGCGGCACCGAAGCCCACGAGGAGCAGGTAGCCGATGAACAGCTCGGGGTATTCGGTGGAGATGCCGTAGGTGACGGCGTACATGCCGATCGCGAAGGCGACGACGATCAGCAGGATCTCGGCCCAGGAGGGGATCTCCTTGGGCTTCGCCGGCTTGCGGGAGTCGTCCTTGAGCGCGAACGCGGCCAGCGGGACGAGCGTGGCGACGGCGGCGATGAAGCCGCCGGGCTCCAGGTGGGCGAGGCCGCCGAGCTGGGCCGCGATGGCGATGACGGTGTACCAGGTGGTGCCGAGCACGCCGAGGGCGAGGAACTGCAGTGCCTTGCTGGAGCCGGCGGGGGTGAGCCAGCGCAGGCCCTTGACGCCGAGCCCGGAGAGGGCGAAGAGCGTCAGGAGGAGGCCGCCGACGAGGGTGAGGACCTGGAGGCCGCCGGGGTAGCCGGTGACGGTGAGGTCGCCGGGGAATTCGGAGGTGTAGGTCCAGGCGAGGAAGGTGCTCGCGACGGTGACGAGGCCACCGGCGGCGACGATCCAGTGGAGGAGGCCGGGCGCCTTGGCGGCGTCGGTCTTGGCCGGCGTCGGGGACGCTGCGGGCGTCTCCGGGGTGTCCGGCGTCTCGGGGGTGGTGAGATCGGTCGTCATCGCGATCACGCCCTGTCCGCTGTGCGCTGTCCGAGGAGACCTTGTGGTCGGAACAGGAGCACGAGGATGAGGAGGGAGAAGACCCAGATGTCCTTCCAGGCGCCGCCGCCGAACTGTGCCATCCCGGGGATGTGTTCGACGTAGGCGATGGAGAGGGTTTCGGCGAGTCCGAGGACGACGCCGCCGATCATGGCGCCGTAGATGTTGCCGATGCCTCCGAGGACGGCTGCGGTGAAGGCCTTGAGGCCGAGCAGGAAGCCCATCTCGAAGCGGATCTGGCCCTTGTCGAGGCCCTCGGCGACCGCTGCGACCGCGGCGAACGCGGCGCCGATGGCGAAGGCCATCACGATGATGCGGTCGGTGTTGATGCCCATCAGCTTCGCGGTGTCCGGGTCCTGTGCCGTGGCCTGCATGGCGCGGCCGCTGCGGCTCTTCGAGACGAAGAGGCCGAGGGCGAGCATGCACGCGGGGGCGGCGACGAGGACGAACGTGTCGGCGCGGGAGATCGACAGGCCGTCGAAGATCTCGAAGGGTCCGCCCTGGAACTCGGGGAAGGTGACCTTGCTCTTGGCGCCGGGGTAGAAGCCCCAGATGAGCTGCTGGAGCACGATCGACAGACCGATGGCCGTGATCAGGGGGGCGAGCCGGGGGGCGCCGCGCAGGGGGCGGTAGGCGAAGCGTTCGGCGGCGGTGGCGACGGCCACGGAGACGACCGCGCCGCCTATCAGCATGATGGGGATCGCGATGACGAGGGCGGTGCCCTCGGGCAGGATCGTGTATGCCGTGAGCGCGCCGAAGCCGCCGACCATGAAGATCTCGCCGTGGGCGAAGTTGATGAGCTGGACGATGCCGTAGACCATCGTGTAACCGATGGCGATGAGACCGTAAAGGGCCCCGAGGGCAAGGCCGTCGGCCAGCTGTTGCGGCAGTTCGTTCACCGCAGGGCCTCCGATGAGCGTGTCGGATATGACTCCGCGCGAGGGCGCTGTTTGCGCCCTCGCGCGGCTTGGTTCATTTGGTGCGTGGTGCTGTGCGGGGCTGTGCGGGGGTCAGTCCTGGAAGGTCTCGGACTTGACGTCGACCCAGGCGCCGTTCTTGACCTGGTAGACGGTGAGCTGCTTGTTGGTCGTGTCGCCGTACTGGTCGAAGGAGACCTTGCCGGTCACACCCTCGAAGGAGACCTTGGACATGGCCTCGGTGACCTTGGCGCGGGCGTCGTCGGGGAGCTTGCCGTTGTTGGCGGCGACGACGGCCTTGACGGCCTGGATGATGGACCACGCGGCGTCGTAGGAGTAGCCGCCGTAGGCCGCGTACGGGTCCTTGTAGCCGGCCGCCGAGTAGTCGGCGATGAACTTCTTGGCCGTCGGGAGCTTCTCGACGGGGAAGCCGACCGAGGTGGCGAGGTCACCGTCGTTGGCCTCGCCGGAGGCCTTGATGAACTCGGGGTCGTAGATGCCGTCGCCGCCCATGGTGGGGATCTTGGCGCCGGCCTTCTTGACCTGGTCGGAGAGGAGGCCGCCCTCGGGGTACTGGCCGCCGAAGTAGACGGAGTCGGCGCCCGAGCCCTTGATCTTGTTGGCGGTGGAGGAGAAGTCCGTCTCCTTGACCGTCACGGAGTCCGTGCCGACGACGGTGCCGCCGAGGCGCTTGAACTCGTCGGAGAAGATCGCGGCGAGGCCGGCACCGTAGGTCTGCTTGTCGTTGACGACGAAGACCTTCTTCTTGCCGGCGTCCTTGAACAGGTAGTTCGCGGCGAACTTGCCCTGGATGACGTCGGTGGTGGCGGTACGGAAGTAGGTCTTGAAGGGGCGCTTGAAGTCGCCCTTGCCCCAGTTGTCGCCCTGGGAGAGGGACGGGTTGGTGTTGGCCGGGGAGACCTGGGTGAGGTTGGCCTTGTCGAAGTCGGCCTGCATCGACTGGGAGACGCCGGAGTTCAGCGGGCCGACGACGCCGAGGACGTCCTTGATGCCGACGAGCTTGGTGGCGTTGGCCTTGCCGGTGGCCGGGACGGCCTGGTCGTCGAGGGCCTCGATCTTGAAGGTGACGCCCGGGACCTCTTTGTTCTTGTTGGCGGTCTGGACCGCCAGGTCCACGGAGTTCTTGATGCCCTGACCCAGCGCGGACAGCGAGCCGGTGAGCGGCGCGTCGACACCGATGACGACGGTCGTGCCGCCGGCGGAGTTGTCGGACCCGCCCTTGTCGTCGCGCGAACCGCAGGCGGTGAGGGTGAGTGCTCCCGTGGTGACCACGGTGGTGAGGATGAGCAAGGAACGGTTGCGCACGATGAATCCTTTCCCTGGCGCGGCCCCCTCGAGCTGAGGCGGTGCCGTGAAGCGTGGAGCTGGAGGTGCCGTTTGTGAATGCCGGGCCGTACTGGGGATGACTGGGTGGTGCAGGGCCGTGCAGTGGACGCGCCCGGCGGCGCGGTGACTGGCCGTGACTCTAAGCGCAGGTGGGGGAGGTGGGGAGCGGGGAGGTCAGGATGTGACTGTCTTGTTATCGCGAGGGGGAGAGGAGGTGGACAGCGGGTGGGCAAACTGGGGCAAACAGGTCAGCAAGCCGGTGTTCACATAGTGAGAACGCCCAGTTCCGCTAAGGGGCTTGAGCGGATCATGCTCCTGTCGGCCCGCTCGCGGAGGTCTCCGGATATCGGACAGTCACTCAAACGTCAGCGGACGGAACGCTGAGTGCAGCGCTCCGCTTCCTCCTCGCACCGACGTCACGGAGCGTTACGGAGGGGGCTTCCAGTTCTCCGAGCTCCCGGTCGCGCCGTTCGCCGCCGCGCACCGTCTTCGGGTCTCCTCGTCGGTGAACGAGACCGCCGCTTCGCGCCCGGCGGCGCGCTCCTTCGCACGGGCGAGCGCGAGGACGTCGTCGTGGATCACCAACTGCTCGTTGGAGAGCCCCTTCTGCTCCCAGTCGAGCCCCGCCCACTCGCTCCCGACCAGGGCTTCTTTGACCCAGTACGCGACGAGATCGACGCAGAGGTCCACGGGGGATCGGGCGGTGGGTGAAGGGGTGGGTGAGGCGGTGGCGGAGGGGCGGGCGTCGGGGCCCGCGCGGGGGTCGCCGTCGGTGCAGCCGGGGAGCGCGGCGAGGGCGCACGCGGCGGCGCCGGTGCGGAGGGTGACGCGGAGGGTGCTCGTGACCGTCGTGCGCGCCGGAAGCCCCATGGCGGCGACGCTAGTGGATGGCCCGTGCTCGACACAACGGGCCTTGATGCCGGGCGAGTTGGAAGGTCCGGGACATGAAACGGCCCGGGACATGAAACGGCCCGGGCCATGAAACGGCCCGGGACATGAAACGGCCCGGGACATGAAACGGCCCGGGACATGAAACGGCCCGGGACATGAAACGGCCCGGGACGGTCATGACCGTCCCGGGCCGCGCTGGAAGCCCTTCGCGGGCTGGGGGCTCAGGCCCCGGCGTCGCTGCCGCCCGTGTTCGGGAGGTTGCCGGCGTCCTTGGCGGTGACCTCGCGGAGCAGGCAGGTGAGGCGGGCCGTGCAGACCCGCTTGTCCTGCTCGTCGGTGATCACGATCTCGTACGTCGCCGTGGACCGGCCGCGGTGCACCGGGGTCGCGACACCCGTCACGAGGCCGCTGCGGACGCCGCGGTGGTGGGTGCAGTTCAGGTCCACGCCCACCGCGATCTTGGAGATGCCGCCGTGCAGCATGGAGCCGACCGAACCGAGGGTCTCGGCGAGGACGGCGGAGGCGCCGCCGTGCAGCAGACCGTACGGCTGGGTGTTGCCCTCCACCGGCATCGTGCCGACGACCTTGTCCGCCGAGGCCTCGAGGATCTGCACGCCCATGCGGTTGCCCAGGTGGCCCGCCGAGAACAGGGCGGGCAGGTCCACGCCGAGCGCGGCGTACTCGTCGAGGACCTCCTGCGGGAACTTCACGTGCTGCTGCTCGCCCATCGGCCCGGCTCCGTTCGTCTTCGTACTGCGTACGTCGTCAGTGCGTGCCTGAGCAAACGCTTAGGCGAGGGGAGATTGTTCCAGACGGTCCGGGCCGTGGGGTGGTCACCCCCGGTAACGGCCGCCGGCCACCCCGCCCCGGTCGCCGGCCCGGGGCCGGTCCCCCTACCCCGCCGGCTCCAGCCGGACGATCACGGACTTGCTGGCGGGGGTGTTGCTGATGTCCGCCGTGGAGTCGAGGGGCACGAGGACGTTGGTCTCCGGGTAGTACGCGGCCGCGCAGCCCCTGGCCGTCGGGTAGTGGACGACCCGGAAGCCGGGCGCGCGCCGTTCGGCGCCGTCCTTCCACTCGCTCACGAGGTCGGTGTACGCCCCGTCCGCGAGGCCGAGGGCGGCCGCGTCCTCGGGGTGGACGAGGACGACCCGGCGGCCGCCCTTGATGCCGCGGTAGCGGTCGTCGAGGCCGTAGATCGTGGTGTTGTACTGGTCGTGCGAGCGCAGGGTCTGCAGGAGCAGCCGGCCCTCGGGGACCGTCGGGTACTCGACGGGCGCGGCGGTGAAGTTGGCCTTGCCGGTCGTGGTCGGGAAGCGGCGCTCGTCGCGCGGCGCGTGCGGGAGGGCGAAGCCGCCGGGGGAGGCGGCGAGGCGGGCGTTGAAGTCGTCGAAGCCGGGCACCACGCGCGCGATGCGGTCGCGGATCGTGGCGTAGTCCTTCTCGAACTCCTCCCAGGGCGTGGCCGATCCGGCGCCGAGGACGGCGCGGGCCATGCGGGCCACGATCGCGGGCTCGGAGAGCAGGTGCGGGCTTGCGGGCGGCAGGTTGCCGCGCGAGGCGTGGACCTGGCCCATCGAGTCCTCGACGGTCACGAACTGCTTGCCGCTGCTCTGGACGTCCTTGTCGGTGCGGCCGAGCGTGGGCAGGATCAACGCGCGCGTGCCGGTGACCGCGTGGGAGCGGTTCAGCTTGGTCGAGACGTGGACGGTGAGCCGGGCGCGGCGCATCGCCGCCTCGGTGACGTCGGTGTCGGGGGTGGCTCCGACGAAGTTGCCGCCCATGGCGAAGAAGACCTTCGCCTCGCCGTCGCGGAGCGCCTGGATGGAGCGGACCACGTCGAAGCCGTGGTGGCGCGGCGAGACGATCCCGAACTCCTTGTCCAGGGCGTCGAGGAAGGCGGGCGCGGGCCGCTCGAAGATGCCCATGGTGCGGTCGCCCTGCACGTTCGAGTGGCCGCGTACGGGGCAGACGCCCGCGCCGGGGCGGCCGATGTTGCCGCGCAGCAGAAGGAAGTTGACGACCTCGCGGATCGTGGGCACGGAGTGCTTGTGCTGGGTGAGGCCCATCGCCCAGCAGACGATGGTCCGCTTCGAGGCGAGGACCATCTCCAGGGCCCGCTCGATCGCGGTGCGGTCGAGGCCGGTCGCGGCGAGCGTCTCGTCCCAGTCGGCGGCGCGCGCGGCGGCGGTGAACTCCTCGTACCCGTGGGTGTGCTCCCGTACGAACTCCTCGTCGACCGCGCCCGGGGTCTCCAGGACCAGCTTGTTGAGGAGGCGGAAGAGGGCCTGGTCGCCGCCGATGCGGATCTGGAGGAAGAGGTCGGTGAGCGAGGCGCCCTTGAGGAGGCCCTGCGGGGTCTGCGGGTTCTTGAACTTCTCCAGGCCCGCCTCGGGCAGCGGATTGACCGAGATGATCTTCGCACCGGCGGCCTTGGCCTTCTCCAGGGCGGAGAGCATCCGGGGATGGTTCGTGCCCGGGTTCTGTCCCGCGACGACGATCAGGTCGGCCTGGTGCAGGTCTTCGAGGGAGACGCTGCCCTTGCCGATCCCGATGGTCTCGTTGAGCGCCGAACCGGAGGACTCGTGGCACATGTTGGAGCAGTCCGGCAGGTTGTTCGTGCCGAACTCGCGGGCGAAGAGCTGGAGCAGGAACGCGGCCTCGTTGCTGGTCCGCCCGGAGGTGTAGAAGAGGGCCTCGTCGGGGGAGGAGAGGGCGGTCAGCTCCTCGGCGATGATCGCGAACGCCCGCTCCCAGGTGACCGCCTCGTACCGCTCGGCGCCCTCCGGCAAGTACATGGGCTGGGTGATGCGGCCCTGCTGGCCCAGCCAGTACCCGCTGCGGCGCGCGAGGTCCGCCACCGGGTGCGCGGCGAAGAAGCCCGGGGTCACGCGGCGCAGCGTCGCCTCCTCGGCGACCGCCTTCGCCCCGTTCTCGCAGAACTCCGCCACGTGCCGCTTGTCGCCCTCGGGCCAGGCGCAGCCGGGGCAGTCGAAGCCGTCCTTCTGGTTGACCTTGAGCAGGGTCCGCGCGGTGCGCCGCACGCCCATCTGTGCCTGGGAGATCCTCAGGGTGTGCGCGACGGCGGCGAGGCCGGCGGCGGCGTGCTGCGGCGGCTCGACCTGCGGCGCGTCCTGGACCGGGTCGCCTGCGGGGGGCTTGCTGACCATCGCGCTCTCCCTTGAGCGGTCATGTGTGGCGTACGCCTTCGATCCTGTCACGGGCCACCGACAGCGTGTGCCCGAGGGCTGCTGTGGGCGGGATTGTCAGTGGTCCGTGGCAGGATCGTGTCCGTGGCTGATACAGCATCGAAGAAGACCGAAGAAACCCGTCCGCGCCTGCTCCTCATGGACGGGCACTCCTTGGCGTACCGGGCGTTCTTCGCGCTGCCCGCGGAGAACTTCACGACCGCGACCGGACAGCCGACGAACGCCATCTACGGCTTCGCGTCGATGCTGGCGAACACGCTCCGCGACGAGGCGCCCACGCACTTCGCCGTCGCGTTCGACGTGTCCCGCAAGACCTGGCGGTCGCAGGAGTTCCCGGAGTACAAGGCGAACCGCTCGAAGACCCCGGACGAGTTCAAGGGGCAGGTGGAGCTGATCGGCGAGCTGCTCGACGCGATGCGCGCGCCGCGGTTCGCGATCGACGGTTTCGAGGCCGACGACGTCATCGCCACGCTCGCCACGCAGGCCGAGGCGGCCGGCTTCGAGGTCCTGATCGTCACGGGCGACCGGGACTCGTTCCAGTTGATCTCGGACCACGTGACCGTGCTGTACCCGACGAAGGGTGTCTCCGAGCTGACCCGGTTCACGCCGGAGAAGGTCCAGGAGAAGTACGGCCTCACGCCGCAGCAGTACCCGGACTTCGCGGCGCTGCGCGGCGACCCGTCGGACAACCTGCCGGGCATCCCCGGTGTCGGTGAGAAGACCGCGGCGAAATGGATCAACCAGTTCGGTTCCTTCGCGGAGCTGGTCGAGCGCGCCGAGGAGATCAAGGGCAAGGCCGGGCAGAACTTCCGGGACCACCTGGAGGCGGTCAAGCTCAACCGCGTCCTGACGGAGATGGTGCGGGACGTCGAGCTGCCGAGCACCGTCCAGGACCTGGAGCGCGTGCCGTACGACCGCACGGCCGTCGCGATGGTCCTCGACACCCTGGAGATCCGTAACCCGTCGCTGCGCGAGCGGCTGCTCGCCGTCGACCCGGGCGCCGGCGAGGAGCAGGCCCCGGCGCCCGCCGCCGGTGTGGAGCTGGACGGTTCGGTCCTCGGCGCGGGCGAGCTCGCCCCCTGGCTGGCCGAGCACGCCACGAAGCCGCTGGGCATGGCCACGGTCGACAGCTGGGCGCTCGGCACGGGGAACGTGGGAGAGATCGCGCTGGCCGCCGCCGACGGCGCCGCGGCCTGGTTCGACACGACGGAGCTCGACGAGGCCGACGAGCAGGCCTTCGCCGCCTGGATCGCCGACCCGGACCGGCCGAAGGTGCTGCACAACGCCAAGGGCGTGATGCGGGTCTTCCCCGAGCACGGCTGGAGCGTGGCCGGTGTCGCCATGGACACCGCGCTCGCCGCGTACCTCGTCAAGCCGGGCCGCCGCTCCTTCGCGCTCGACGCGCTGTCCCTGGAGTACCTCGGCCGTGAACTCGCCCCGGCGTCCGCCGCCGACGGCCAGCTCGCCTTCGGCGCCGACGACTCGGCGGAGGCCGAGGCCCTGATGACGCAGGCCCGGGCCGTCCTCGACCTCGGTGGCGCCTTCGAGGAGAAGCTCGGCGAGGTCGGCGCCCGCGAGCTGCTGCACGACGTGGAGCTGCCGACGTCCGAGCTTCTGGCCCGCCTGGAGCGGCACGGCATCGCCGCCGACCGGGCCCATCTGGAGGCCATGGAGCAGCAGTTCGCCGGCGCGGTGCAGCAGGCCGTGAAGGAGGCGCACGCCTCGGTCGGGCACGAGTTCAACCTCGGCTCGCCCAAGCAGCTCCAGGAGGTGTTCTTCGGCGAGCTGAACCTGCCGAAGACGAAGAAGACGAAGACCGGGTACACCACGGACGCCGACGCGCTGGCGTGGCTGGCCGGGCAGACCGAGCACGACCTGCCGGTGATCATGCTCCGCCACCGCGAGCAGGCGCGGCTGCGGTCCACGGTCGAGGGCCTGATCAAGACGATCGCCGCCGACGGCCGCATCCACACCACCTTCAGCCAGACCGTCGCCGCAACCGGCCGGCTCTCCTCCACCGACCCGAACCTGCAGAACGTGCCGGTGCGCACCGACGAGGGCCGGGCGATCCGGCACGGCTTCGTCGTCGGCGAGGGCTTCGAGTCCCTGATGACGGCGGACTACAGCCAGATCGAGCTGCGGGTCATGGCCCACCTCTCCGAGGACGAGGGCCTCATCGAGGCGTTCACCTCCGGTGAGGACCTGCACACCACGGTCGCCTCGCAGGTCTTCGGCGTCGAGCGGTCCGCCGTCGACGCCGAGATGCGGCGCAAGATCAAGGCCATGTCCTACGGCCTGGCGTACGGCCTGTCGGCCTTCGGCCTCTCGCAGCAGCTGAACATCGAGGCGGGCGAGGCCCGGGCCCTGATGGACACCTACTTCGAGCGCTTCGGCGGGGTACGGGAGTATCTGCGCCGCGTCGTCGACGAGGCGCGCGCCACGGGCTACACGGAGACGATGCTGGGCCGCCGCCGGTACCTGCCGGATCTGAACAGCGACAACCGCCAGCGCCGTGAGGCCGCCGAGCGGATGGCGCTGAACGCGCCGATCCAGGGCACGGCGGCGGACATCGTGAAGGTCGCGATGCTGAACGTGGACCGGGCGCTGGGCGAGGCCGGTCTCGCCTCCCGCATGCTGCTCCAGGTCCACGACGAAATCGTCCTCGAAGTGGCCCCGGGCGAGCGGAAGAAGGTCGAGTCCCTGGTCCGCGAGCAGATGTCCGCGGCCGCCTCGCTGCGCGCCCCGCTCGACGTCTCCGTCGGCGTGGGCGCGGACTGGGAGTCGGCGGCCCACTGACGGCCCGGATCGCTCACGGTCCCGGCGCGCCGCCGGGACCGTGAGCGGGCGCGGCGGCGCTTGCGCCAAGGGGACCAGTCCGGGGGCGCTCCCGATCGGGCCGCTCCCGAGACTGGGGGCATGACCAGGAGCCGCCGTCCCCGTCCGCGCAGCAGCCGGCTCGTCCTCGGCGCGCTGGGTGTCCCCGGCCGCGACCGCCGTCCACCAGCGGCTCGCCGACGGCGCCGCGGCGCGCGGGTCCACGCCGGAGAGCTCGATCAGCGAGATCCCGGACGGGAGCGCTCCGGCTCACGACCCGCGGCCTCATGGGGCGCCGCCGGACGCGGGCGCGCTGCGCGCAGCCGCATCCCCGCCCCGTACAGCAGCAGGCCGACGGCGAGCCCCGCGCCGCCGCCGAAGCAGGCCGTCGGAATGATGTCCAGGGGCGTCTCGATCCGCCCCCAGTACGCGTACCAGCGCAGGCAGCGGTGCACGATCCCGGCCAGGACGCACGCGCCGACGAGCCCGCCGGCCAGCCATCGGCCCCGGCGGCTCAGGACCGGGACCTCGGCGGGCGGCGTCGCCCCGCCGGGGGCGGCCCGCAGCGCCCGTACCGTGAACCACACCAGCAGCAGGAGCGCCAGGGCCGATCCCCCGTACTGGAAGTACAGATAGACCGGGAAGCCGGCGATGATCTCGCCGAGGAACGGGAGCGCGCGGGTGCCCCAGCGGTCGAGATGGGTGAAGGAGTCCCACACCACGTGCGTCGAGGCGCCGAGCGCCGCCGACAGGCAGAACCAGGTGGCCAGCGGCAGGACCGGCCGGCCGCGCCAGGAGCCGCCCCGGACGAAGCCGTACACCCGGCTCTGCCGTCGGGCGGGCAGCAGGGCCACCAGCGGCTCACGCACCATCAGCCACACGGCCACCAGCGCGGCGGTGATCAGCAGATCGACCGTCAGGATGCCGACGGGGGAGTGCGTGACGCTCCCGAAGAGCATCGCTTCCGGTACCGCGGTCGCCGCGAAATAGGTCATGTCGGGCGCGAACGACCCCGCCACGAGCGCGGAGGCGATCAGCGGTCCGCGTCCGGTGCCGTCGCGGCGGATGCCCGGCAGCACCGCGGCGGCATGGCTGAGCGTGAACGGCATCGGAACTTCCCCCTCGTGTCCGCGCCGGCCCCGGACGTCTCCCACGGCGGCGGTCGGCGGTCACGCCCAGTATGCGGGAGCGATCTCAACCGGACCGTGGGCGACCAAGAGGTGACGAAAGCGTGAAACACGGTCAGGGCGCGGTGTCCCGGGGCCGGTCGGTGACATAGGGTCGCCTGAGGTCTCGCGCGGGGAGCGCGGGTGCAGTCGAGGGGGAGGGACCATACGTATGGCAGCGCAATTCGGCCGCCGTCTGCGCAGGGGAGCCACGAGCGGTGCCGTCGTAGCGGCGGCGGTGGCGGCACTGGCCGCCTCGCAGGCGCCCGGCGTCGTGCCGCCTCCCTCGGACAGCGCGGCCGGGGACCGGCCGGTCGGTGCCGGGGACGCGACGCCGACCCCGCCCGACGGTTCGGCCACCGGCGACTCGCCGTACTACACTGACCTGCCCCCGCTGAACACGCCGAACAAGCCCGGCACTTCCATAGACCTGCCGATCATCACCGGCCCCGCGGAGGCCGGCATACCCGCGTCCGTGCTCGCCGCCTACAAGCGGGCCGAGCAGTCGATCCGCTCCAGCGACCCCACGTGCAACCTTCCGTGGCAGCTGCTCGCCGGCATAGGCAAGGTCGAGTCCGGTCAGGCGCGTGGCGGCCGGGTCGACGCCAACGGCACCACCCTCTCGCCGATCCTCGGCCCGAAGCTCGACGGTGTCGGCTTCGCGAACATCTCGGACACCGACAACGGCGCCTTCGACGGCGACACGACGCACGACCGTGCCGTCGGCCCGATGCAGTTCATCCCCTCCACCTGGGCGACCTGGGGTCAGGACGCCAACGGCGACGGCCGCAAGGACCCCAACAACATCTACGACGCCGCCCAGGCGGCCGGTATGTACCTGTGCGCCAACAACCGCGACCTCGCGGTCAAGGCGGACCTGGACCGGGCGATCCTCAGCTACAACCGCTCGACCGAGTACCTGCGCACGGTGCTCTCCTGGTTCGAGTACTACAAGCGCGGCACCCACCAGGTCCCGGACGGCACGGGCGTGCTGCCCGTCGACCGCAGCGACACCCCGAGCACCGGCCCCTCGTCGAGGCCCACGCCGACGACGCCCGTCACTCCGTCGCCCAACCCGACCACGCCGAAGCCGAACCCGTCCAAGCCCGGTACCACTCCGCCGGTTACGCCGCCCGTCACCCCGCCGGCGGCCTCGAAGGTCGCCACGCTCAAGGACGCCGGCACCGGCACCCTGACGGCCACCGTCGGCAGCGTCTTCGCCGAGCGCCCGACGGTCGAGGCGCTGGACGCCGCGGGCAAGCCCGTCGCCGGAGTGGGTGTCCGCTTCGAGATCGTCGGCTCCACCGACGCCAACCTCGGTGGCGTGGCGAAGAGCGTCACCGTCCTCACCGGCCTCAACGGCCGGGCCGTCGCGCCGAACGTCCGGGCCGGCGAGCAGACGGGCACCTTCACGGTCCGGGCCACGGCCGTGGGCCGCAACACCGCGTCCGTCTCCTTCTCGGCGACCGTCACCGAGCGGCAGGCCGACAAGCTGGTCCGCGGCGACGCCACGGAGCTGACCGCCACCACGGGCGCCCGGTTCGCCGACCGCGTCCTGGTGAAGGCCACCCTCGACGGCGCCATCGCCTCCTCGGTGGGCCTGACCGCCACCATGATCAGCTCGGCGGAGGACCCGCAGCAGAACAGCAAGGGCCCGTACTTCAAGGACGCCGACGGCAACCCCGTCCGCGCCCTCACGGGCCTGAAGACGGACGCCTTCGGACTGCTCACCCTCCCCGACATCTTCGCGGACGACCAGGCCGGCACCTTCCTGCTCCGGCTCACGGCGCCCGGCGGCGGCTCCGTGACCGTCGAGCTCAAGGTCACCGCCCCGGCCCCGGAGCCCGAGCCGACGCCGACCCCGACCCCGTCCTCCTCGCCGACGACCTGAGTCACCGCCCGGCAGGCGCCCCCGACGGGCGCCTCGCCGCACGGCCGGTCGGTCCGCCGCCCTCCCGTCCACCCGGACGAGAGGGCGGCGCTCTGCGTTCTGAGTGCAACGTGTTCTCATCTCGGGCCCGCGTTGCTACGGTGCCCCAGCCCTGACGCCGCATCAGATCGAGCACCGGGAGGCCGACCATGCGCGCCCTCGTAGCCGCCGCCATCGGGCTGGTCCCAGTCCTCCTCGTGATCCTCCTTGTCTCCGCGGTCGACCTGCCGCCCGACGGGCCCACCTCGCCCAAGCCCCTCCTCACCGCCGACCCCGGCCCCAAAAAGTAGGAGGAGCTCCGTCCATGCGCCGCCGAGCCAGCCTCGTCCTGCTCGCCTTCGCGGTCTTCTTCGCCGCGATGGCCCCCACGCTTCGCTGGTACGTCTTCCCCCGCGTGGCGAAGATCCCGCCGAACCAGTACCAGGAGATCGTCCTGGAGGCGAAGCCCGCGACCCTCGTCGACTACTCGACCCTCACGGCCAAGAAGGTCGAGAAACTCACCATCATCCAGACCCTCAAGGGCAACGTGGAGGAATCGAAGCGGATCGAACGCTCCGCCGGCCGCGACGTCGTCGTCTGGGACGCCCTCACCTACATCACCGGCCCCGACGGCACGATGGTCTCCCAGATCCCCGAGCGCTACGTCTTCGACGCCCACACCCAGGACCCGGTCAACGCCACCGGCGCCACGGTCGACGGCGACGCCGTCCGGCGGGAGGGCATCGAGTTCAAGTGGCCCTTCCTCACCGAGAAGCGGGACTACCAGTACTTCGACGCCCGCTCCCGCACCACCTCCCCCATCCACTACAAGGGCACCCGCACCTTCCGCGGCATGGAGGTCTACTACTTCGAGCAGACCATCCCCTGGACCAAGGTCCCCATGCCGAAGACGATGCCCGTCAAGGGCATCACCCCCGAGATGATCAGCCAGTCGGGCATGTCCATCTGGTACACGACCAAGCGGATGTTCTGGGTCGACCCCGTCACCGGCGCCCCGGTCAACGGCGAGGAGATCCACGAGGAGGAGCTCCGCAACGACAAGACCGACTGGAAGGTCACCGCGTTCTCCGGCCACGTGAAGATGCGGGAGGACTACATCCGCGACACCGTCGAGCTGGTCGACTCCAACCGGACCGTCATCCTGCTCGTCACCTCCTATCTGCCCTGGACCTTCCTCACCCTCTCCCTCCTTCTGCTCGCCCTCTCCCTCTGGCTGGAGGCGCGCAGCCGGCGCCCCGCCCCGGACGGCCCCGCTACCGCTCCCTCCTGAGCCGCGCGCTGGTGTGCCGGGTCGGCTCCGCCCCGGCCGGGTCCTCCGGCCACGGATGCTTCGGATAGCGCCCGCGCAGCTCCGCCCGCACCGCCCGGTAGCCGTCGCGCCAGAACGAGGCCAGGTCGGCGGTGACGGCCGCCGGCCGTCCCGCGGGGGAGAGGAGATGGACCACGACCGGCGTCCCGGCCGCCACCCTCGGTGTCTCGGCGAGACCGAACATCTCCTGCAACTTCACCGCGAGGACCGGCTGTTCGCCGCCGTAGTCCACCCGTATCCGCGACCCGCTGGGCACCTCGATCCGCTCGGGCGCCAGCTCGTCGAGCCGCCCCGCCTCGCCCGTCGCCCACGGCAGCAGCCGCGTGAGCCCCTGCCCGGCGTCGATCCGGCCGAGGTCGGCCCGCCGCCGGGCCCGGGACAGCTCGGGCTCCAGCCACTCGTCCGCGCGGTCAAGGAGCGCCTCCTCCGAGACCTCCGGCCACGGATCACCCAGCACCCGGCGGAGAAAGCCGAGCCGCTGTCTCAGCTCCTGCGCCTCACGGCTCCACCGCAACAGCCCGAGCCCCTCCCGCCCCAGCCCGTCCAGGAGCGCCGCCCGCACGAGCACCGGGTCGGCCGTCTCCCTGAGCGGGCGAGCGGCCAG
This sequence comes from Streptomyces sp. NPDC026092, assembly GCF_040638605.1. Classification (NCBI taxonomy): domain Bacteria; kingdom Bacillati; phylum Actinomycetota; class Actinomycetes; order Kitasatosporales; family Streptomycetaceae; genus Streptomyces; species Streptomyces sp. NPDC026092. The sequence goes on from NZ_JBEZYN010000018.1 coordinate 62,933, forward strand.
CTCGACGGCGCCCAGCCGGGACACCGACCGGGCGACCACGTCTCCGTCCTCCCAATGCACCTCCTCGCCGGAAGCGAGCAGATGCCCGGCGGCCGCCCGGGCCACGTCCTCGTCCACCACGGCCGCGAGCCGCACCCGGGCGCTGGCGCTCCGCGCGGTCCGGTCCGCCACGGCGACGGCCAGCCACGGCGCCCGCCCGAGCCCCGAGCCCTCGGCGAGCTCGGCACCCGTCCCCGACACCATCAGGAACCCGCTCCCCTCCCGCGCCCGCGCCACCCGCTCCGGAAACGCGTACGCCGTCACAAGCCCGGCCGCCACGTCCTCCCCGCCCCCGGCCAGAGCACCGCCCCCGGCCGGGCTTCCGGCACCCCGCTCGTCGGCACCCCCGCCCCCGGGGCCCTCCTCGCCCGCGGCCCGTTCGAGGCGCCGCGCCTCCGCCTTCCAGCGCGCCCCGTACCCGTCGGCGCCCCGCCGCGCGGCGCGCCAGGCGGCCGCCAGGTCGTCCCCGTACTCCCGGGGCGGCTCCTCGCTCAGCAGGGCGACCACCTCGGCCGCCCGTCGCGCCCCGACCTCGGGCGCGCCGTCCAGGAGAGCCCGGGCCAGCCGGGGGTGCACCCCGAGCCGGGACATCCGCACGCCCCGCTCCGTGGCCCGGCCGTCCTCGTCGACCGCGCCGATCGCCGTCAGGACGGAACGGGCCGCCGTCAGCGCCCCGGCCGGCGGTGCGTCCAGGAGGGCGAGGCCCTCCGCCGACGGGTCGCCCCAGCACGACGCCCGCAGGGCGAACGAGGCAAGGTCGGCGATCTGGATCTCGGGGGAGGGGAAGCGGGCCCGGCGCCCGTCGTCCGCCTCCGCCCAGCAGCGGTAGACGGCACCGAAGGCCTCCCGACCGGAGCGGCCCGAGCGCTGGGTCGCGCTCGCGATCGACACCGGCACCGTCGCCAGGGAGCCGAGGCCCCGGGCGTGGTCCGTCCGCGGCTCCCTGGCAAGCCCCGAGTCCACGACGATCCGCACCCCCGGGACCGTCAGGCTCGACTCCGCCACGGAGGTCGCGAGGATCACCCGGCGCCGCCCGCCGGGCTCCGCCCCCTTCAGGACCGCGTCCTGCACCGCCGCCGGGGCCCGCCCGTGCAGCTGGAGCACCTCGGCGTCCAGGTCGGCCAGCATCCCCGCCGTCCGCGCGATCTCACCCGTACCGGGCAGGAAGCAGAGGACGTCGCCCGTGTGCCACTCGCAGGCCAGCCGGACCGTCGCCGCGACATGGCGCAGGAGGGCGGGATCCACCCAGGTGCCGTGGGAGGGCCTGATCCCGGCCGGCGGGGCGGCGAAGTGCACGTGATACCCGTGCCCCTCGCCCTTCCCCCACACGATGGGCGCGGGACCGCTGTCGTCGAGGACCGTGAGGAGCCGCGCCCAGGCCTCGGCGTCGCTCGTCGCCGACGCGGCGATCAGCTTCAGCTCCGGCCGCAGCGTCGCCCGGACGTCCACCAGGAACGCCATCGCCGTGTCCGCGTCGAGATGACGCTCGTGGCACTCGTCGAGCAGCACCACGTCCACCCCCGCCAGCTCCGGATCACGTTGCAGGCGCTGGAGGAGGATGCCCGTCGTCACGACCTCGACGCGGGTCGCGGGACCGGCCCGGCGTTCGCCGCGCACCGAGAAGCCGACGGCCTCGCCGACCTCCTGGCCCAGCAGCCAGGCCATCCGCCGGGCGGCCGCCCGCACCGCCATCCGGCGCGGCTCGGCCACCAGCACCCGCCGCCGGGGTCCGTCCCCTATGAGTCCCGCGAGCGCGAGCGGCACCAGCGTGGTCTTGCCGGTGCCGGGAGGCGCGTACAGCACCGCCGTGCCGCGCTCCTCGAGCGCGGTCAGCAGCTCGGGGACGGCATCGCGGACGGGGAGACGGTCGAGTGCGTCGTTTCGGATCACGCACTCAGTTTCGTACGTCACCGCCGACGACGGGCCCGGCTGTCCACAGGCCCCGTCCGCTCATATGACTATTCGGGTCGCCGTGGTGGCTATCCGGGTCGCCGTGGCTGGTCGTCCGGGCTATCCGTCCCGCTCGCACACGAAGATCGCCGTGCCCGGGATCAGGTTCCCCCGCAGCGGGGACCAGCCGCCCCACTCCTGGCTGTTCCACGCCGGCCACTCCGGCTCGACGAGATCGATCAGCCGGAAGCCGCCGGCCACCACGTCCCGTACCCGGTCGCCGATCGTCCGGTGGTGCTCGACATAGACCGCGTGGCCCTCCTCGTCCTGCTCTACATAAGGAGTGCGGTCGAAATAGGAGGCGGCGATCGACAGGCCCTCGGGGCCTGGCTCGTCGGGGAAGGCCCAGCGGATCGGGTGCGTCACCGAGAACACCCACCGGCCGCCCGGCCGCAGCACCCGGCGCACCTCGCGGAACACCTTCACCGGGTCCGCCACGAACGGCACCGCGCCGTACGCCGAACACGCCAGGTCGAAGGAGTCGTCGCGGAACGGCAGCGCGCCCGCGTCCGCCTCGACCAGCGGCACGTCCCCGCCGATCCGCAGCGCGTGCTGGAGCTGGCGGTGCGAGAGGTCGAGGGCCACCGGTCGCGCGCCCCGGGCGGCCAGCCAGCGTGAACACTGCGCCGCCCCCGCCCCGATCTCCAGGACGTCGAGCCCCTTCAGCCCCTCCGCCGGCCCGAGCAGGCCCGCCTCGGCCTCGTCGAGCCCCTCCGGTCCCCAGACGAACCGGTCGTCCCCGAGGAAGGCCCCGTGCTCGCTCTGGTACTCGTCGGCGTTCCGGTCCCACCAGCCCCGGCTCGCCCGGCTGCTCTCGGAGTCCCCTGCCGCGCGGCGGGTCGCCTCCGCCTCGTCGGCCCCGTCCGCCCCGGTGGCCTCTTCGGCGCTGCCCACGGGGTCGACTTCGTGTCCGTACTCTTGGTTCATCTCGCCCGTCGTTGTAGTTTGCGCACAGCCCCGCCGTGCGGCCCCCTGGGCCACGATGGCCTGGGGAGAATCGAATTGTGCCGGGTATGCGGCGATCCGCCCCGCCTGCGCGCTTCGCGCATTGACCCGTCCCGGCTGCCCCCGTATGCTAAAGGTTGCGCTGCGGGCCTGCGCGCCTCAGACGGAGCAGGCCGCGCTCGCACGGTTGTATGTCCCCTCGGTTCGCGAGGCGCCTCCCTTCATCGGGAATGGTGCTTCATAGGCTGTCCGGCTTCTTCGGTGCGATACGGGCTCTCGGCGTAGCAGTACCTACGACTTTCTGTCCGTAACCGGAGCCCTTTCCCACATGACGAGCAGCACCGAGACCACCGCCACCACCCCGCAGGTTGCGGTCAACGACATCGGTAACGAGGAAGCCTTCCTCGCCGCGATCGACGAGACGATCAAGTACTTCAACGACGGCGACATCGTCGACGGCGTCATCGTGAAGGTCGACCGGGACGAGGTCCTGCTCGACATCGGTTACAAGACCGAAGGTGTCATCCCGAGCCGCGAGCTCTCGATCAAGCACGACGTCGACCCGAACGAGGTCGTCAAGGTCGGCGACGAGATCGAGGCCCTGGTTCTCCAGAAGGAGGACAAGGAAGGCCGCCTGATCCTCTCGAAGAAGCGTGCCCAGTACGAGCGCGCCTGGGGCACCATCGAGAAGATCAAGGAAGAGGACGGCATCGTCACCGGTACCGTCATCGAGGTCGTCAAGGGTGGTCTCATCCTCGACATCGGCCTCCGCGGCTTCCTCCCGGCCTCCCTGGTCGAGATGCGTCGCGTCCGCGACCTCCAGCCCTACGTGGGCAAGGAGCTCGAGGCGAAGATCATCGAGCTGGACAAGAACCGCAACAACGTGGTCCTGTCCCGCCGTGCCTGGCTGGAGCAGACCCAGTCCGAGGTTCGCCAGACCTTCCTCACGACCCTCCAGAAGGGTCAGGTCCGCTCCGGCGTCGTCTCCTCGATCGTCAACTTCGGTGCCTTCGTGGACCTGGGTGGCGTCGACGGTCTCGTGCACGTCTCCGAGCTGTCCTGGAAGCACATCGACCACCCGTCCGAGGTTGTCGAGGTCGGCCAGGAAGTCACCGTCGAGGTTCTCGACGTGGACATGGACCGCGAGCGTGTCTCCCTGTCGCTGAAGGCGACGCAGGAGGACCCGTGGCAGCAGTTCGCCCGCACGCACCAGATCGGTCAGGTCGTCCCGGGCAAGGTCACCAAGCTGGTTCCGTTCGGTGCGTTCGTCCGCGTGGACGAGGGCATCGAGGGTCTGGTCCACATCTCCGAGCTGGCCGAGCGCCACGTGGAGATCCCGGAGCAGGTCGTCCAGGTCAACGACGAGATCTTCGTCAAGGTCATCGACATCGACCTCGAGCGTCGCCGGATCTCGCTGTCCCTGAAGCAGGCCAACGAGTCCTTCGGTGCCGACCCGGCGTCGGTCGAGTTCGACCCGACCCTGTACGGCATGGCCGCGTCCTACGACGACCAGGGCAACTACATCTACCCCGAGGGCTTCGACCCCGAGACCAACGACTGGCTCGAGGGCTACGAGACCCAGCGCGAGGCCTGGGAGACCCAGTACGCCGAGGCGCAGCAGCGCTTCGAGCAGCACCAGGCTCAGGTCATCAAGTCCCGCGAGGCCGACGAGGCCGCCGCTGCCGAGGGTGGCGCCGCCGCTCCGGCCGGTGCCCCGGCGGGCGTCTCCGGTGGTTCGTACTCCTCGGAGTCGGACGACAACTCCGGCGCCCTGGCGTCGGACGAGGCCCTGGCTGCCCTGCGCGAGAAGCTGGCCGGCGGCCAGAGCTGAATCAGCTCCGGTACTGCTAGGCACTAGCTAGCCAACGACGAGGCCCGCTCCCCTTCGGGGGGAGCGGGCCTCCGTCGTTTCCGGGGCGCCCCCGTGATCGCGCCGGGGGCGCGTGCGCGTGCTCGCGCGCTGACACTCCGCTCACGAAAACCGGGACTCGGGGAATGCTCGTGGGCCGGGGAGCGTTCTTTCCTAGGAACGCGAGGAGGAGCGGTAATCGTGCTTGATCCCCAGGATTTGTACGAATGGGACCAGAAGGGCCTGGCCGTGGTGGACGTGGCCCTGGCGCAGGAGTCGGCCGGGTTGGTCATGCTCTACCACTTCGACGGCTACATCGACGCGGGAGAGGCCGGCGAGCAGATCGTCGACCGACTGCTCGACACGCTGCCCCACCAAGTGGTGGCCCGCTTCGACCACGACCGGCTCGTGGACTACCGAGCCCGTCGGCCGCTGCTCACCTTCCGGCGCGACCGCTGGACGGCGTACGAAACGCCCGCCATCGAGGTCCGCCTCGTCCAGGACGCCACCGGCGCGCCCTTCCTGCTGCTCTCCGGCCCCGAGCCGGACGTCGAGTGGGAGCGCTTCGCCGTCGCCGTCCGCCAGATCGTCGAACGGCTCGGCGTACGGCTCTCGGTCAACTTCCACGGCATCCCCATGGGCGTCCCGCACACCCGCCCCGTCGGCCTCACCCCGCACGGCAACCGCACGGACCTCATGCCCGGCCACAAGAGCCCCTTCGACGAGGCACAGGTGCCCGGCAGCGCCGAATCGCTCATCGAGTTCCGGCTCACCGAGTCCGGCCACGACACCCTCGGCGTCGCGGCGCACGTCCCGCACTACGTCGCCCGGTCCTCGTACCCCGACGCCGCGCTGACCGCGCTGGAAGCCATCACCGGCGCCACCGGTCTCGTCCTGCCCGGGGTCGCCCACACGCTGCGCACCGAGGCCCGGCGCACCCAGACCGAGATCGAGCGCCAGATCGGCGAGGGCGACGACGAGCTGACGGCCCTGGTCCAGGGCCTTGAGCACCAGTACGACGCGGTCGCCGGCGCCGAGACCCGGGGCAGCCTGGTCGCGGAGCCCGTCGATCTGCCGTCGGCGGACGAACTGGGCCGCGAGTTCGAGCGCTTCCTCGCCGAGCGGGAGGGCGACGCGTAGCGGCCGGAGCGGGGGTCATAGGCTGCCGCTCATGCTGAAGGTGGGCCTGACCGGCGGTATCGGCGCCGGCAAGAGTGCAGTGTCGCGGCTCCTCGTCTCGTACGGGGCCGTGCTGATCGACGCCGACAAGATCGCGCGCGAGGTCGTCGAGCCCGGGACCCCCGGGCTCGCGGCCGTCGTGGCGGCGTTCGGGCCGGAGATCCTGACCGAGCAGGGCACGCTCGACCGCCCGAAGCTCGGCTCCATCGTCTTCGCCGACACCGACCGCCTGGCCACCCTGAACGGGATCGTCCACCCCCTCGTCGGCGCCCGCTCGGCCGAGCTGGAGAGCGCGGCCGGGCCGGACGACGTCGTCGTCCACGACGTCCCCCTCCTCACCGAGAACGCCCTCGCGCCCCTCTACGACCTGGTCGTGGTCGTGGACGCGTCCGCCGAGACCCAGCTCGACCGGCTGGTACGGCTGCGGGGCATGGCCGAGCCCGAGGCGCGCGCCAGGATGGCCGCCCAGGCCACGCGCGAGCAGCGCCGGGCGATCGCCGACCTCCTCATCGACAACGACGGGCCGCTGGAGGCGCTGGAACCCCAGGTGCGCGCGGTCTGGGAGCAGCTGACCCGGCGGGCGGCCGAAGGGAAGGCGTAGCCCGGTTCAAAGCGGGGGCGTCCGCGCCGATCGGCCGCGCCTCCGGCTGGGTAGGGATCGCGCAGGCGTGGAATAGCCCCGCAGCACCCGATGTTGAACCGCCGGAGCAAAGGGAAGGATGCCACCGTGGCCGAGAGGAACCCCGAGACCCACGTCATCGACTTCCGCGCAGCCGAGCACCTGCTGGCCGCGCGGGACCCCCGCGGTGCCGTGAAACTGCTCGACTCGGTGATCGCCGCCCACCCCGAGAACACCGCGGCGCGGCTGCTGCGCGCCCGCGCCTTCTTCGCCGCCGCGCAACTGCGGCCCGCGGAGCTGGAGTTCGAGCTGGTCCTGGAGCGCGAGCCGGACAACGCGTTCGCGCACTTCGCCCTGGCCCGCACGTTCCAGCGCTCGGGTCGGCCCGATCAGGCCACCCGGCACTTCCGGCTCGCGGCCGCGCTCGACCCCAAGCCCGAGTACCTCCGGGCGGCCCGCTTCGACGCGGACAGCTGACGGCTCGGCGCTCTCAGGGGGATCGGCTCGGCGGCGAGGGTTCGTCGGCCGACTCTCAGCGGCGGCCCGTGCCGCCGTGGTCGGGTTCGTACGGGGGGATGTCGCGTCCGGGCTGCCAGTGCGGCCCCTGATGCAGGTGGTGCAGCACCATCGACATGTCGACAGCGGCCACCAGGAACAGCACGCCGCAGGCCGCCGCCCACCCCGGCCTGCCGATCAGGGCGAACACCGTCGTGCCGAAGGCGGCCCAGAGCAGACCCCACAGACTCAGCCAGAACCGCAACCGCAGCGCACTGCGTGCGGTCGCCGGCTCACTGCCCGTACGCATGGCGGTCGCATCTCCTACAGAGGGTCTACCCCCGGCGCGCGTGGGCGAACATCACTCGAACGAGGGGTGTGCGGCCTCCGGAGCGCCGGGAGGGAACGGCTCTCCGAGCCCTTTCGTTCTCCCGGGCATGAGCGTACGGATGCGTGAGGGACACCAAGGGACAGGGCCCGGAGCCATCACCCCGGACGGCTGCGCCGTCGACGTGTATCTGCGTCTGGGGGTCGGGATCGAGCCCGATGTGATCGAGTCGGCCGTGCCGCCGGGCGCCTCGCTGCTCGAACTGGGTTGTGGAGCGGGGCGGGTGACGGAGCCTCTGGTCGAGCGCGGCTTCGCCGTGACGGCGGTGGACGAGTCGGAGGAGATGCTCGAAGCGGTACGGGAGCGCGTGCCGGGCGCCGAGACGGTGTGCGGCCCGATCGAATCGCTGGACCTGGCACGGCGGTTCGACGTGGTGATGCTCGCCTCGTACCTGGTGCACACGGCCGAGCACAGCGAGCGCCAGGCGTTCCTCGAGACCTGCAGGGACCATGTGCGGGACGACGGCTGCGTTCTGATCCAGCGTGAGGGCGAGGACTGGCACCGGAACGTGCCGCGCGAACGCCAGGACCCGAGCGGTTGCACGGTACGGATCCTCTCCGCGGACCCGGTCGGCGACGGCGTCAACTCGGTCGTCGCCGAGTACGTCTTCCCGGACCTGCGCTGGACCCAGACCTTCCGTTCGCGCCCCCTGAGCAAGGCGGAATTCGAACGGTGTCTGGGCGAGGCCGGGCTCGCCGTGGACGCCTATCTGACGGACGACGGCACCTGGGTCAGAGCCCGCCCCACGCCCCGCTGAGCAGGCCCGCACGCAGGGGCGCGGCTAGTGGACGAAGCTGTAGCTGCGCCACGGGAGGCTGTCCGGCGCGATCCTGTTGCTCGTGTTGGTGGGGATGTAGATGTAGTCGCCCTGGCAGGTGCCGTTCCGGTACGCCTTGACGTCGATGAGCGTGCCGTTCTCGATCGCCGTCACGCCGGACGGCGCCAGGAGGCGGTGGCAGCCCTTCACCGACGGGCTCGTCACGGAGATCACGACCTCGCGCTCGGTCTCGTAGGTGACGGGGCCCACCGCGGTGCGGCCGAGGCCGGAACAGCCCGCGACGGCGAGCGTCAGGAGCGCGGTCCCGGCAGCGGTGCCGAGACGCCGGTGTACGGACATGGCGGGTCCTCGTCTGTCGGGCGAAGGCGGCAGAAGCCCTGTTCCCGTCACCCTGCCGCCTGCCGCCCGGGCTGTCATCCGGGGCTGGGCCGCCCGGGCGAAGCGGCGCGAGGGCCCGTTGTCAGACCCCACCCGTAAGGTCGGAGATCCAGTCGGAATCCGTCGAGGAACGGGAGGTGAGCGGGACCGTGGCCCAGCACAGCGCACAGACCTGCGCCGCCGTCTTCCTCCCGGCCGCGCTGCCCCGGGAGGGGCGGGTCGCCTTCTGGTCCCCGGACGGCGGTCCGCTGCCCGTCGTCGCGGGTGCGGAGCCGACCGAGCTCACCGTCGTACGGCGATACGGCGCCGGAGTCCGCAGCCGTACGGTCCCCGCCGTCACCCTCGGCGTCGCCGAGGCCCTCCCCGAGCTGGTCGCCGCCCGCCACTGGCCGGGCGCGCACCCCGCGGCGGCCTGCTGGGGCGCCGCCGCCCTGCACGCCCTGCACCTCGCCGCCAGGGGCAGGCTGCTGCCGGGGCTCACCGCCGACGACCTCGACGCCTGGCGGGCGGGGCCGCTGGACGCCGACGACATCGCGCATCTGAGGGCCGTCGCCGCCGCCATGCCCCACGAAGCCCACGCGGTGCCCGTGCCCGGCCGCACCCCGCTCCAGCTGCCCGAGCCGGAGGCGTTGGTGCGGGCCTTCCTCGACGCGGTCGCCGACACCCTGCCCCGTACGCCCGCCGCCGCCCACGCCGCCGGGGCGCCGTTCGCCGCGCGCGCCGCCCAGCACCTGCCCCGCGCGCGTGCCTGGGCGGCCGAGGCCGCCGCCGGCATGGACGCAGGGGTCCGGGTCTCGCTCCGGCTCGACCTCTCCGGGTACGAGCTCTTCGACGTCGCCGAGGACGGCGGTGACGAGCGGCAGGCCGCCGCGGCCCTGCTCCAGGTCCACAGCCTGGCCGACCCCACCCTCGTCATCGACGCCGCTGCCCTCTGGGCGGGCGACGGCGACGAGCTCTTCGGGCCCCGTGCCCGGATCGACGCCGTCCTCGCACTGCGCCGCGCGGCCCGCGTCTGGCCACCGCTCGGCCGGCTCCTGGAGCGCGACGTCCCCGATGTCCTCGCCGTCACCGAGGACGAGCTGTACGAGCTGCTCGGCCCCGCCGCCGCCCGCCTCGCCGACGCCGGGGTGGCCGTCCACTGGCCCCGCGAACTGGCCCGCTCGCTCAGCGCCTCCGCCGTCGTCCGCCCGCCCCTGGCCGCCCCGGGCTCCGCCACCGACGGCACGGCGTTCTTCGACAGCGAGGAACTGCTCCGCTTCAACTGGCAGTTGGCGCTCGACGGCGACCCGCTCACCGAGCGCGAGATGGACGCGCTCGCCGAGTCCCACCGGCCCATCGTGCGGCTGCGCGACCAGTGGGTGGTCGTCGACCCCGACCTGGTCCGCAAGGCCCGCAAGCGCGAACTCGGCCTGCTGGAGCCCGTCGACGCCCTCGCGGTCGCCCTCAGCGGCACCGCCGAGGTGGACGGCGAGACCGTCCGCGCCGTGCCCGTCGGCGCCCTCGCGACGCTCCGGGACCGGCTCGTCGCCGGACCCGAGGAGATCGAGGCGCCCGCCGGGCTCGACGCCACCCTGCGCGACTACCAACTGCGCGGCCTGGCCTGGCTCGATCTCATGACCTCGCTCGGACTCGGCGGCTGCCTCGCCGACGACATGGGGCTCGGCAAGACCGTCACCCTCATCGCCCTCCACCTGCGCCGGGCCCGCCGCGCCCCCACCCTCGTCGTCTGCCCCGCCTCCCTGCTGGGCAACTGGCAGCGGGAGATCGAGCGCTTCGCCCCCGGAGTCCCCGTGCGCCGCTTCCACGGCGCCGACCGCTCCCTCGACGGAGTCACCCCGGACTCCGGCCCTGCGGGCTTCGTCCTCACCACCTACGGCACGCTCCGCACCAGCGCCCCCCAGCTGGCCGAACAGGAGTGGGGGATGGTCGTCGCCGACGAGGCCCAGCACGTCAAGAACCCCTTCTCCGCCACGGCCAAGGCGCTGCGGACCATCCCCACGGCCGCCCGCGTCGCCCTCACCGGCACGCCCGTGGAGAACAACCTCTCCGAGCTGTGGGCCCTGCTCGACTGGACCACCCCCGGCCTCCTCGGCCCCCTCAAGGCCTTCCGCTCCCGCCACGCGCGCGCCGTCGAGAACAACGAGGAGATCGAGCACCAGGAGGCCGTCGACCGCCTCGCCCGCATGGTCAGGCCCTTCCTGCTGCGCCGCCGCAAGTCCGACCCCGGCATCGTCCCCGAGCTGCCGCCGAAGACCGAGTCCGACCACCCCGTGGCCCTCACCCGCGAGCAGGTCTCGCTCTACGAGGCGGTGGTCCGCGAGACCATGGCGCAGATCGAGGGCGCCGAGGGCATCGCCCGCCGCGGGCTCGTCATGAAGCTGCTCACCTCGCTCAAGCAGATCTGCAACCACCCCGCGCAGTACCTCAAGGAGCAGACGGCCAAGGGCGGCGGCACGGCCAGGCTCGCCGGCCGCTCCGGCAAACTCGCCCTGCTCGACGAGCTCCTGGACACGATCCTGGCCGAGGGCGGCTCCGTGCTCGTCTTCACCCAGTACGTCACCATGGCCCGGCTGCTCGCCGACCACCTGGCCGCCCGGGCGATCCCGGCCCAACTGCTCCACGGCGGAACGCCCGTGGCCGAGCGCGAGCGCATGGTCGACCGCTTCCAATCCGGTGACGTGCCCGTCTTCCTGCTGTCGCTGAAGGCGGCGGGCACCGGCCTCAACCTCACCCGGGCCGGGCACGTCGTCCACTTCGACCGCTGGTGGAACCCGGCCGTCGAGGAGCAGGCCACCGACCGCGCCTACCGGATCGGCCAGACCCAGCCGGTGCAGGTCCACCGCCTGATCGCCGAAGGCACGGTGGAGGACACCATCGCCGAGATGCTCCGCGCCAAGCGCGCCCTGGCCGACGCCGTCCTCGGCTCCGGAGAGGCCGCCCTGACCGAGCTGACCGACCGCGAGCTGGCCGACCTCGTGTCCCTGAGGAGGCCGTCATGAACCGCCGCTCCAGCTCCTCGCCGCGCGCCGGCGTCGCCCGCCGCCCCGGAACCGGAACCGGAACCGGGTCCGGGTCCGGGGCCGGAAGGTTCGGGGGCCCGCGCCACGACGACCTGCGCCGTACGTTCCCCGCCCTCGCGCCGCGCGAGGCACCCGACGGCCGGTTCGCCGCCACCTGGTGGGGCAACGCCTGGGTGGAGGCCCTGGAGGACACCGCCCTCGACCCGGCACGGCTGGCCCGGGGCAAGGCGTACGCGGGGCGCGGCCACGTCGACGCGATCACGGTCACCCCCGGCCGGGTCGTCGCGTACGTCCACGGCTCCCGCCCCCGCCCGTACCGCACCGAGATCCGGCTGCGGACCCTCGGCGACGACGGCTGGGAGCGGTTCCTGGACGAGGTCGCCGCCCGCCCCGACCACATCGCCGCCCTGCTCGACAAGGACGTCCCGCACGCCCTGGAGGCCGTCACCGGTCTGCTGCCCGCGCCCGGCGACCTCGTCCCCGACTGCTCCTGCCCGGACGACGGTTTCCCCTGCAAGCACGCCGCCGCCCTCTGCTACCAGTCGGCCCGGCTCCTCGACGAGGACCCCTTCGTCCTCTTCCTGATGCGGGGGCGCGGCGAGCAGGAGATCCTGGCCGCCCTCACCCACCGCAACGCGGCCCGCTCGGCCGCCGAGAAGAGCGCGACCGCGCCGCCCATGGCGACCGTCCCGGCCCGCACCGCCCTCGCCCCGCTGACGGGCCACGCCCTGCCCCCGCTGCCGCCGCCGCTCCCTCTGCCCGCCCAGCCGGGCCGCCCGCCCGTCTACCCGCCGGACCCGCACGCCCCCGACCCCCTCGCCCTCGACCTGCTCGCGACGGAGGCCGCCGCCCGCGCCCACGCCTTCCTCGCCACCGGCCACGACCCCGTCGCCGAACTCACCCCCTGGCAGGACGCCGTCCGGCTGGCCGCCGCCCACCCCGGCTCCGGGCTCACCGCCTCCACCCGCGCGCTCTACCGCGACCTGGCGCACGCCCTCGACCGCACCCCCACCGACCTGGCCCGCGCCGTCGCGGCCTGGCGGCAGGGCGGAATCGCCGGACTCAGCGTCCTCGAAGAGCCCTGGGACCCGCCCGCCGGCCCCTTCGACCGGGCCCGACCCGCCCTGCTCGCCGCCGACTTCCCGGCGTTCCGCCCCTGGCGCAACCACCTGTCGACCCGGTCGCTCCAACTCCGCTTCGGCCGCGACGGACTCTGGTACGGCTACGAGTCGGACGCCGACCGCGAGGACTGGTGGCCGCGCGGCACCCCCGACGCCGACCCGGTCGGAGCCCTCACCGACCTGCTGGGCCGCTGACCACGGTCGCACCCTCCGGGCTGCGTGCCGCTTGTCGTTCGAACGGCAGCGTTTACCCCGTCCGTTCGAGGTCATTCCCACTCGATGGAGTGAAACCCGCCAACGGCCTGATCCGGCCTCGCCAGGGTCGCGTTAATTGCGGTACGGGCGAATGCCCGTGAACACCTCCAGAAGGCAGGAAGCCATGAGGCAGATTCGCCGAAGTGGTCTGGCCACATTGATGGTCACGGGTGGCGCACTCGCGCTCTCGGCGGGAGCCGCGCACGCCGACTCCGGCGCACAGGGCGCCGCGGTCGGTTCGCCGGGCGTCGGCTCCGGCAACACGATCCAGCTGCCGGTGCACGTCCCGGTCAACGTCTGCGGGAACACCGTCAACGTCGTCGGACTGCTCAACCCGGCCGCGGGCAACCGCTGCGCCAACACGAGCCCGTCCGACGGGTACGGCTCGGACGCCGACGGCGGCGGCCGCCACCACAAGGACCAGCCCGGCACCCCGCGCAGCGGCGGCCACCCCGGAGGCGGCCACCCCGGAGGCGGTTCCCACCAGGGCGGCTCGTCCAACGGCGGTGGCGCCACCGCCGAGGGGATCGCGGCGGGCTCGCCCGGCGTGCTCTCCGGCAACGGCATCCAGCTGCCGATCGACCTCCCCGTCAACGTGAGCGGCAACTCCGTCAACGTTGTCGGCATCGGCAACCCGGCCATCGGCAACACCGCCGTCAACGGCCCCGGCGAGCCCGAGGCGCCCGTCGAGGAGCCGAAGCCGCCGGTGGACGAGCCGAAGCCGCTGCCTTCCCCGGTCGACGACGAGGCCGAGGTCCCGGCCCCCGCGCCCGGCCCGCAGGGCGACTCCGTCGAGCTCGCCAGCACCGGCTCGGACCTGGTCGGCTACGCCGCCCCGGCCGCCGCGGCGATGCTGCTCGGCGGCGCGCTCCTCTACCGCCGCTCGCGCGCCCAGGTCTGAGACCTCCCGCGCGGTACCTCCCGGCTCACACGGGTCGCCAGGCCCGGAGCACCGCCTCGATGGTGGGTGCGACGTTCGTCCGGGCCTGGTGACGGGGAACCCCGCGCATGAGCAGCGTGTCGTACTCGGTGTCGACATGCCGTACGGCGGCCCGCACCGCGGCCGTGACCGCACCCCGGTCGAGCGCCCGCCCCGCCGCCGTACGCCCCACCCGGCCACTGCCCTTGCGGGAGGCGTGAGCCGCGATCTCCGCCGCCCGGTCCAGCGGACAGCGCGGGAAGAGCCGCAGGATCTCCGCCTCGAGGGCGGCCGTGACCTCCGCGTCCCGCTCCGCACGGCGGGCCGCGTCCCGTGCCCGCCGCCGCGACCGCGCCTCCGTGTCCGCGAGACAGGACGCCTCGGCCCGGGCGAGCGCCGCCTCCTCGACGAGGAGGCCCTGACGTTCGTACCGGGTACGGCGCCGGTTGTGCCGTACGACGACCGCCCACAGCGCGCTGCCCTCCCGGGCCCGCCGGGTGAGGGCGGTGTTCCCGCGCCGCAGGAACACCAGATGGCCCAGGTCGGCGCAGTCCAGGCAGACCGGAGCGTTGAACTCCACGATCATCCGCTGCAGCGGCCCCTGCGCGCACTCCGAGCAGCGGCGGCGTTTGAGCGGTTCGACGACGACGGGTGCGACCAGGTCCACGGCGGCCTCCTCGGTCTCGGTCTCGGCTTCAGCCTCAGCGAACTCCGGGCGCGGCCGCCGCGATGAACCGGTCGAGCGCCTCCTTCGCCTCCCGGGAGCGCCGCGCGCGGTCCTCCTCGTCGTGCGCCTCGTGCATGCAGTTGGTCATCTCGAAGGCGGACTCGGCGAGTTCGCGGGTGGCGGGGTCGTCACAGACCAGCTGCACGCGGAAGAGCGCCTGACGGGTGGCGGTGCGCTGACGGTACGAGGCGTAGCGCGACTCCTCCGCCCGCTCCGACTCGGGGTCCTGGGCGGCCCGGAACCAGCGGTCGTTCTGGCTGCGCCGGTAGTCGACGACCTCGCCCGCGAACGCGCTGTACGCCGAGATCCGCTCCTGGCGCAGCTGTTCGTCCCGGGCCAGCGAGGCCGTGCGCTCGTCCGCGCGACTCTGGAACCAGTGGGTGGCGATCACACCCAGCAGGGTGCCCACCACGGCGATCAGGGCCGTATCCATGGCTCCGGTTGCTCCTCGTCGATATTCGTTCGATTCCACGCCCCGTCACCCTCTAGGGTCTGTCGCGTGGCAACGAAACTCAATCAGATCATCGCAGTGGAGAAGGGCGTCAAGTCCAGGGCGCAGCAGGACCTGACGGCGGCACACCACGGGCTGCAGAAGCCCGCGTTGCTCGCCGGCATCTCCCGTACCTACCAGCCGAAGGACGAGGAGGGCGAGCAGCTTCCGCCCGAGTCCACGCTGGTGCAGGTGAAGGCCGAGGACGTGCTGCGCGACACCGCGCGGGCGCTGACGCGGCTCTTCGATGTGACCGCCACCAAGGACTGGGCCAACTGCGAGGCGCGCGCCGACGTCACCGTCGACGGACGTGTGCTGGTGAGCCAGGTGCCCGTCGCGTACCTCCTGTTCCTGGAGAAGCAGCTGACGGACATCCACACCTTCGTCCGCAAGCTGCCCGTCCTCGACGCGGCCGAGTCGTGGACGCAGGACCCGTCGACCGATGCGTGGAAGACCGAGGTCGTCCGCACGGTGCGGACGAAGAAGGTGCCGCGCAACCACGTCAAGGCGGAGGCGACCGACAAGCACCCGGCGCAGGTCGAGGTGTACTTCGAGGACGTGCCGGTCGGTTACTGGACCACGGTGAAGTTCTCCGGCGCCCTGCCGGCCCGGCGCGTGAACGAGCTCCTGGAGCGGGTGGAGAAGCTCCAGCAGGCGGTGAAGTTCGCCCGTGAGGAGGCGAACGGCGCCGAGGTCACCGACCAGCGGGTCGGGGACGCCGTCTTCGGCTACCTCTTCGGGTAGCGGGACAACCCATGAACTCCCCGGCCACAGAACACGGTCGGGGTGCGCGAGGAGCGCAAAGCTGAAGCTGAGCCTTGTCGTGAATGCGCGGCCCTTCTGAGAAGGGTCGCGTTCAAACTCAGACTATTGCTCCAGATTCAGTATGCGTCGCTCATCGCCGGATCGACCGGGCCCGGGCCCTGGTGCGTCGAAATGCCAGTTCGAATCTGGTCGGCCGAGCTCGATCGGCCGTGGTCCAACGGCAGGACGCGACGCAATGACGACTGACCCGGGTTCTCAAGTGTGCCGGCGTGTGATGTGAGCGGCATCGAACAGGGTCCGGGGGCCGGCTACGCCCTCGGACCCGCTCCGTTTTTCCCCCCGAATCTCCGCCTGATTCGCCCCGACTTCCCTTCTACTGCCGGTAGCCGCTCAGGAAGCGGCCGATGCGGCTGATCGCCGCGTCGAGATCGTCGGCGTACGGCAGGGTCAGGATGCGGAAGTGATCCGGGCGGGGCCAGTTGAAGCCGGTGCCCTGTACGACCTGGATCTTCTCGCGCAGCAGCAGGTCGAGGACGAACTTCTCGTCGTCGTGGATCCTGTGCACCTTCGGGTCGAGGCGCGGGAAGGCGTAGAGCGCGCCCTTCGGCTTCACGCAGGAGACGCCGGGGATCTCGTTGAGCTTCTCCCACGCCTTGTCGCGCTGCTCGTGGAGCCTGCCGCCCGGGGCGGTGAGCTCGTGGATCGACTGCCGGCCGCCGAGCGCGGCCTGGATGGCGTACTGGGCGGGGGCGTTCGGGCACAGCCGCATGGAGGCCAGCATGGTCAGGCCCTCCAGATAGCTCTTGGCGTGCTGCTGCGGTCCGCTGACGACCAGCCAGCCGGAACGGAAGCCGGCGACCCGGTAGGTCTTGGAGAGTCCGCCGAAGGTGAGGACGACGAGATCGGGGGCGAGGGAGGCGGCCGGGTAGTGCACGGCCTCGTCGTAGACGATCTGGTCGTAGATCTCGTCGGCGAAGACCATCAGTCCGTGGCGGCGGGCGAGGTCGAGGATGCCTTCGACGATCTCGCGCGGATACACCGCGCCTGTGGGGTTGTTGGGGTTGATGATCACGACGGCGCGGGTGCGGTCGGTGATCTTCGCGGCCATGTCGTCCAGGTCCGGGTACCAGTCGGCCGACTCGTCGCAGAGGTAGTGCACCGCCTTGCCGCCCGCGAGGGTGGTCACCGCCGTCCACAGGGGGAAGTCGGGGGCGGGGATCAGCACCTCGTCGCCGTCCTCCAGGAGCGCCTGGACGGCCATGGAGACCAGCTCGGAGACGCCGTTGCCGAGGAACACGTCGTCGACGTCGACCTCCGGCAGGCCCATCGCCTGGTAGCGCTGGGCGACCGCGCGCCGGGCGGAGAGGATGCCGCGGGAGTCCGTGTAGCCGTGGGCCTTCGGGAGCATCCGGATCATGTCCTGGACGATCTCCTCGGGCGCCTCGAACCCGAAGAGCGCGGGGTTGCCGGTGTTGAGGCGCAGGACGCTGTGGCCCGCCTCCTCCAGGGCGTTGGCGTGCTCGATGACCGGGCCCCGGATCTCGTAGCAGACCTCGCTCAGCTTGCTCGACTGCCGGAACTCCATGCGACGACCTCCCCAGACGTAATGGTGCTGCTTGGTTTTACCAAGTTCGAGCTTGGAAAGTCCAACAACTTGTCTAGACTGCGTCGCATGCCACGTCGTCGAAGCTATGACCAGTACTGCGCCGCCGCCCGTGCCCTCGACGTCGTGGGCGACCGCTGGACACTGCTGATCGTCCGTGAACTCCTCGCCGGGCCGCGCCGCTACACGGACCTGCACGCCGACCTCCCCGGAGTCAGTACGGACATGCTGGCCGGCCGCCTCAAGGACATGGAGGGCGCCGAACTCGTCACCCGCCGCCGCCTGCCCGCGCCCGTCTCCGCGTACGTGTACGAGCTCACGGCGCGCGGCCGCGAACTGCTCCCCGTCCTGCGGGCCCTGGCGCAGTGGGGCGCACCCGCCCTGGAGGAGCCCCGCCCGACCGACGCCGTACGCGCCCACTGGTTCGCCGTCCCGCTGATCGGCGCCCTGGAGGGCGTGGTGGAGGGGGTCGTCCAAGTGACCCTGGACGAGGGCACGTTCCATGTACGGGTCGGGGGCGACGGGCCGCCCGCGTACGGAGACGGACCGCCGGCCGATCCCGCCGACCTGGTGCTGCGGACGGACTCCGCGACCTGCCGGGCCCTGGCGGGCGGGGAGGCGACGCTTGCCCGGGCAGTACGGGACGGCCGGATCGAGGTGACCGGAGACGGCGTTCTCGCCGGTGAACTGCGGGATCTACTCCTGCCGGCGGCAATCGACTGATCGTCAATCCTCGTCCGGCTCATCACCCTTACGAGTAACGTAGGGCTGTTTGCGGCCATGAAGCGAGAGCCGCGCGGGGAAGCGGGAGGGGCTGCTCCATGGGGATCGACGTCCGCACCGACCGGGGGACACAGGCCGGTGAGGCCCTGGTGGTCGAGCGGGCGGGCATGCGCGAGGCCCGCTCCACGCTCGCGAAGGGAACCTCCGCCGGGACGCTCCGGATCAAGCCGCCCAAGGGCCGGACGGACGTCGTCTTCCGGACCGTCACCCTTGCCCCGGGCGACTCCACCGGCTGGCACCACCACCCCGGCCAGATCATCGCCGTCGTCCAGTCGGGCACGCTGACCCGCGTCCTGCACGACTGCTCCGTCGAGACCCTGTCCGCGGGCGAGGCGTTCGTCGAACCCGCGGGCCGCCGGAACCGGCACATCGGACACAACTTCGGCACCGAGCCCGTCGTGCTCTACATGACCTGCCTGCTGCCCCAGGGCGCACCGCTCGCGATCGAGGCGGAAGCACCGGACTGCGCGCTGCGCTAGGAGTGTGCCGCCAGGGCGGCGGCCAGCCGGTCCCGGGCCGCGGTCTGCGCCGCGATCCGGGCCTCCAGGACGGCCAGCCGCTCGCGGGCGATGTCGAGCCCGCGGGCGGACGGCGGCGCGGCCGGCATGTCGCCGTCGAGGCAGGCGCTGAACGCGGCCACGTCCTCCAAGGTCAGCCCCGCGTCCAGGAGATAGCGGATATTGGACACCCGAGCCACCACGGTCGTGTCGTAGATCCGGTATCCGTTCGCCGCACGGACCGACGTGATCAACCCGGCCTGCTCGTAGTGGCGGAGCGCCCGGGCCGTCGCCCCCGTCCTCCGGGCCAGTTCACCGATGCGCAAGGACCCACCTCCCCGCGCAGTCGTATCACGCGACCAGCGCACCCCCGTCGACGGGCAGGACCGTCCCCGTCAGGAACGCGGCCTCGGGCGAGGCGAGCCGGGTGATCGCCCAGGCCACCTCCTCCGGAAGCCCGACCCGCCCGAGCGGCGTCCGCGCGATCTGCCACGCCCGGACCGCCGCGCGCCGCTCGGGAGTCAACCCCATGTGGTCGGCGATCGGCGTCTCGATCGCGCCGGGCGCCACGGCGACCACCCGGATGCCGCGCGGGGCGAGCTCCACGGCCCAGCAGCGGGTGAGCGTCTCCAGGGCGCTCTTGGTCGCCGGATAGACGGAGTTGTTCGGCCAGCCACGCTGACCGACCGTCGTCGTCACGTTGACGACCACACCCCCGGTCGCCTCGAGTGCGGGCACGGCGGCCTGGGTCAGCAGGACCGGGGCGACGAGATTGGTCTCGACGAGCGGCCCGACGACTGACCGGTCGAGCGTCCCGAGCGGGCCGCCGGTGGCGATGCCCGCGTTGTTGACGAGGACGTCAAGGCGCCCGTGTGCGTTGAGCACCGACCGTACGATCCGCTCGGCCGCGCCCTCGGCCGTGATGTCGGCGACCAGCGGCCGGATCCCCGGCACCCCCTCGGCGGTCTCCGCCAGCGGACCCGGCCTGCGGCCCACGGCGACGACGCCGGCGCCGGCGTCGGCGAACGCCCGGGCGGTGGCCCGGCCGATGCCGGTGCCCGCTCCGGTGACGACAATGATCCTCTGCGGCTCTGCGCTGTCCATAGACTCGATGCTCGAACCCTGACGCCAATGACAAGGTCAAGCCCGTGCGATTCGAAGCGATCACCTGGGAGCGCCTTTCCGAGGCCCTTGCCGCGCACATCGACGGCGCGACGCCCGGTGACGGGAGCGCCTGGCTGAAGGTCGGCATCGACGGGGCGCCCGCGGCGCCGACCGGGGAGACCGCCGAGCGGATCGCCGAGGCGTTGCGGCTGCGCGGCCGGTCCGTGCTCGTCGTCGGCACGGGAGGGTTCCTGCGGCCCGCGTCGCTCCGTTACGAGTACGGGAAGCAGGACCCCGACTCGTACTACGGCGGCTGGTTCGACACCGGGGCGCTCTGGCGCGAGGTGTTCGGGCCGCTGGAGGCGGGCGGCACCGGGCGCGTCCTGCCCGACCTGTGGGATCCCGTCACCGACCGCGCCACCCGCAGCCCCTACACGGAACTCCCGCCGGGCGGAGTCCTCGTGGTGCACGGGCCGTTCCTCCTCGGGCACTGGTTCCCCTTCGACACGACCGCACATCTGCGGCTCTCGCCCGGCGCCCTCGCGCGCCGCACCGAGGAGCCCTGGACCCTGCCCGCCTTCGAGCGGTACGAGAACGAGGTCGGCCCGTCCGACGCCGCCGACGTGGTCGTCCGCGCCGACGACCCCCGCCACCCCGCCTGGACCGGCCTGCCCTAGGGGTGTCTCGCCGATCACGCCGGGCGCGCGTCGCCTGGCACGAGACACCTCCTAGGGCCGCGTCGACGGCGGGCGCCCGCCCACCACCGTCACGGCCTCCGCGCCCGCCCGGCAGCCCGCCTCGGCCGCCTCCAGGGCGTCCGCGCCCGCCAGCCGGGCCGCGAGGAACGCCCCGGTGAAGGCGTCGCCCGCGCCCGTGGAGTCCACCGGCCGTACGTCCGGGGCCGGAACGCGCCCCGTGACCGCGCCCGCCTCGGCGACCAGCGTGCCCCCGGCCCCGAGGGTGACCGCGACCAGCGGGAACGTACGGCTCAGGGTCTCCGCAGCCTCGGCGGGATCGGCGCATCCGGTGAGCAACAGGGCCTCGTCGGCGTTCGGGAACAGCGCCTCCGCGCCTCGCGCGCCGGCGAGGAACCGCTCCACGCCCAGCTGCTTCAGGAACCCCGCGGACGCCGGGTCCACGCTCACCGGGATCCCCGCCTGCCGCGCGCCGCTCATCGCCCGCAGCGCGGCGGCACGGCTCGAATCGGCGAAGAAGAGATACCCCGACAGATGAAGGCGCGCCGCTCCGTCGAGGAACGCGTCGGACCAGTCGGCGGGGGAGATGCGCAGCGCCGCGCCGCTGTCGGTCAGGAACGTGCGCTCGGCGCCCGCGTCGACCAGGGATATCACCGTCGCCGTACCGACCTCGCCGTCCGTGACCAGCATCGGCCGCACGCCCGCCCGGCGCAGCGCCCCCTCGTGCCACACGGCCTCGTCCGCGCCGACCCGGCCGAGCAGGGTCACCGACGCGCAGCCGGAACGCGCCGCCCAGCAGGCCGCGTTGGCCCCGGCTCCGCCCGGCAGTCGACGGATCTCGGCGGCCGTGTCGGTCGCCGGAGCGAGCGGCGTCCGGTGCCGGGCCACGATGTCGGTGACCACGTCACCGACGACGAGGAGACCGCTCATGCGCCGACGCCGGCGTACGCGGCGGCGATCCGCGCCCCGAGCCGCACATTGCCGCGCACCGCCGCCAGGTTCGCCTCCAGGGACGCCCCGTCCGTGTGCACCATCAGATACTCCAGCAGAAACGGGGTCACGGCCTGGCCGCCGATCCCCTTCTCCTTCGCCGCCGCGAGGCCCTGGGCGAGGACCCGGTCGTGCAGCGCCGGATCCAACTGCTCGGCCACCGGGACCGGGTTGGCGACGATCAGCGCCGCGTACGGCTCGCCGAGCCCGTCCTTCGCCCGTATCACCCCCGCCACCTCCTCGGGTGTCCGGAGCGTCCAGTCGACCGGCTCCCCGGAGGAGGCCAGATAGAACCCGGGGAAGTGCTCCGTCCCGTACCCGACCACCGTCACGCCCAGGGTCTCCAGGCGTTGCAGGGTCGCCGGGACGTCGAGGATCGACTTCACGCCCGCGCACACCACCGTGATCCCGACCCGGGAGAGCAGCCGCAGATCAGCCGACTCGTCCTGCGTGTCGGTCCACTCCCGGTGCACCCCGCCGAGCCCGCCGGTCGCGAAGACCCGGATGCCGGCCGCGTCCGCGAGCCACGCGGTCGCCGAGACCGTCGTCGCGCCGGTCGCCCCGGTCGCGAGCGCGGGCCCGAGATCGCGGTGGCCCAGCTTCCGGACCGTCGGGTCCTCCGCGATCCGTATCAACCCGGCCTCGTCCAGGCCGACATGGGCCACCCCGTCGATCACCGCGATCGTCGCGGGCACGGCGCCCCCGCTCCGTACCAGCGCCTCCAGCTCCCGGGCCACGGTCAGATTGCGCGGGCGCGGCAGGCCGTGGGAGATGATCGTGGACTCCAGCGCGACGACGGGCCGGCCTTCGTGGAGGGCCTCCCGCACTTCTTCGGACACCTGTGTGGACATGTCCCATTTCTGGCCGACCACACGCCCCTCAAACCTCGGTGGCGTGCTTCAGCCACAGCGCGGCAGCCCGGGCAACCGGCCCGCGTCGACCACCTGGATCACCGGTCGGGCGTCGGCGTTCTTCGCGTTGCCCACGCTGTACGCGACCGCCAGGGCGCCGCCTCTGGCCTGCGCGTAGCCGTACGCCGGAGTGATCCGCGCGTACGAGCCCGAGTTCAGGTCCAGGGCGTACGAGGTCTCGGGGGTGCGCCAGGTGACCAGACGGCCGCTGATCCGCAACTGGTCCATGCCGTCGACCGCCGGGGAGGTCGTCACGACCGCCGTCGCCCGCGCGTCCCCCGGACGCCACACCATCAGCCGGGGCGCGGACTCGCCCTCCACCCAGGCCCAGGTGCCGCCGTCGGAGACCACCGAGCGGATGTCACGGAGCGCGGCCAGCGGGCCGGGCAGCGCGGCGGTGCGGCCGTTCGTGAAGGAGACGGCGGCGAGCCGGGTGTCGGCACCCGCCGACTCCCGCCACACGAGCAGCCCGCCCGCGGCGAACGGCGTGTCCAACACGCCCGTACGCAGGGCCCTCGGGGCGCCGCCGGCCGCCGGGGCCGCGTACACCGTGGCCCTGCCGTCGCCGACGCCCTGCGCCCAGTGGACCGTGCCGTCGCGGACGACCGGCTGGGGGAGGGGGCCCGGCCGGTCGGCCCGGGCGAGCCGCCGGGACGCGCCCGTCTCGGCGTCCCACACGTACAGGCTCCACGGGCTGTCCAGGGTCCGTCCTTCCAGGACGGCGAACGCGGCCCAGCGGCGGCCGTCGAAGTCGGCCGCGAGCAGCTGGTGCTCGACCGGGTCGGCGAGGTCGAGCAGCGCGCGCGGCGCGCCGCCCGCGCGGATCAGGGCGGCCCGGCGCCGGTCGCCGCCGGTGAGCTGGACGACCGTCCAGCCCGGTCCGGTGTCGGTCAGCACCGCCCGCTGCCCCGCCGGGGTCCGCAGCTCGCCCGCGTCGAGCGCGGAGCGCCAGGCCGCGGGGAGCCCGACCTCGCACGCGGCCGCAAGCGCGCTCGGCCGGGGGACCGGTGCGGTGGACCGGTCCGGCACCGGCTCGGGGCCCGACCGCGCCGACGAGCATCCCGCGAACAGGACGCCCGTCAGCAGCAGGGCCAGGGCGCGGGCCCCGGCGGGGGAGGTCGGCCGGGGGGATTTACCAGACGTAGCCACGGCCAC
Organism: Streptomyces sp. NPDC026092; assembly: GCF_040638605.1. Taxonomy (NCBI): domain Bacteria; kingdom Bacillati; phylum Actinomycetota; class Actinomycetes; order Kitasatosporales; family Streptomycetaceae; genus Streptomyces; species Streptomyces sp. NPDC026092. Next base: position 86,588 of record NZ_JBEZYN010000018.1, read on the forward strand.
CCATGATGGTGGTGATGGTGTCGGACGAGATGTGCGCCGACTTGGGCACGGAGCCCGCCCACGAGATCACGCTCGTACTCACCCCGCCCACCGGGTCGAGGTAGTTGACCTGTCCGGCGGCGTTGTCGGTGTTGTAGCCGTCGATCGAGACCCAGTGGAATATCTCCACGTTCGGGTGACCGACGAGATGCGGGCCGCCCGGTACCTCCCAGGCGTTGCCCGCGATCGCGTAGTCGTTGTCGGTGTTGTGCGTGATGGCCTGCTTGAAGTTCGCCTTGTCGGTGGCGGTCGGGGTGTACGGCAGCGCCCGGGGTACGTAACCGGCGCCGGGCAGGCGGCTGTTCAGGGCGTCGGCCATCGGATAGCCGGTCGGGTTGGGCACGTTGATGTTGATTCCGTACCAGGCCGTGCCGCTGGTGTTGGTCTTGAGGAGGGTCGCCGCGTCCTGCTGCGAGCGGCCGGCGACTCCGTCGCGCGCGGACTGGGTGATGACGAGGGTGGCGGGTCCGCACCAGTACGAGGTCTTCTGCGACTGGTGGAGTCCGCCGGAGACCTTGTAGCCGGCGAGCGCGGCCCGGGTGCGGAGGCCGTCGAAGCCTCTGCTCGCCTCGGCCTCCTTGGCGGCGCTCAGTCTCCGCTGGGCCGGGGTGAGCCGCTGCGGGCCGAGGGTGTCGTGCGCGGCCTTGTAGGAGGCGCCGGGGGCCTGCGGTTGGGGGGCGCCGGGGCCGGTGGCGGCCTGGGCCGCGGGGGCGGCCGTGACGGCCGAGACGGCCGCGAGGAGCGCGGCGGCGGTGAGTGCCGCGGTGCGGCGGGCGGTGCCGGGGATGGTGCGGGGAGCGATGGATATCGCGGGCATCACACTCTCCTGTCGGAGGTGGGGGAGGAGGTCACGAGGGAGTTTGACGCGCGCACGCCAAGCAGGACAGGGGGCTCGGTGGATTCCGACCGACCAACATTGGGCGCACCAAAGGCGCCATCGGTGACCAGCGGGGACATCGGTCCGTAACCTGCCCCGCCACCCCCGGTTTCCGGCCGTGCCGCGCCGCGATGCCGCCCTCGCCGGCGTACGCGTATGAGCCATTCCGCCCCCGAGGGGGCCGAGGTGTCCATCTGTCACCTATACGACGCCGGAGCGGGCGACTTCGACCCGAGCTAGGCCAAGTGGGCGTGTACGGCACTGTGTACGAAATCAGTCGCCGGGCCGCCGTGGTGAACGGGCGGAGGGGCGGGCGGCCGTTCGGGTGCCGGTCCGAGGCCGCACTTCGGATTCCGTCGCCGGTGGGCGACCCGGTGAAGTCTCCTGGTCAGACGGGAAGTGGAGTCGATTCCTCCACCCTGTCCCGGCCGTGGGGCAGGCCGGAGATCCCGCTACAGTCACCCGCCATGACGACACACGACCAGGCTTCCTTCGCCGTCCACATCCCCGACGCGGATCTCGAGCCCGAGCCGCTCGACCCCGCCCAGATCGTCTCCGGCATGCCCGAGGTGACCGGAAAGGTCCTCTGGGAGTCCGCCGACGGCAAGCAGGTGCGCGGCATCTGGCAGATCACCCCCGGCGTGGTGACCGACACGGAGGCCAACGAGCTCTTCGTCGTCGTCAGCGGGCGCGCCACCGTCGCCGTCGAGGGCGGGGCCACGCTCGAGATCGGCCCGGGCGACGCGTGCGTGCTGCGCGAGGGCGACCGGACCACCTGGACGGTGCACGAGACGCTGCGCAAGGCGTACCACATCAGCCTCTGAGCATGACGGGCTCGGGACGACATCGGACATCGGATATCGGATCTTGGATATCGGATCCAAGATCCGATGTTCGGCTTCGCGGGGCCGTCAGGCCGTCAGGCCGTCCGGCGCATGACTCCGCGGACCGCCAGCGCCGCCATCGGCAGCAGCAGGCACGCGCCCACCAGGTTCAGCCAGCCGTAGCCCGCCTCGGCCACGATCAGCCCGGCCATCAGACCGCCGACTCCCGCGGCGGTGTTCATCATGAAGTCCGACAGGCCCTGCACCGCGGCCCGGGCGGCCTGGGGCACGGAGTCCGTGAGCAGGGCCGAGCCCGACACAAGACCCGCCGACCAGCCCAGGCCGAGGACGAAGAGGCCCGCGGCGGTCTGGCCGTGGCTCGGCCCCGCCGTGCCGGCGAGCAGCGCGGCCACGGAGAGGAGTCCGACCGCGAGCCCGATGACGGAGAGCCGGCCGAGCCGGTCCGACAGCCAGCCCATGACGGGCGAGAAGGCGTACATGCCGGCGATGTGGCCGCTGATGACGAGGCCGATCAGCTGGATCCCGGCGCCGTGGTGGCTCAGCGCCACCGGGGTCATCGACATGATCGAGACCATCGCGGTGTGCGAGGCGGCGACGGTCACCAGCGCGAGGCGGGCGCCGGAGGACTCCCGTACCGCCCGCACCCCCGCCCGCAGCGAGCGGGCGTCGGCCTCCTGGCCGTCCTCGGGGGCCGCGAGGGCGCGGGCCGTCAGGAGCGGGTCGGGGCGCAGCAGCAGCGCCACCACGAGCGCGGCGACGAGGAAGACGCCGGCCGCCCAGACGAAGGGTCCTGCCGCCGCCGGGATGCCGAGGCCGGCCACGCTCTCACCGGCGGGGGCGGCGATGTTGGGTCCGAGGACCGCGCCGATGGTCGTGGCCCAGACGACGGTGGAGATGGCCCGGGCGCGGCGGTCCGGTTCGGCCAGGTCGGCGGCGGCGAACCGGGCCGCGAGGTTCGCCGAGGACGCGGCCCCGAAGCCGACCAGACCGGCGAGGAGGAGCGGGAAGCTGTCGACGACGGCTCCGAGGACGACGACTCCGGCGCCGAGCGCCCCGATCAGATAGGCCAGGACGAGCCCGGGCCGCCGCCCGCGCGCGCCCATGAGGGCGGCCAGCGGCATGGCGAGCAGCGCGGGTCCTGCCACCGAGGCGGTCGAGGCGAGACCCGACAGGGCCTCCGAGCCGCTGACCTCCTTGGCCAGGACGGCGGCCAGTGCGATACCGGTGGCTATGCCGAGCCCGCCGAGTATCTGCCCGGCGATCAGCACGGCCTGTATGCGCCGCCGCAGCGCCGGTATGCGTCCGGCGGCGGCCGCGTCACCCGCCGTGACGGGGGACTTCTCCGTCGGAAACGCGGTGAGGGGAGAGCCGGTGGCGTCAGGGGCATCGGGGCTGTTGGTCACTGACGAGAGTGTGCCAGCCGCCCCCGCCCCTGAGAACGCCCCGTGCCTCAGAAGAGCGGCTGCGGCAGCACGCCCTCCAGGGCGAGCAGCGTCCGCTTGGTCTCCAGGCCGCCCCCGAAGCCGCCGATCCCGCCGTCGCTCTCCACCACCCGGTGGCACGGCACGACCACCGGCAGCGGATTGGCGCCCATCGCCGCTCCGACGGCCTGGGCGGCGCCCGGCTGCCCGACCCGCTTCGCCAGGTCTCCGTACCCGACGACCGCCCCGAACGGCACCCCCTCCGCCAGCTCGCGCAGCACCTGGCGGTTGAAGCCCGTCGTCAGCGTCCAGTCGAGCGGCAGGTCGAACGCGCGCCGCCCGCCCGCGAAGTACTCGGCGAGCTGCCGTATCGGCTCGGCGAGCCGGCCCGAGGTGCTCTGCACCGGCTCCGCGCCGAGCTGCCCCGCCAGCCGGCCGACCGCCGCCTCCCGCACCGCCTCGTCGGCGTGGAAGACCACGCTCACCAGGCCGCGATCGGTCGCCGCGAGCAGCAGCGGACCGATGTCGCTCGGCACGACCGCCCATTCCACCGTGGTGTCCATGGACCTCACCGTACGACCGGCCACTGACATCGCGGTCGTCACGGCCCGGTCTCGTCTCGGTCTCACCGCCGCCAATTCCCGGACCTCGTGGTCGTACGGCCCTCGGCGCGCCATAATCTCGCCCCGGTAGGACTACTCAGCGGTACCGACTGAAATCGGACGACGTGACACCACGGGGTCGGAGGGCAGACGCTCATGCAGGGCACGGTCGACGGTTTCAGTTACGGCCTCGTCACACCGGTCGCCGCCTATCTCATGGCCTGCCTCGGCGGCGCCCTGGGTCTGCGCTGCACCACGAGATCCCTGCGGCACCGCGACAGCTTCAAGGCCGGCTGGCTCGCCCTCGGCGCCACCTCGATAGGCACCGGCATCTGGACGATGCACTTCATCGCGATGATCGGCTTCTCCGTCGACCGGGCGCCGATCAGCTACGACCGCCCGATCACCTTCGCCAGCCTGGGCGTCGCCATCCTGATGGTCGGCATCGGCATCTTCATCGTCGGCTACCGCGGCGCCACCGCGCTCACCCTGGTCACCGGCGGCACCATCACCGGTCTCGGCGTCGCGACCATGCACTACCTGGGCATGGCCGGCATGCGGCTCCAGGGGACCATCGACTACGACACCCCCACCGTCGCCCTCTCCGTGGTGATCGCCGTCGTCGCGGCCACCACCGCCCTCTGGGCGGCCGTCTCGGTGCGCGGATTCCTGGCCAGCGTCGGCGCCAGCATGGTGATGGGCCTCGCCGTCAGCGGCATGCACTACACGGCCATGGCGGCCGTCAACGTCCACGTCCACGGCGTGGGCGGCGCCACCGGAGGCGGCGACTCCGCCACCTCGCTCCTCCTGCCGATGCTGATCGGCCCGGCGGTCTTCCTGCTCCTGGCCGCCGTGGTCGTCATGTTCGACCCGCTGCTCGTGATGGGCGACCCGGACTGGCAGCGCCCCACCACCCACGGCCCGTACCGCCCCGGCGTGCCCGCCCAGCGCCGCGCCCCCGCCTACGGCGAGCCCGCGAACTGGTCCGCCCGGCAGCCCTCCGGACGCGGCGCGCGCGGCACACGCGCAGGCCGCAGGAGCGCCGGCCGGACCGCGGGCCGGGGCGCGCACCGCTCCCAGGAGTGGTGAGACCGGGGTTTCCGAGCGCCCGCTGAGCCGGGGGCGGCCCGACTGTCAGTGGGGGGTCGTACGGTGGTTCCATGCGGCCCGTTTCCCAGATCGAACGTACGGTGGCGCCCTTCGAGGTCGTCAGTCCCTACCAGCCCAGCGGCGACCAGCCCGCGGCGATCGCCGAGCTCGACCGGCGCATCCGCGCGGGCGAGAAGGACGTCGTCCTCCTCGGCGCGACCGGCACCGGAAAGTCCGCGACCACCGCGTGGATGATCGAGAAGCTGCAGCGCCCCACGCTCGTGATGGCGCCGAACAAGACGCTGGCCGCCCAGCTGGCCAACGAGTTCCGCGAGCTCCTGCCGAACAACGCGGTCGAGTACTTCGTCTCGTACTACGACTACTACCAGCCGGAGGCGTACGTCCCGCAGTCGGACACCTACATCGAGAAGGACTCCTCGATCAACGAGGAGGTCGAGCGGCTCCGCCACTCCGCGACGAACTCGCTGCTGACCCGCCGGGACGTCGTCGTGGTCGCCTCCGTCTCCTGCATCTACGGTCTCGGCACGCCCCAGGAGTACGTGGACCGGATGGTCCCGCTCAAGGTCGGCGAGGAGGTCGACCGGGACCAGCTGCTGCGCCGCTTCGTCGACATCCAGTACACGCGCAACGACCTGGCGTTCACCCGGGGCACCTTCCGGGTCCGCGGCGACACTATCGAGATCTTCCCGGTCTACGAGGAGCTCGCCGTCCGCATCGAGATGTTCGGCGACGAGATCGAGGCGCTCTCCACGCTCCACCCGCTCACCGGCGAGGTCATCAGCGAGGACCACGAGCTGTACGTCTTCCCCGCCAGCCACTACGTGGCGGGCCCCGAGCGCATGGAGAAGGCGGTCAACGGCATCGAGCGCGAGCTGGAGACCCGGCTCGCCGAACTGGAGAAGCAGGGCAAGATGCTGGAGGCGCAGCGCCTGCGCATGCGCACCACGTACGACATCGAGATGATGCGCCAGATCGGCTCCTGCTCCGGCATCGAGAACTACTCGATGCACTTCGACGACCGCGAGCCCGGCTCCGCCCCCAACACGCTCCTCGACTACTTCCCCGAGGACTTCCTCCTCGTCATCGACGAGTCGCACGTCACGGTCCCGCAGATCGGCGCCATGTACGAGGGCGACGCCTCCCGCAAGCGGACCCTGGTCGACCACGGCTTCCGGCTGCCCTCCGCGCTCGACAACCGGCCGCTGAAGTGGGAGGAGTTCCAGGAGCGGATCGGCCAGACCGTCTACCTCTCGGCCACCCCCGGCACGTACGAGCTGTCGCGCGGCGACGGCTTCGTGGAGCAGATCATCCGCCCCACCGGCCTCGTCGACCCCGAGGTCGTCGTCAAGCCCACCGAGGGCCAGATCGACGACCTGGTCCACGAGATCCGGCTGCGCACCGAGAAGGACGAGCGGGTCCTCGTCACCACCCTGACCAAGAAGATGGCCGAGGACCTCACCGACTACTTCCTGGAGCTCGGCATCCAGGTCCGCTATCTCCACAGCGACGTCGACACCCTGCGCCGGATCGAGCTGCTGCGCGAGCTGCGGGCCGGCGAGTACGACGTCCTGGTCGGCATCAACCTGCTCCGTGAGGGACTCGACCTGCCCGAGGTCTCGCTCGTCGCCATCCTCGACGCCGACAAGCAGGGCTTCCTGCGCTCCGGCACCTCGCTGATCCAGACCATCGGCCGCGCGGCGCGCAACGTCTCCGGACAGGTCCACATGTACGCGGACACCGTCACGCCCGCCATGGAGAAGGCGATCGACGAGACCAACCGCCGCCGCGAGAAGCAGGTCGCGTACAACACGGCCAACGGCATCGACCCGCAGCCGCTCCGCAAGAAGATCAACGACATCGTGGCCACCATCGCCCGCGAGGAGGTCGACACCGAGCAGCTCCTCGGCACCGGCTACCGCCAGGGCAAGGACGGCAAGGGCGCCAAGGCCCCCGTGCCCTCCCTCGCCGCGCACGCCCCCAAGAGCAAGGTCAAGGGCGGCAAGGCGGGCTCCACGGTCGAGCTCGGCGACCGCCCGGCGACCGAACTCGCCGCGATCATCGAGGAGATGACCGACCGGATGCGCGCCGCCGCGGCCGAGCTGCAGTTCGAGGTGGCCGCCCGGCTGCGGGACGAAGTGGGAGAACTGAAGAAGGAGTTGCGTCAGATGAAGGAGGCGGGACTCGCCTGACACGGCAGGCGGCGGCGCCCTGTGCGGCGGGCGTGGCCCGCGGTGCGGAGGGCCGCCGTCCGGAGTGCCCGGTGTGTTGCAACACCGACACAAAACCGCGCCCTCTCTGCTGCGCTGTCAGTGCCCCTGCGTAGGGTGCTGGACAACCGGCGCGCACAGCGGAGGCGGCGGCGGGGATCGCTAGAGAGGGGACAGCGCGTGACGGTCAACATGACCAAGGGTCAGGCCATCAGCCTGGAGAAGCAGGGCGGCGGCGACCTGACGTCCGTACGGATGGGGCTCGGCTGGCGGGCGGCGCCCCGACGCGGCCTGTTCGGTTCGCGCACGCGCGAGGTCGACCTGGACGCCTCCGCGGTGCTCTTCGCCGACAAGCAGCCGGTCGACGTGGTCTTCTTCCGGCACCTGGTCAGTGACGACGGCTCGGTCCGGCACACCGGCGACAACCTGGTGGGCGGCGCGGGCTCGGGCGGCGACGACGAGTCGATCCTGGTCGACCTCCAGCGCGTCCCCGTCCACATCGACCAGATCGTCTTCACGGTGAACTCCTTCACCGGGCAGACCTTCCAGGAGGTGCAGAACGCCTTCTGCCGGATCGTCGACGAGACCAACGGCCAGGAACTCGCGCGCTTCACTCTGGACGGCGGCGGCCAGTACACCGCGCAGATCATGGCGAAGGTGCACCGGGCGGGCCCGGGATGGCAGATGACGGCCCTGGGCAACCCGGCCAACGGCCGGACGTTCCAGGACCTCATGCCCGCGATCCTGCCGCACCTGTAGTCCGGCACCGCACCACACACACCGTCAGCTCCCGGAGGCAGCAGGCCACCGGGAGCTGTCCCGCATCACCATCGGATCCGAGGGGACAGAGACGATGACGGCCGAGCTGGTCCGGGGACAGAACCACCCGCTGCCCGACGCCCGACTGGAGATCCGGGTCTCGGCCGGCCATCCGGTCGTCGCCGGAGCCACCCTCGCGGACGAAGGAGGCCGGGTCGCGGGCGTCGAATGGATCGCCCACCCCGGCTCGCCCTCGCTGCCCGGCGTCGAGGTCTCCCAGCAGGCCGCCGCCGACCACCGCCTCGCCGTCGACCTGGACGCCGTCCCGGCCGCCGTGCACCGGCTCTCGGTCCTCCTCGCGCTGCCCGTCGGCGTCGGCGGACCGACCCGCTTCGGCGCGGCCGCGGCGCCGTTCGTCGCCGTCACCGGCCTCGACGGCGCCGAGATCGCCACGTACACGATCACCGGCCTCGACCGCGAATCCGCCGTCGTCGCCCTGGAGCTGTACCGCCGCCAGGGCGCCTGGAAGGTGCGCGCCATGGGCCAGGGGTACGAGGGCGGTCTCGCGGCCATGCTCGGCGACCAGGGTCTCCAGCGCCCCGCCGACCTGGCCGCCACGATCCTGGAGGCCGTCTCAAGGGGCCTGGCCCGCTCGGTCTCCGCCCCGCCGCCGCGCGTCCCCGAGGCCGAGCGCGTACGGCAGTCGGCGTCCGCGGCGCACGAGTCGCAGGCCGCCGCCGAGCCGGCGACGCCCACCGTGCCGATGACCCCGCCGGCCTCGACGCCCCCGCCGCCCCCGCCGTCCACCCCCGTGCCCACGAGCACGGTCGGCGGCCCCATCGACTACGCCCACCCGCGGCGCCGCCAGGCGGCTCCCGAGCCGCCCCGGCCGGCCCCGCCCGTTCCCGTCGCGGGGGACGCGAGCGGCTGGTCCATGGACGAGCGGCTCTACAACCAGGTGTGGGGCATGTTCGAGGACCTCGCCCGCACCACCGCCGCGTACCGCAGCGCCTGCGAGTTCGCCGAGTCCCGTCTCGACAAGGAGCTCGACGGCCTGCTCTCCGACCCCCGGAGCCGGATCGGCGGCGCCGGGGACGCCGCCCGCGCGGCCGCCCGCGCCAAGCACGACGAGCTCACCGCCCGCGCCCAGGAGGTCCTGGACCGGGACCTGGACCAGCTCGCCGCCGAGTGCCAGGTCGTCGAGCCGGCCCTGCCGCCCGCCTACGCCGGCTGGGGCAACCCCGTCTGGCACGCCTACCGGGTCCCCATGGAGGCCCCGATGGCCGTCCGCCTCGGCGACCTCCACCTCCCCGAGCGGCCCGAGCTGCGCATCCCGATGCTCGTCCGGCTCCCGCTGGAGCGCGGGCTCTGGGTCGACATGGGGCGCGAGCACTCCGAGGCGGCGGCCCTGCTCGACGAGGCCGAGCTGCGCCGCCTAGCGATGGACACCGCCGTCGCGCACGCGGCCCGGCTGCTCGCGGTGTACCCGCCCGGCGAGTTCACGGTCCATGTCATCGACCCGGCGGGCACGGCGGCCGCGGCGCTCGCGCCCCTGGTCGAGGCGGGCGTGCTCGCGGGCCCGCCGGCCGCCGGAGCCGCCGGGGTACAGGACGTCCTCGGCCGGCTCACCGAGCGGGTGGACCTGGTGCAGATGGCGCTGCGGGCGGGCGCCCCCGACGCGCTCCCGCCCGGTCTGGACACCGCCGAGCAGCTCCTGATCGTCCATGACTTCCCGCACGGCTTCGACGACCGGGCGGTGACCCGGCTCCGGTACCTCGCGGACGAGGGCCCGGCGGTCGGGGTCCACCTCATGATGGTCGCGGACCGCGAGGACGCCTCCGCGTACGGCCCGGTGCTCGACCCGCTGTGGCGCTCGCTGCTGCGGATCACGCCGGTACCGGACGACCATCTCGCCGATCCGTGGGTCGGCCACGCCTGGACGTACGAGCCGCCGCTCTTCCCGTTCGGCAGCGGGGTGCTGTCGCAGGTCCTCGCCCGGGTCGCGGAGTCCCGTCGCCAGTGGGGCGGCTGAGCTGGAAGAGGCTGACCCAACGGGATGTCGACTTGGCGAAAGGGTGACGCGAAGCGCCGCTGACCTGGCCCTTTGGGTCGCCTTTACCCTTGCCTTTACCTTTTCTTGGTTCTTCGGGTAGTGTTCTTGGCGCGGAGGGGAGTACTCCCCTAGCGCGGCGTTCCCGTCAATACGGACGCACCCCCGACCGGGGGGCGATCCCGGGGCGTCGGCCCGGCCCGTCATGTACGGCCCGGGTGGAAGAGACCTCCGGCAGCGACGACGCTGATCAAGTAGCCGTACGACGCCGGAGGCGCAGTGGACGTTTCGACGACTCTCTGGGTGCTGACCATTCTCGGTCTGAGCGCCCTCATCGCGATCGACTTCTTCATCGGGCGCAAGCCCCATGACGTGTCGGTCAAGGAAGCCGGAATCTGGACGATCGTCTGGATCGCCCTGGCCGTGCTCTTCGGCATCGGCCTCGCGTTCTTCGGCAACAGTCAGGCGTCCGGCGAGTTCTTCGCCGGATTCATCACCGAGAAGTCGCTGAGTGTCGACAACCTCTTCGTCTTCGTCCTGATCATGGCGAAGTTCTCGGTGCCCTCCCACCTCCAGCAGCGCGTGCTGCTCATCGGTGTACTGATCGCCCTGGTCCTGCGCGCGATCTTCATCGCCGCCGGCGCCACGATCATCGCCAGCTTCTCCTGGGTCTTCTACATCTTCGGCGCGTTCCTGATCTACACCGCCTGGAAGCTCATCAAGGAGGCGCGCGCCGGAGAGGACGAGGACGAGTGGGAGGAGAACCGTCTCCTCAAGTCCGTCGAGAAGCGGTTCGGCGTCGCGGACAAGTACCACGGCACGAAGCTCTTCATCAAGGTCAACGGCAAGCGGGTGCTGACCCCGCTGATGGTCGTCATGCTGGCCATCGGCACGACCGACGTCCTCTTCGCCCTCGACTCGATCCCGGCGATCTTCGGCCTGACCCAGGACCCGTACATCGTCTTCACCGCCAACGCCTTCGCCCTGATGGGTCTGCGGCAGCTGTACTTCCTGATCGGCGGACTGCTCAAGAAGCTGGTCCACCTCAGCTACGGCCTGTCGGTGATCCTCGGCTTCATCGGCGTGAAGCTGGTGCTGCACGCACTGCACGAGTCCGGGGTCCACGTCCCCGAGATCTCCATCCCGTTCTCCCTCACCGTCATCGGTGGCGTCCTGGTCATCACCACGATCACCAGCCTCATCGCCTCCAAGAAGCAGGCGGAGCGCGAGGCGGCGGAGGCTGCCGAGGCCCCCGCGAAGGGCGAGAACCCGGCCGCCGAGGCGGGCGAGACCGAGAAGGACAGCGTCGGCGCCTGACGGCGTACGGCACCGTAGGAACGCACCGCGGCCGGTGCGGGCGGCTCACCACCGCCCGCACCGGCCGCGTCGCGTTCCGGGGGAGCCTCACGCGGTTTACGCGGACAAGCCCTGCGCCGGAACCCGCTCCGCCACCTCCGACCGGGCCGGCACGGTCTCCGGCAGCAGGGCGAAGCAGCCGAGGCTCACCAGCGCGACCACCGTCAGATACGCCGCCACGCCCCACGGCGGGCCCGCGCCCTCGGACAGCGCCGTCGCCACGATCGGCGTCAGCGCCCCGCCCAGGACGCCCGCCAGGTTGTAACCGACGGCCGCGCCCGTGCACCGCACCCTCGGCTCGTAGAGCTCGGGCAGGTACGCCGCGACCACCGCGAACATCGTGATGAAGGCCAGCAGCGCGCCCGCGAAGCCGAGGAACATCAGCGTCGGCCGTCCCGTGTGCAGCAGGGCGATCATCGGGAACATCCACACCGCCGAGGCCGCGCAGCCGAACAGGCAGAGCGGGCGACGGCCGTAGCGGTCGCCCAGCATCGCCGCCGGCGGAGTCACGATCCCCGAGAGCACCACCGCCGCCATGATGCAGACCAGCATGGTCGTACGGCTCACCCCCAGCCGCTCGGTGCCGTAGGCCAGGGCCCAGGTGGAGACCGTGTAGAAGACCGCGTACCCGACGGCGAGCGCCCCCGCCGTGAGCAGGACGAGCCGCCAGTGCTCCCGCGCCACCTCGGTGAGCGGGGCGTTCGCCCGCCGCCCGGTCTTGCTCAGCTCCTCGAACTGCGGGGTCTCGTGGAGCGAGGAGCGCAGCAGCAGCCCGCCCGCCGCGAGCACCCCGGCCGCCCAGAACGGCACGCGCCAGCCCCAGTCCCGGAACTGGGCCTCGGTGAGCGTCGCCGACAGCACCAGCATCACGCCGTTCGCGAGCAGGAAGCCCACCGGCGGCCCGACCTGCGGGAAGCTCGCCCACAGCCCCCGGCGCCGCTCCGGCGCGTGCTCGGCGGTGAGCAGCACGGCACCGCCCCATTCGCCGCCCAGGCCGAGCCCCTGCAGGAAGCGCAGGACGAGCAGCAGGACGGGGGCGGCGATGCCGAGGGTCGCGTACGTCGGGACGAGGCCGACCGCCACCGTGGCGCAGCCGGTGAGCACCAGCGAGGCGAACATGACCGGGCGCCGTCCGTACCGGTCGCCGATGTGGCCGAAGAGCACGGAGCCGAGCGGCCGGGCCACGAATCCGACGGCGAAGGTGCCGAAGGCGGCGAGGGTCCCGGCGACGGGGGAGAAGGTCGGGAAGAAGAGCGGCCCGAGGACGAGGGCGGCGGCGGTCCCGTAGACGAAGAAGTCGAAGAACTCGATGGCGGTCCCGACGAGCGAGGCGGCGGCGAGCCGCGCCATGGACGGCGGCGGCGCGGCGGGGGAGGCCGGGGATCCCTTGCCGTCCGGGGCGTCCGGGGCGTCCGGGGCGTCCGGGGCGTCCGGGCGGGTGTCCGGAGGATCGGGAGCGTGCGGATCGGGCGGCGAGTCCGGATCCGGGGACGGACGCGGAGAGTGACTGTGGCGCATGTCGCGCCAACTACCCGGCGTCCGCCGGGGTTACGGGGGCGCGCGGAAGCACACGGTGATCGACCGTGCGCCTCCGCCGGTCAGGCAGGCCCCGGGGCCGTCACCAGCCGCGCGCGTGCCACGCGGGCAGGTTCGGCCGCTCGTCACCGAGCGTGGTGTCCTTGCCGTGGCCGGGATAGACCCAGCTCTCGTCCGGCAGGACCGCGAAGAGCTTGGTCTCCACGTCCTCGATCAGGCTCGCGAAGGCCTTCGGGTCCTTCCACGTGTTCCCGACGCCGCCGGGGAACAGGCAGTCGCCGGTGAAGACGTGGGGGTGCCCGTGCGGGTCGTCGTAGACGAGCGCGATCGAGCCGGGCGTGTGCCCGACGAGACGGCGGGCGGTCAGCGTGACCCGGCCGACCGTGATCGTGTCGCCGTCCTCGACCAGGACGTCCGTCGGCACGGGGATGCCCTCCGCGTCGTACGCGCCCGCGTACGTCCGCGCCCCGGTCGCCGCGACCACCTCGGCGAGTGCCTGCCAGTGGTCGCCGTGCTGGTGGGTGGTGACGACGGACGCGATGCCGTCGTCACCGATCAGCGTGAGGAGCGTGTGGGCCTCGTTGGCCGCGTCGATCAGGAGCTGCTCGCCGGTCGCCCGACAGCGCAGCAGATACGCGTTGTTGTCCATCGGGCCGACGGCGACCTTGGAGATCATCAGGTCCGTCAACTCGTGCACATCGGCGGGCCCGCCGACCTTCACAGCTCCGCTGTACGTCATGGGCTCAGCCTATCGTCGGGCACCGACAGGCGGGGGCCCGACGGCGGGGCTACAGGGGCGGGAGCTCCGGGAGGTGGTCCCCCGTGAGGACGGCGAGGTGGGCGCCCTTCTCGCCGCGGCCGGAGAGCCAGCCGAGCAGGTCGGCGCGGGTGCCGCCGAGGACGACGGGGTCTCCCTTGTCGCCGCCGGTGTGCCAGCTGGGGCTGTTCTCCTCGTACCCGAGGCGGAGCGTCACCGGCGGGACGTCGGGGCGGCCCGACCAGCGGTCGGCGAGGAAGTCGATCTCCCGCAGGACGAACTCCTCCGGCAGGTCCGCCAGCTCGTAGCCGATGCCGAGGTCGACGTGGTGCAGGTCCACCTCCACCCAGCGGCGGAACGGGATGCGGGCGGCGCGGTCGGTGACACCGTTGCGGAGCTCCACGGTCCGCTCCCAGTCGGCGGGCTCCGCGCCCACGGCCTGGAAGCGCTCGGCGGACTCGCGGACGTCGGCGAGCTGCGCGGCCGGCGGGCGCGGGGCGTCCCGCTCGATGTCGGCGTCGCGGGTGGCGCCGTCCGCGTACATGGGCCGGCCCTGGAGAACGTTCACCAGGGCGTCGGCGTTGCGGGCGATGTGGGCCAGGACATGGCCGCGGGTCCAGCCGGGAAGCCGTGACGGCTCGGCGAGCGCCGCGTTGTCCAGGGAGGCGGCCGCGTCGAGGAGTCGTTCGGTCGCTTCGCGTACAGAGGCCAGGTCACGCACGTGGTCGATCATGAGGCCGACCCTAGCGCCGCCACTCGTTCGGGTGAAGCGGTCGCCGTGCGGCCGGAAATCGAATGTGCGTGCTATAGGCTCGGTGGAAGCATCCGGCATCCTTGGTTGTTGGGTACTCAGGCACATCCAGGTACTTCCAGGCATATCTGCGACCCGCACTTCTGTGCCTCCGCTCACTCAAGAAAGGTGCGGACCGGCGTGGCCGACCGTCTCATCGTTCGTGGCGCTCGCGAGCACAACCTCAAGAACGTCTCGCTCGACCTCCCCCGCGACTCCCTCATCGTCTTCACCGGGCTGTCGGGGTCGGGCAAGTCCTCCCTCGCGTTCGACACGATCTTCGCCGAGGGGCAGCGCCGGTACGTCGAGTCGCTCTCGTCGTACGCCCGGCAGTTCCTCGGCCAGATGGACAAGCCGGACGTCGACTTCATCGAGGGTCTCTCGCCCGCCGTCTCCATCGACCAGAAGTCGACCTCGCGCAACCCGCGCTCGACGGTCGGCACCATCACCGAGGTCTACGACTACCTCCGGCTGCTCTTCGCGCGCATCGGCAAGCCGCACTGTCCCGAGTGCCGCCGCCCGATCTCCCGCCAGTCGCCGCAGGCGATCGTGGACAAGGTCCTGGAGCTGCCCGAGGGCAGCCGCTTCCAGGTCCTCTCGCCGCTCGTGCGCGAGCGCAAGGGCGAGTTCGTCGACCTCTTCGCCGACCTCCAGACCAAGGGCTACAGCCGCGCCCGGGTGGACGGCCAGACCATCCAGCTCACCGAGCCGCCGACGCTGAAGAAGCAGGAGAAGCACACGATCGAGGTGGTCGTCGACCGCCTCACCGTGAAGGACAGCGCCAAGCGCCGGCTCACCGACTCCGTCGAGACGGCCCTCGGCCTCTCCGGCGGCATGGTCGTCCTGGACTTCGTCGACCTCGCCGAGGACGACCCCGAGCGCGAGCGGATGTACTCGGAGCACCTCTACTGCCCGTACGACGACCTCTCCTTCGAGGAGCTGGAGCCGCGCTCCTTCTCCTTCAACTCGCCCTTCGGCGCCTGCCCGGACTGCACCGGCATCGGCACCCGCATGGAGGTCGACCCCGAGTTGATCGTCCCGGACGAGGACCGGTCCCTGGACGAGGGCGCCATCCACCCCTGGTCCCACGGCCACACCAAGGAGTACTTCGGCCGGCTCATCGGCGGCCTCTCCCAGGCGCTCGGCTTCCGCACGGACCTGCCGTACGCCGCGCTCCCGGCCAGGGCCAAGAAGGCCCTGATGCAGGGCCACAAGACCCAGGTCGAGGTCCGCTACCGCAACCGGTACGGACGCGAGCGGGCGTACACCACCCCGGCCTTCGAAGGCGCCGTCTCCTTCGTCAAGCGGCGGCACAGCGAGGCCGAGAGCGACTCCAGCCGCGAGCGCTTCGAGGGCTACATGCGCGAGGTGCCCTGCCCGACCTGTGAGGGCACGCGCCTCAAGCCGATCGTCCTGGCCGTCACGGTCATGGAGCGGTCGATCGCCGAGGTCGCCGCGATGTCGATCAGCGAGTGCGCCGACTTCCTCGGCCGCCTGAAGCTGAACGCCCGCGACAAGAAGATCGCCGAGCGGGTCCTGAAGGAGGTCAACGAGCGGCTGCGGTTCCTGGTCGACGTCGGCCTCGACTACCTCTCCCTCAACCGCGCGGCCGGCACCCTCTCCGGCGGCGAAGCCCAGCGCATCCGGCTCGCCACGCAGATCGGCTCCGGACTCGTCGGCGTGCTCTACGTCCTGGACGAGCCGTCCATCGGCCTCCACCAGCGCGACAACCACCGGCTCATCGAGACCCTGGTCCGGCTCCGGGACATGGGCAACACGCTCATCGTGGTCGAGCACGACGAGGACACCATCAAGGTCGCCGACTGGGTCGTCGACATCGGCCCCGGCGCCGGCGAGCACGGCGGCAAGGTCGTCCACTCCGGCCCCTTGAAGGAGCTGCTCGCCAACAAGGAGTCGATGACCGGGCAGTACCTGTCCGGGCGCAAGGCCATCGGGACGCCGGACATCCGCCGCCCCGTGGACCCCACGCGCCGGCTCACCGTGCACGGCGCCCGGGAGAACAACCTCCGCGACATCGACGTGTCCTTCCCGCTGGGCGTCCTCACGGCCGTCACCGGCGTCTCCGGCTCCGGCAAGTCGACGCTGGTCAACGACATCCTCTACACCCACCTGGCGCGCGAGCTGAACGGCGCCAAGTCGGTGCCCGGGCGGCACACGCGCGTGGACGGCGACGACCTCGTGGACAAGGTCGTGCACGTCGACCAGTCACCGATCGGCCGCACCCCGCGGTCGAACCCGGCGACGTACACCGGCGTCTTCGACCACGTCCGCAAGCTGTTCGCCGAGACGATGGAGGCGAAGGTGCGCGGCTATCTGCCGGGCCGGTTCTCCTTCAACGTCAAGGGCGGCCGCTGCGAGAACTGCTCCGGCGACGGCACGATCAAGATCGAGATGAACTTCCTGCCGGACGTCTACGTCCCGTGCGAGGTCTGCCACGGCGCCCGGTACAACCGGGAGACCCTGGAGGTCCACTACAAGGGCAAGTCCATCGCCGAGGTCCTGGACATGCCGATCGAGGAGGCCCTGGACTTCTTCGAGGCGGTCCCGACGATCGCGCGCCACCTGCGCACGCTCAACGAGGTCGGCCTCGGATACGTCCGGCTCGGCCAGTCCGCGCCGACGCTCTCCGGCGGCGAGGCGCAGCGCGTGAAGCTCGCGTCCGAGCTCCAGAAGCGGTCGACGGGGCGCACGGTCTACGTCCTGGACGAGCCGACGACGGGTCTGCACTTCGAGGACATCTCGAAGCTGATCAAGGTCCTGTCGGGGCTGGTCGACAAGGGGAACTCGGTGATCGTCATCGAGCACAACCTCGATGTCATCAAGACCGCGGACTGGGTCGTCGACATGGGCCCGGAGGGCGGCAGCGGCGGCGGTCTGGTGATCGCCGAGGGCACGCCGGAGGAGGTCGCGTCGGTCCCGGCGAGCCACACCGGCAAGTTCCTCCGCGAGATCCTGGGCGCGGACCGCATCAGCGACGCGAGCGTGCCGGCGGCGCGGGGTGCGTCCAAGGCCGCGAAGAAGGCGCCGGCGAAGAAGGCGGCCGCGAAGAAGGTGGCCGCGCAGAAGGCGGCGCCCGCCAAGAAGACGGCGGCGCGGGCCCGCAAGGCGTGACGGGCCGGGTGGGGGTGGGCGGCGCCTGCGGCGCGCCTTCCCCCACCCCGCCCCTCCCCGAAACCGGGGGCGAGCCCCCGGACCCCCGGGCCCCTACCCCAGCTCGCTCGCGTACGGAGGTTCCGCGCCCGGGCGGGTGCAGGTGAGGGCCGCGGCCTTGGCCGCGTACGTCAGGAGGGTGGACCAGGACTCTGGGGTCAGGGTCCCTGGGGGGCGGGCGGAGAGGCCGTGGAGGAGGGCGGCGTTGACCGTGTCGCCCGCGCCGATCGTGTCCTTGATCTCGACCTGTACCGCCGATACCGACACCTCGGCGGTCGGGGTGTGCACCGTCATGCCCGCCCCGCCGCGCGTCACGACGACCGCCGACGGGCCCCGCTCCAGCCACTGCGCCGGGGTGCCGCCCAGCCACGCCGCGTCCTCCTCCGAGAGCTTCAGGAGCGAGACGTACGGCAGCCAGGAGACGAAGCGCTCGCGGTAGGCGGCCGCGTCCGGGATCAGGCCCGGCCGGATGTTGGGGTCCAGGAGCGTCAGGACGCCCCGCTCCGACTCCCGCCGCATCAGCGCCTCGTACGCGCTCGCCCCCGGTTCGAGCGCGAGCGAACAGGTGCCGAACGCGATCGCCCGCACCCCGTCCGGCAGCCGCTCCGGCAGGGCGAAGAGGCGGTCGGCCGTGCCCTCGACGTAGAAGCCGTACTCCGCGGAGCCGTCCGCGCCCACCGAGGCGACCGCGAGCGTCGTCGGCTCCGGGCCGCGCTGGACGAGCCCGGTCCCCACCCCCGCCGCCCGCAGCCCCTCCATCAGCGCCTCGCCGAACGCGTCCGTCGACACCCGTGAGCAGAAGACGACCGGGGCGCCGAGACGGCCGAGGGCCACGGCCGTGTTGTACGGCCCCCCGCCCCGCCGGGGTACCAGCGCGGGCAGCGGCCCGGCGGCCCCGTCCGGGACCAGATCGATCAAGGACTCACCGGCGACGACGATCACGCCGTGAACGTAACCCATGCCCCACCTGCCACGACAGCCCCCGCGCAGGCCCCCGAGAAGGCGCCGGTATCGTCGGTTCGGTCACCCCTTGCCCCGATCCCACCGTGGAGCGCCCATGTCCGGCCAGTCCGCCCGCCGCACCGTACTGAAAGGCGCCGCCCTCGCCGGTGCCGCCGGGCTGGGTGTCGCCGCCTGCTCCACGGAGTCCAAGCTCGGGCACGCCCAGGTCCCGACCCCGACCGCCCCGGTGACGCTCGGCGCCCCCGAGGACGTCCCCGTCGGCGGGGCGCGGCTCTACCGCGAGCAGCGGGTCCTGGTGAGCTGCCCGGCCGAGGGCCAGTACAAGGCCTTCAGCGCCCAGTGCACCCACGCCGGCTGCGTCCTCGACAAGATCGAGAACAACGAGGGCAACTGCCCCTGCCACGGCAGCCGCTTCGACGTCACCACCGGCAAGGCCCTCCAGGGCCCGGCGACCGTCCCGCTCCCCGAGGTCCCCGTCCGGGTCGAGGGCGGGAAGCTCGTCGCGGGACCGGAGGCGTAAGGCCCGGAGGCGTAGCGCACGCGCGCGTGCCTACGACCAGTCCCAGTCGACCCCCAGGATCCCCGGCCGTACCCCCTGCTCCACCACGTGCACCGTGCGGTGCCGGCCGCTCAGCGTGAGGTCCGCGCGGCCGCCGCGCGGCGCCCCCGCCGACGCCTGGGCGAAGCGCCGGCACCGTACCGGCAGCGCCGCCTCGTCGAACCGCACCTGCAGCACGTACTGTCCGCCCGCGAAGCTGAACCCCCGGACGTACTCGCCGCTCGGCCCGCCGGTCCCGTCCTCGAAGCCGTAGCCGAAGAGGTACGTCTCCCCGGCCCGCAGCCGCGCGTCGAACAGCAGCTCCGCGACGACCACCCCGGTCTCCGCGTGCCACCGCACCCGCCCCGTACGGCAGTTCTCCGTCGCCCGGACCTCCACCCGCTCAGGGTCGCAGCCCGGGTCGCCGTGGTGGATGGCCAGATAGCGGTCGATGCCGTCCCGGTGCGCCCGCACCACGTGCTGCGACTCCCGCCCCACCAGCTCCCGCCCCGCCCCGATCCGGACCCGCTCGTGGTGGCCGACCGTGTGCAGCCCGCCGTCCACCGGCGACTCCAGCTCGGCGAGCAGCGCCTCCACCGCCCCCGAGGCCTCCACCAGCGAGCGGTACGAACGGGCCGCCGGCCGCTCCACGTCACCGCGCGCCACCGTGTCCTCCGCCAGCAGCCGGATCAGCGAGTTGTCCGGCAGCTGGAGCACCTCCTCCAGCGCGCGGACGGCCTTCATCGACTCCGGCCGCTGCGGGCGACGGGCGCCCTGCTGCCAGTAACTGAGGCTGGTCACCCCGACCTTGACGCCCCGGTGCGCGAGATGGTGCTGCACCCGCTGGAGCGGAAGGCCGCGCACCGCGAGGGCCGTGCGCAGCGCCAGATGGAACGGCCCGGTGTGCAGCAACTGCACCAGATCGGCCTCGGTGTGCCCCACGGGACTCCTCAGTGAACGTTCACGACCACGCCGGTGCACCCTCACGGCGCCGGGGGCGGGCCCGCAGATGGCGCGAGGGGGTGCGTTCACACCCGGGTCACACCGTTCACAGCCCGCCGTCACCCCGCATTGAAGCGTGTTGACCGGATCCGGACAACGTTCGATGCTCCTCAGCAGCGTCCGGACGCGCTCCTCCGACTCCCCACATCCCCACCCCCCCGCCTCGGGAGGAACGCGATGCGCAGTAGAAAGCTGTCCCTGGCGGCACTCGCCGCTGCCGCCCTCTTCCTGCTCCCCATGTCGTCGGCGACCGCCGCGCCGACCACCGAAGACGTCTCCGCCCTCGGGTACAAGCGGCTGAACATCACCATGCAGGCGCAGCAGAAGACCAACTGGTGCTGGGCCGCCGCCGGCAACACGATCGCGACCTGGTTCGGCCGGAACTACAGCCAGAACCAGTTCTGCAACGCCGCCTTCAACCGCCAGCAGGGCTACGACTGCCCCAACAATCAGGCCACGCTCGGCAATGTGCAGACCGGCCTGCGCTGGGCGGGCGTGAACCCCGGCTCGTACGTGACGGGCTGGCTGCGCTACCCGACCGTGCAGACCGAGATCAACGCGGACCGCCCGATCGAGACGCGGATCCAGTGGTCGAGCGGCGGCGGGCACATGCACGTGATCTACGGCTACGACGACGCCGACAGCTGGGTCTACTGGGGCGACCCCTGGCCCTCCAGCGACCGCTACAACTGGGCCTCGCACGCCTGGTACGTGGACAACAGCTCCTTCTCGTGGACGCACTCCCTCTACCGGATAGGGGCGTGACGACGATGAACGTACGTGCCATCGGTGCCGGGTCCCTGTCCGCCGCCGCCCTCGTCGCCCTCGTCGTCCTGGGCGGCGCGGCGCCGGCCGCCGCGGCCGACGCGCCGCCGCCCGCGGCGACCCCCGAGAAGGCGGCGTCCGCGCCCGAGACCCTGGAGACGCTCTCCCGGTTCTTCGCCCGCGACGGAGCCGTCGCCCGCTCCGCGGTGCAGCCTCGTGTCGAGGGCGCCTCCGTCCCGGTGCGGGTGCTCTCCCCGGACTTCGTGGCCGGGAAGGCGGGCGCGCCGGTCGCCCGGGTCGAGTTCCACGCCAGCAAGGCGGTCGCCTCGGACGGGCAGACGGCGTCCCTGTGGACCGTGCGGCAGGCGGGCGGGGGCTGGCAGGTGGTGAACATCGCCACCGGCGACGACGAGATCCGCTACGCGGCGCAGGGCGCGAAGGCGCTGCCCGGCGGGATCGTCTTCCGCGAGCCGCAGATCGACGCGTGGTACGTCCAGAAGGGCGCGAAGGTGCTCCCGCTGGACGAGGACGCGGTGCGGGCGGTCGGGAAGAACGGGACGAGCCTGACCGCGTACCGGGACCGGGTCGCCCGGGCCTACGCGGACAAGCTGCCCGGCTCCGCGTACGCCCGCAAGGGCACTGCGGGCGGCTACGACACCCCGCCCGCTCCCCACGACGAGCCCCTCGTCACGGTCGCCTCCGGCACGGCGGGCGCGGGCGCGGCCCTGGCCCTCGCCCTCATCGCCACGCGCGCGTGGCGCCGCCACAGGCCGACGGCCTGACCCGCCGCCGCGGGCGGGGTGACCGGGCGCACCCCGGACACCCCGCCTGACACCGCCCGCAGGCCGGTACCCGGTCCCCACCCGGGTACCGGCCTGCGCCCCGCTGGGTCCCGGCCCGCTCACCGCGCCAGATACCCACCGTCCACCGGCAGCACCACCCCCGTGATGAAGGACGCCTCGTCCGAGGAGAGGAAGAGGATGGCCGCCGCCACCTCCTCCGGGGTGCCGAAGCGCCGCATCGGGTGGAGGTCCCGGATCTCCGTCAGATACTCCGGGCCGCCCGGCTCCTTCCATCCCGCCGCGACGCGTTCCGTGTCGATCGTGCCCGGAGCCACCGCGTTGACCCGGATCCCGCGGTCCGCCCACTCGACCGCCAGGTGCTTCGTCAGGCCGGAGGCCACGAACTTGGCCGGGCCGTAGACCGCCTGGCGGGCCTGGCCGGCCACGCCGGAGATCGACGAGGTGCACACGATCGCCCCGCCGCCCTCCTGCCCGGCCATCGTCTCGATCGCGTACTTGCAGGTCAGGAACGTGCCCTTGCCGTCCACGGCCATGACCCGGTCCCACTCCTCCCCGGTCGCCTCCAGGACGTCCGAGAGAGGGATCAGGCCGGCGTTCGCCACCAGGACGTCGAGGCGGCCGAACCGTTCCACCGCCGTCGTGATCATCCGCCGGGCGTCCTCCTCCCGGGAGACGTCGCCGACCACCCGCACCTCGGCCTCGTCCAGCGTCGCGAGCCGCTCCTCGTCCAGGTCGGCGGCGACCACGCGCGCCCCCTCGCGGGCGAAGAGCAGCGCCGTCGCCCGCCCGATCCCGCTGGCCGCCCCCGTGATCACGCACACCCGGCCCGCGAGCCGCCCCGCCGTGCCCGTCGCCCGCCCCGTCGTCCGTCCCCGCGCTTGCGTCGTCATGCCCGGCCAACGAGCGCACGCGGTCGGAGTGTCGGCCCCCGCCAGTAGGGTGGGGAACATGGCCGACCCCTCCAGCTACCGCCCCAAGCCGGGGCAGATCCCCGACTCGCCGGGGGTCTACAAATTCCGCGACGAGCACCGCCGGGTGATCTACGTCGGGAAGGCGAAGTCCCTGCGCCAGCGGCTGGCGAACTACTTCCAGCCGCTCGCGAGCCTGCACCCGCGCACGGCCACGATGGTCACCACCGCCGCCTCCGTCGAGTGGACCGTGGTCTCGACCGAGGTCGAGGCGCTCCAGCTGGAGTACTCCTGGATCAAGGAGTTCGACCCCCGGTTCAACGTCAAGTACCGGGACGACAAGAGCTACCCCTACCTCGCGGTGACCCTGAACGAGGAGTTCCCGCGCGTCCAGGTCATGCGCGGCCACAAGAAGAAGGGCGTGCGCTACTTCGGCCCGTACGCCCACGCGTGGGCCATCCGCGAGACCGTCGACCTGATGCTCCGCGTCTTCCCCGTACGGACCTGCTCCGCCGGGGTGTTCCGCAACGCCGCCTCCGCCGGACGTCCGTGCCTCCTCGGCTACATCGGCAAGTGCTCCGCGCCCTGCGTCGGCCGGGTCACCCCCGACGAGCACCGCGAACTGGCCGCGGAGTTCTGCGACTTCATGGCCGGCCGCACCGGCACGTACATCCGCCGCCTCGAGCAGCAGATGATGGCCGCGGCCGAGGAGATGGAGTACGAGAAGGCCGCCAGGCTCCGCGACGACATAGGGGCGCTGCGGCGCGCCATGGAGAAGAACGCGGTCGTCCTCGCCGACGCCACCGACGCCGACCTGATCGCCCTCGCCGAGGACGAGCTGGAGGCCGCCGTCCAGATCTTCCACGTCCGGGGCGGCCGGGTGCGCGGCCAGCGCGGCTGGGTCACGGACAAGGTCGAGGCCGTCTCGACGGCCGGCCTCGTCGAGCACGCGCTCCAGCAGCTGTACGGAGAGGAGAGCGGCGACGCGGTCCCCAAGGAGGTCCTCGTCCCGGCCGTGCCCGAGGACGCCGAGGCCGTCGCCCAGTGGCTGAGCGGCCGCCGCGGCTCCCAGGTCTCCCTCCGCGTCCCGCAGCGCGGGGACAAGAAGGACCTGATGGAGACGGTCGCGCGCAACGCCCAGCAGGCGCTCGTGCTGCACAAGACCAAGCGCGCCAGCGATCTGACCACCCGATCCCGGGCCCTGGAGGAGATCGCCGAGGCCCTGGACCTGGACTCGGCGCCGCTGCGGATCGAGTGCTTCGACATCTCGCACCTCCAGGGGCAGGACGTCGTGGCGTCCATGGTCGTCTTCGAGGACGGGCTGCCGCGCAAGAGCGAGTACCGCCGCTTCCAGATCAAGGGCTTCGAGGGCCAGGACGACGTCCGCTCGATGCACGAGGTGATCAGCCGCCGCTTCAAGCGCTACCTCGCCGAGAAGGAGAAGACGGGGGAGTGGGGCCAGGAAGGCGTGGCCGTCGACGCCGACGGCGACGCGGTGGACACCGCGGAACCCTCGGGTGCCGTGAACGGCTCCGGCGAGGTCCCCGTCGACGACGGCCGTCCCAAGCGCTTCGCGTACCCGCCCCAGCTCGTCGTCGTCGACGGCGGGCAGCCGCAGGTCGCCGCCGCCCGGCGGGCCCTGGACGAGCTGGGCATCGACGACATCGCCGTCTGCGGCCTCGCCAAGCGCCTGGAGGAGGTCTGGCTGCCCGGCGACGACGACCCGGTCGTCCTGCCGCGCTCCAGCGAGGGTCTCTACCTCCTCCAGCGGGTACGTGACACGGCTCACGACTTCGCCATCCGCTACCAGCGCTCGAAGCGGAACAAGCGGGTCAGGAGCAGCCCCCTGGACGCGGTGCCGGGCCTCGGCGATACCCGCAAACAGGCGTTGATCAAGCATTTCGGCTCGGTGAAGCGGCTCCGGCAGGCGACAATCGAGCAGATCTGCGAGGTGCCCGGCATGGGCAGGAAGACGGCCGAAGCCGTGGCCGTGGCTCTCGCCCAGGCGGCTCCGGCCGCACCCGCCGTGAACACGGCCACAGGAGAGATCATGGAAGACGACGGGGGCACCACCGCATGACCGAGCACGAACAGCGACACGAACAGCAAGCAGAGCAAGAAGAGCAGCGAGAAGACGGAGCAGGACACGTGAGTACGGGCACGAAGGAGGCCGGTGAGACCGCCGACGCGGCGGCCATCCCCGAGCTGGTGATCATCTCCGGCATGTCCGGCGCCGGCCGGTCCACCGCGGCGAAGTGCCTGGAGGACCTCGGCTGGTTCGTCGTCGACAATCTGCCGCCCGCGCTGATCCCCACCATGGTGGAGCTCGGCGCCCGTTCCCAGGGCAATGTGGCCCGGATCGCCGTCGTCGTCGACGTCCGCGGCCGGCAGTTCTTCGACGCCCTGCGGGAATCCCTCGCCGCCCTCGACGCCCAGCAGGTGACCCGGCGGATCGTCTTCCTGGAGTCCTCCGACGAGGCCCTGGTCAGGCGGTTCGAGTCGGTCCGCAGGCCGCACCCGCTCCAGGGCGACGGCCGTATCACCGACGGCATCGCCGCCGAGCGGGACCTGCTGCGCGAGCTGCGCGGCGACGCCGACCTGGTGATCGACACCTCCAGCCTCAACGTCCACGAGCTGCGCGCCAAGATGGACGCCCAGTTCGCCGGCGAGGAGGAGCCGGAGCTGCGGGCCACCGTCATGTCCTTCGGGTTCAAGTACGGGCTGCCCGTCGACGCCGACCTCGTCGTCGACATGCGCTTCCTGCCGAACCCGCACTGGGTCCCCGAGCTGCGCCCCTTCACCGGGCTCAACGAGGAGGTCTCGGCGTACGTCTTCAACCAGCCCGGGGCCAAGGAGTTCCTCGACCGCTACACCGAGCTGCTCCAGCTGATCGCCGCGGGCTACCGCCGCGAGGGCAAGCGGTACGTGACCATCGCCGTCGGCTGCACGGGTGGCAAGCACCGCTCCGTCGCCACGTCCGAGAAGCTCGCCGCCCGCCTCGCTTCGGAAGGGGTCGAGACCGTCGTCGTCCACCGGGACATGGGGCGCGAGTGAAGCCGTACCGCCGGCGTACGTCCACCCTTCCGGTCCGTACGCTCCGCAGGCGCGGCGCCCAGCCCAAGGTCGTCGCGCTGGGCGGGGGCATGGGCCTGTCGGCCTCCCTCGCCTCGCTGCGCCGGATCACCGGCGACCTGACCGCCGTGGTCACGGTCGCCGACGACGGTGGCTCCAGCGGCCGGCTCCGGGAGGAGCTGGGCGTGCTGCCCCCCGGCGACCTGCGCAAGGCGCTCGCCGCGCTCTGCGGGGACGACGACTGGGGCCAGACCTGGTCCCGGGTCATCCAGCACCGCTTCCAGTCCAAGGGCGACCTGCACGAGCACGCGGTCGGCAATCTGCTGATCGTCGCGCTCTGGGAGCAGCTCGGCGACCATGTGCTCGCCCTCGACCTGGTCGGCAAGCTGCTCGGGGCGCAGGGCCGGGTGCTGCCGATGTCCGCCGTCCCGCTGGAGCTCCAGGCTCTGGTCAGGGGGCACGACCCGGCGCGCCCGGACGACGTGGACACGGTCCGCGGCCAGGCCACGGTGGCGCTCACGCCCGGGGACGTGCAGTCGGTGCACCTCGTCCCGAACGACCCGCCGGCCGTGCCGGAGGCGGTCGCCGCCGTCCGGGACGCGGACTGGGTGGTGCTCGGCCCGGGCTCCTGGTTCTCCTCGGTGATCCCGCACCTGCTCGTGCCCGAGCTGCTGGACGCGCTGACCGAGACCAAGGCCCGCAAGGTCCTCTCGCTGAACCTCGCGCCGCAACCGGGAGAAACCGAGGGGTTCTCTCCGCAGCGTCATTTGGAGGTTTTGGGACGACACGCCCCTAAACTCGCCCTGGACGTGGTGCTGGCCGACGAGGCCGCC
The DNA here is from genome assembly GCF_040638605.1 of Streptomyces sp. NPDC026092. Classification (NCBI taxonomy): domain Bacteria; kingdom Bacillati; phylum Actinomycetota; class Actinomycetes; order Kitasatosporales; family Streptomycetaceae; genus Streptomyces; species Streptomyces sp. NPDC026092. The sequence continues at coordinate 112,992 of NZ_JBEZYN010000018.1, forward strand.
GTGCCCGATCGCGAGTCCCTCGCCGATGCCGCCAAGCGGCTCGGCGCCGCGGTCGAGCTGGCGCCGGTGGCCCGTGCCGACGGTCTCCCGAAGCATGATCCGGAGCTGTTGGCCGCCGCGTACGACCGTATTTTTCGGATGCATGGAAGGATCGGCCCATGGCGATGACGGCAGCGGTGAAGGACGAGATCTCCCGGCTTCCCGTCACCCGGACCTGCTGCAGGAAGGCAGAGGTCTCGTCGATCCTGCGGTTCGCGGGCGGTCTGCACCTGGTGAGCGGGCGGATCGTGATCGAGGCGGAGCTGGACACCGCGATGGCGGCACGGCGCCTCAAGCGGGACATCCTGGAGATCTTCGGGCACAGCTCGGAGCTGATCGTGATGGCCCCCGGCGGGCTGCGTCGAGGCTCCCGCTTCGTCGTACGGGTGGTGGCGGGCGGCGACCAGCTGGCCCGGCAGACCGGCCTGGTCGACGGCCGGGGCCGCCCGATCCGCGGGCTGCCCCCGCAGGTCGTCTCGGGCGCCACCTGTGACGCGGAGGCGGCCTGGCGCGGCGCGTTCCTGGCGCACGGCTCGCTCACCGAGCCCGGGCGCTCCTCCTCCCTGGAGGTGACCTGCCCCGGCCCGGAGGCCGCGCTCGCCCTGGTGGGCGCGGCGCGCAGGCTGAGCATCGCCGCGAAGGCCCGTGAGGTACGGGGCGTGGACCGGGTGGTCGTCCGCGACGGTGACGCGATCGGCGCCCTGCTGACCCGCCTCGGTGCGCACGAGTCGGTGCTGGCCTGGGAGGAGCGGCGGATGCGCCGCGAGGTCCGGGCCACGGCGAACCGGCTGGCCAACTTCGACGACGCCAACCTGCGCCGCTCGGCGCGCGCGGCGGTCGCCGCGGGCGCCCGGGTGCAGCGGGCCCTGGAGATCCTCGGCGAGGAGGTGCCCGAGCACCTCGCGGCCGCGGGCCGGCTGCGCATGGAGCACAAGCAGGCCTCCCTGGAGGAGCTGGGCGCGCTCGCCGAGCCGCCGCTGACCAAGGACGCGGTCGCCGGCCGGATCCGCCGTCTGCTCGCGATGGCGGACAAGCGGGCGCAGGACCTCGGCATCCCCGGGACGGAGTCGAGCCTGACGGAGGAGCTGGACGACAGCCTCGTCGGCTGACGCCGTCTCAACTCATCAACTCGTCGCTGCCGGTGCCTTTCTGAGGCACCGGCAGCACTCGTTCGGCGCGCATGGCACCCTTGACATGATCATGAATGGTGATCAGCCTGGCGTCTGTTCTCTTTCGTGGCAGACAACAGCAAGGGGGGCTTATGAGGCGCAGAGCGAGAGCGGTCCTCGCGGCGGGTTCGCTGCTGATCGCGGGGCTCGTGGCGGCACCCGTCGCCGGAGCGGAACCTCAGGACGCGGGCGGCGGCGACGCCCTCTCCGTATGGCGGGCGAAGGTCACCAAGGAACAGGTGCCGCTCCTCCTCGAAGCGGGCACCGACGGTCACGAGCTGACCGAGCAGGTGCCGGAGAAGGGCTCCGCCACCGTCGAGCTCCACCTGACGGACAAGCAGGCCGGGCAGCTGCGCGGCCAGGGTGTCGAACTCACCGAGCACACCCTCTCCGCCCAGGCCGAGAAGCGGGTCGCGGGCGCCGGGGACGGCGTCTTCCGCCCGTACAGCGGGAAGGGCGGGCTCAAGGAGGAGATCCTCGCCACCGCCCAGGCCCATCCGGACGTCACCAAGCTCGTCTCCATCGGCAAGTCCGTGAACGGCCAGGACATCCTCGCCCTGAAGGTCACCAAGGGCGCCAAGAAGGTCAGGGACGGCTCGAAGCCCGCGACCCTGTACCTGTCCAATCAGCACGCCCGTGAGTGGATCACCCCGGAGATGACCCGGCGGCTGATGCACCACTACCTCGACGGCTACGGCACGGACCCGCGGGTCACCAGGATCGTCGACTCCACCGAGCTGTGGTTCGTGCTCTCCGCCAACCCGGACGGCTACGACTTCACCCACGCCGACCCCGCCAACCGCCAGTGGCGCAAGAACCTCCGCGACAACAACGGCGACGGCCGCGTCGGCCCCGGCGACGGCGTCGACCTCAACCGTAACTTCTCCTACAAGTGGGGCTACGACAACGAGGGTTCGTCCCCCGACCCGGCCGACGAGACCTTCCGCGGCACCGGGCCGATGTCCGAGCCCGAGACCAAGGCGCTCGACGCCTTCCAGAAACGCATCGGCTTCCAGTACGGCATCAACTACCACTCCGCCGCCCAGCTGCTGCTCTACGGAGTCGGCTGGCAGGTCGCCACCGACACCCCGGACGACGTGGCCCTCAAGTCCCTCGCCGGCACCCCGGAGAAGTCCGCGGTCCCCGGCTACCGGCCGCAGGTCTCCTCCGAGCTGTACACCACGAACGGCGAGGCCGACGGACACGCGGCGAACGTCAACGGCATGCAGATGTTCACCCCGGAGATGTCGACCTGCGCCACCGTCTCCCGCATCGACCCGAACGACGCCTGGGAGCCCGCCGACTGCGCCTCCGTCTTCACCTTCCCGGACGACGAGAAACTGATCCAGGCCGAGTTCGCCAAGAACGTGCCGTTCGCGCTCGCCGTCGCCGAGACCGCCGCCCACCCGGACCGGCCCGTCTCCGTCACCGGCCTCGACGCCCCCGACTTCACCCCGGCCGCCTTCACCACCTCCTACGCCCGCGGCGGCGACCAGGAGGTCTCCGTGACCGCCCGCAAGTCGCTGCGCGGCAAGGAGCTGAAGTACCGGATCAACGGCGGCCGTACGCACACCGAACGCCTGGACGCCTGGCGGGGCGGCGAGACCTACGGCGGCGAGGACAACCTCTACTTCGACCAGTACCGCGCCGAGGTCGAGGACGCCGAACCGGGCGACACCGTCCAGGTCTGGTTCACCGCCCGCACCCGCGAGGGCCGGGCGACCGCCTCCACCCCGTTCACGTACACCGTGGCCGAGCGGCCCCGCGGGGACGTCCTCGTGCTCGCCGAGGAGGGCGGCACGGCCGCCGCGCAGCACACCGCCGCCTATGTGAAGGCGCTCGCCGACAACGGTCGCAAGGCCGCCGTCTGGGACGTCGCCACCCAGGGCGTACCCGACCCGCTGGGCGTCCTGAGCCACTTCCGTACCGTCGTCTGGTACACCGGCGCCGAAGCCCCCTCCGGGCCCGTCATGCTGGCCGTCCGCGAGTACCTCAACGAGGGCGGCAAGCTGGTCAATGCCGGTGAGAAGTCCGGCGGTCTCGTCGACATCGGCCGGGCCACCTCCAACGACTTCGCCCAGTACTACCTCGGCGCCTACCACCGGGCCGGGCTCAACGGCCCGACCTCCTTCGGCGGGTCCGGCGGCTTCGCCGGCGTCACCGCCGGTCTCGGCGGCGCGGCCGGCAACCCGCTGGACAACGCCGGCGCGTTCACCGTCACCTCGGACACCCTTGCGCCGCGCCAGTTCCCGCAGTTCGGCAGCGCTCGGTCCGCCGGCGACTACCCGGGCGTCCGCACCCCCTTCGAGCCGTACGAGGGCACGCAGTTCGCCGCCGTCCGGCACGCCGACGACACCTGGGCCCGGCTCAGCCGCACCGTCGACCTCACCGGCGTCACCGCGGCCGACAGCCCCAGCCTGCGCTTCCAGGTCAGTTACGACACCGAGCCCGGCTACGACAACCTCGTCGTCGAGGCCCACACGGTGGGCCAGGACGACTGGACCACGCTGCCCGACGCCAACGGCGGCACCTCCACCGCCGCCCCGGCCGACTGCGGCGAGGGCTACTACGTCCAGGGCCACCCCTTCCTCGCCCGCTACCTGACCGTCGGCGAGGACGGCTGCGCCACCACCGGCACCACCGGCTCCTGGAACGCCTTCACCGGCCCCTCCAACGGCTGGCGGCAGGCCTCGGTCGACCTGAGCGCCTACGCGGGCAAGCAGGTCGAGCTGTCGATCTCGTACATCTCCGACCCCGGCACCGGGGAGATGGGCGCCTTCGTCGACGACACCGCGCTCGTCGTCCGTGGCACCCCGGGCCAGAGCGAGGGCTTCGAGACCGCGCTCGGCGCGTGGTCCGTACCGGGTCCGCCGGCCGGCAGCCCGGGGAACGCGGCCGACTGGACCCGCTCCGCGGGGCTCTTCCACTCCCAGGCCGCCGTCACCACCCGTGACACCGCACTGCTCGGTTTCGGGCTCGAACACGTGCCGAGCGCGACCGACCGCAGCAGGGTGATCCGCAAGGCGCTCGCAGCCGTGCACGGCTGAGCGGCCGCCCGCACCTTTGATCACAGTCAGTGATCGGGACGAAAACCGCATCGTGGCCCGAACCCGTCGGTAATAACGGGCCACGGTGCGATCCCGGGCCTTTCCTGCCGCACACGATGTCACTCTGAGCCGATGGGAGAGGTAGGGTCGTAAGCGGTCGGGGACATCCCTAAAAAAGAATCTCGCCGGCGTCGAAACCCGGCGTACTCTCACGAGGAGATCGGTTCGTGACGATCCGCGTAGGCATCAACGGCTTTGGCCGCATCGGTCGCAACTACTTCCGCGCGCTGCTCGAGCAGGGTGCCGACATCGAGATCGTGGCTGTCAACGACCTGGGTGACACCGCGACCACCGCTCATCTGCTGAAGTACGACACGATCCTGGGACGCCTCAAGGCCGAGGTCACCCACACGGCGGACACCATCACCGTCGACGGGCACACCATCAAGGTGCTCTCCGAGCGCAACCCGGCCGACATCCCCTGGGGCGAGCTGGGCGTCGACATCGTCATCGAGTCGACCGGCATCTTCACGAAGAAGGCCGACGCCGAGAAGCACATCGCCGGTGGCGCGAAGAAGGTCCTCATCTCGGCTCCGGCCAAGGACGAGGACATCACCATCGTCATGGGTGTCAACCAGGAGAAGTACGACCCGGCGCAGCACCACGTCATCTCCAACGCCTCCTGCACCACCAACTGTGTGGCGCCGATGGCCAAGGTCCTCGACGAGAACTTCGGCATCGTCAAGGGCCTCATGACGACGGTCCACGCGTACACCAACGACCAGCGCATCCTGGACTTCCCGCACTCCGACCTGCGCCGCGCCCGCGCCGCCGCGGAGAACATCATCCCGACCACGACCGGTGCCGCGAAGGCCACCGCGTTGGTCCTGCCGCAGCTCAAGGGCAAGCTGGACGGCATCGCCATGCGCGTCCCGGTCCCCACCGGTTCGGCCACCGACCTGGTCGTGGAGCTGCAGCGCGAGGTCACCAAGGACGAGGTCAACGCCGCGTTCAAGAAGGCCTCCGAGGACGGCGACCTCAAGGGCATCCTGTACTACACCGAGGACCCGATCGTGTCCTCGGACATCGTCAGCGACCCGGCGTCCTGCACCTTCGACTCCTCCCTGACCATGGTCCAGGAGGGCAAGTCGGTCAAGATCCTCGGCTGGTACGACAACGAGTGGGGCTACTCCAACCGTCTCGTCGACCTCACCGTCTTCGTCGGAAACCAGCTCTGATATTCCAGACGTAGGCACCTCGATGTGAGCACAGGGCTCGGACAGCGCAAGGATGCGCTGTCCGAGCCCTGTGCCGTGTGCTTCACCGCGTTCCAAGGAGTCCAGTAGAAGATGAAGACGATCGACGAGCTTCTCGCCGAAGGCGTCGCCGGCAAGCGGGTATTCGTCCGCGCCGACCTCAACGTGCCGCTGGCCGGCACGGCCATCACCGACGACGGCCGGATCCGCGCCGTCCTCCCCACGGTCAAGGCGCTCGCCGAGGCCGGCGCCCGCGTCGTGGTCGCCTCGCACCTGGGCCGCCCCAAGGGCGCCCCGGACCCGGCGTTCTCCCTCGCCCCGGCCGCCGCGCGCCTCGGTGAACTCCTCGCCGCCGACGTGGCCTTCGCGACCGACACCGTCGGCGAGTCCGCCCAGGCGACCGTCGCGGGCCTCGCCGACGGCCAGGTGGCCGTGATCGAGAACCTGCGCTTCAACGCGGGCGAGACGGCCAAGGACGACGCCGAGCGCAAGGCGTTCGCCCAGCAGCTGGCCGGGCTCGCCGACCTCTACGTCGGCGACGGCTTCGGCGCCGTCCACCGCAAGCACGCCTCGGTCTTCGACCTCCCGGCCCTGCTGCCGCACGCCGCCGGCTACCTCATCGCCACCGAGGTCGGCGTCCTGAAGAAGCTGACCGCCGACGTCAAGCGCCCCTACGTGGTCGTGCTCGGCGGCGCCAAGGTCTCCGACAAGCTCGCCGTCATCGACGAGCTGCTCGGCAAGGCCGACCGCCTCCTCATCGGCGGCGGCATGGCCTACACCTTCCTCAAGGCCCAGGGCCACGAGGTCGGCATCTCCCTCCTCCAGGAGGACCAGATCCCGACCGTGACCGAGTACATGGAGCGCGCCGAGAAGAACGGCGTGGAGCTCGTGCTCCCCGTCGACGTGCTCGTCTCCACGGACTTCCCGGACCTGAAGACGAAGGCCCCGGCCGTCTTCGAGACCGTCGCCGCCGACGCGATCCCCTCCGACAAGGAGGGCCTCGACATCGGCCCGAAGACCCGTGAGCTGTACGCCTCGAAGATCGCCGACGCAGAGACCGTCTTCTGGAACGGTCCCGTGGGCGTCTTCGAGCACCCCGACTACGCCGAAGGCACCCGCGCCGTCGCGCAGGCCCTCGTCGACAGCAGCGCCTTCACCGTCGTCGGCGGTGGCGACTCGGCCGCTGCCGTCCGCACCCTGGGCTTCGACGAGAATGCCTTCGGCCACATCTCGACCGGTGGCGGCGCCTCCCTCGAATACCTCGAGGGCAAGACGCTCCCCGGCCTCGCCGCACTGGAGGACTGAACACCTTGAGCACGCGTACCCCGCTGATGGCGGGCAACTGGAAGATGAACCTCAACCACCTGGAGGCCATCGCCCACGTCCAGAAGCTCGCCTTCGCGCTGACCGACAAGGACTACGACGCCGTCGAGGTCGCGGTCCTGCCGCCCTTCACGGACCTGCGGTCCGTCCAGACCCTGGTCGACGGCGACAAGCTCAAGATCAAGTACGGCGCCCAGGACATCTCGGCGCACGACTCCGGTGCGTACACCGGTGAGATCTCGGGCGCGATGTTGTCCAAGCTGAAGTGCGCCTACGTCGCCGTGGGCCACTCCGAGCGCCGGCAGTACCACGCCGAGACGGACGAGATCTGCAACGCCAAGGTCAAGGCCGCGTACAAGCACGGGATCACCCCGATCCTCTGCGTCGGCGAGGGCCTGGACATCCGCAAGGCGGGCAACCAGGTCGCGTACACCCTCGCCCAGCTCGACGGCGGTCTGAAGGACCTGCCGGCCGAGCAGGCCGAGTCGATCGTGATCGCGTACGAGCCGGTGTGGGCCATCGGCACCGGCGAGGTCGCCACCCCCGAGGACGCGCAGGAGGTCTGCGGGGCGATCCGCGGCCGTCTCGCGGAGCTGTACTCGCAGGAGCTGGCCGACAAGGTCCGCATCCAGTACGGCGGCTCGGTCAAGGCCGGCAACGTGGCCGCGATCATGGCGCAGCCCGATGTCGACGGCGCCCTGGTGGGCGGCGCGGCGCTGGACTCCGAGGAGTTCGTCAAGATCGTCCGCTTCCGCGACCAGTGAAGCGAACGGTGAGTAGGCGGTAGCGACGATCCGTCGTACCCTTGCGGGGGTCGGGCAGGACCTGCCCGACCCCCGTCCGTATAAGTCCGAGGAAGTTGGTCCAGCCGTGGTTATGGGGTTCTCGATCGCCCTGATCGTCTTCAGCGCGCTGCTGATGCTGCTCGTGCTGATGCACAAGGGGAAGGGCGGCGGCCTCTCCGACATGTTCGGCGGTGGCATGCAGTCGTCCGTGGGTGGCTCCTCGGTCGCCGAGCGCAACCTGGACCGGATCACGGTCGTTGTCGGCCTGATGTGGTTCGCCTGCATTGTCGTGCTTGCGCTTCTGATGAAGTTGGACGTGTAACTCCAATCACTGGACGCGCGTTGGGCCTTACGTAGACTGGGGCATCTTCGAGCACCATCACGCAGGGAGTTACGACCGTGGCAAGTGGCAACGCGATCCGGGGAAGCCGGGTCGGAGCGGGGCCGATGGGGGAGGCCGAGCGGGGCGAGTCGGCACCGCGCCTCCGCATCTCCTTCTGGTGCTCGAACGGGCACGAGACGCAGCCGAGCTTCGCCAGTGACGCACAGGTTCCGGAGACGTGGGACTGCCCGCGTTGCGGCTTCCCGGCCGGTCAGGACCGGGACAACCCCCCGGACCCGCCGCGCACCGAGCCGTACAAGACGCACCTCGCGTACGTACGGGAGCGGCGCAGCGACGCGGACGGCGAGGCGATCCTCGCGGAGGCGCTCGCGAAGCTGCGCGGCGAGATCTGAGCATCTGAGCGTGGTGTGACAGTGTGACGAGACGGGCTCTGCTCGCGACTGGTTCGCGAGCGGGGCCCGTTTCGCGTGTGTGGGTCCGCTTTTGTGGGTGGTTGTCCTGCTGGCGATTGTCCTACCGGTTGTTGTTTGTCCTATCGGTGCTTGTCCTACCGGTGGTTGCCGGGAATGTGCGCGGTGAGCGCCATCGCGGCGGTCGCCCGCTCGTACGTCAGCTGCGCCACGCGCGCGTAGAGGCAGTCCAGGATCAGCAGCACCGAGTGGCGCGTCCCGAACCCGCCGCGCCGGAAGCTGGTCTCGGCCGAGGTCGACGTCAGATGGAGCGAGGCGGCGCGGGCGACGGGGGAGCGGGGGTCGCCGGTCACCGCGACCGTGCGCGCGCCCCGTTCGGCGGCGAGCCGCAGCGGGGAGAGGACCTCGCGGGTGGCGCCGGAGTGGGAGAGGGCCACGACCGCGTCCGCGGGCGTGAGCAGCGCCGCCGAGGTCTCCGCCGCGTGCACCTCCGTCCAGCCGCGGGCGTCGCAGCCGATGCTGAAGAGCCGGGCCTGGGTCTCCTGGGCGACCATGCCGGAGGCGCCGACGCCGTAGACGTCGATCCGGCGGGCCTTGGCCAGGATCCGCGCGGCCCGCTCCAGGGCGTCGAGGTCCAGCTGCTCGGCCGTCCGGCGCAGGGCGAGCAGATCGGCCTGCGCGACGGCGGCGACGACCTGGTCGAGCGGGTCTTCGGGGCCGATGTCGGGGCCGAGGGGGCGGGCCTCGCCGGTGCGTTCGCTCTCGCCCCGCTCCTCGGCGAGGGCCAGCAGGAGTTCCTGGTACGAGCCGAGGCCGAGAGCGCGGCAGAAGCGGGTCACGGTGGCCTGGGACGTACCGGTACGGCGGCCCAGCTCGGCCGCCGAGACGCCGGTCACCCGGCCCGGGTCGTCGAGGACCCAGGCGCCGACTCTGCGCAGGGAACCGGACATGCGCGGCAGTTCGGCGCGGATGAGAGCGGTGATCACGGCGGGTGTTCCCTCCTGGCCGCCCTCTCGGGCACGGGGGCTTGTCGAGCCGTGAATCTATCAACCACCATGCGGCCTGATGAACGAATCAGGGATTCAGGAGTGCGTGCTCGGGATCGACGCCGGGGGTACGCGGATCAGGGCGCGGCTCGCGGACGCGGCGACGGGCGGGGTGGTGGCGGAGGGGGCGGGCGGCCCGGGGAACGCGTTGAGCGTCCCGCCCGACGCTCTCGTACGGAACCTGGCGCGCGCCCTGCGGGACGCCGTGCCTCCGGAGCGGGCGGGCGCGGTCGTCTCCGTGGTGGCCGGCTTCGCGGGCGGCGGCCAGGGCGGCGGCCTGGAGAACGCGCGCACCGCGCTGCTGGAGGCGCTGGGCGGGGCGGGCGTTTCTTCGGGTGCGCGGGTCGAGGTCCTCGGGGACGCGGACATCGCCTTCGCGGCGGGGCCGGGCGTTCCGGCGGACGGGCTCGTGCTGATCGCGGGCACGGGGGCGACCGCCGCGCGTGTGGAGCGGCGCAGGACGGTCCGTGCCGTGGACGGCGACGGCTGGCTGCTGGGCGACGCCGGCAGCGGCTTCTGGCTGGGGCGCGAGGCGCTCCGGGCGGTCCTGCGCGCCCTGGACGGCCGCGGCGCGGCCACGACGCTCGCGGGGCCCGTGGGGGAGGTGTGCGGGGGCCTGACCAAGGAGGCCGTCGTGGGGTACGGCTTCGGCGCCCACCCGGTCCGCCTGGCGGCGCTCAGCCCCCTGGTGGTGGACGCGGCTCGGGCCGGGGACGAGGTGGCCGGCACGCTCCTGGACCGCGCGGCGGACGAACTGGCCGCGACGGTACGAGCCCTGGCGCCCCGCCCGCCCGAGCCGTTGATCGTCACAGGCGGCCTCCTGGGCCCCACCGGCCCCCTCCTACCCCGCCTCGCGACCAGGGTCGCCCCCTGGGGCCTGACCCCGGCGCCGGTCCCGGACGGCGTGACGGGCGCGGTGGCCCTGGCACGGCTGCCGGCGTAACGACGAAGCTTCCCCCACCCCATCCCTTCCCGAAACCCTGCCGGGGGCTGGGGGTTGGTTGCTGCGGGGCTGCACCCCGGCCCCCACTCCGCGGCCGCTTCGCGGCGCGGTGGTGGTGCCAGGGGCAGGCCCTGCCGCAGGGCGGCTGGTTGGTGTGGGGTTACGCGCCTGGCCTCCTCTTGGCGGCTCCTCCGTGCGCGGAGGTAGTGGGTGGGGCCTGAGGGAGGCCCTGCCGGGGGCAGGGGGTGGTGCTGCGGGGCTGCGCCCCGGCTGCGGGCCGCGGCCGCTTCGCGCCGCGGAGGGGGAGCGGGGAAACCCTGTCCGGGGCCCGGCTGGGCCCCTCCGGGGACCCGTCGCCTCGGGTCCCGGGCCGCGGGCCCTTGACCGTGGTGCCTCGGGCTGGTTCATTGAACCGACTCTTTCGTCCGATCCTCGGCTCATCGAGCCAATGGAGGTCTCGCCATGTCCCAACCCGCCCTCGGTGCCGACCTGTTCGTGGAGCATGCCCGTCACGCCTTCGAGCAGGTCGTCGAGGGCAACAAGGACTCCGTTCGGGCGGCCGCGCGGCTGTTTGCCGAGTGTGTGGCCGGGGACGGGGTGATCCATGCCTTCGGGACCGGGCACTCGCAGGCCGCGGCGCTCGAGGTCGCCGGGCGGGCCGGGGGGTTGGTGCCCACCAGTCGGATCTCGCTCGCCGATCTTGTGCTGCGGGGTGGTGAGGAGCCGGGCGTGCTCGCCGATCCTCTGCTGGAGCGGTCGCCCGGACTCGCCGAGCGGCTCTACGCCCTTGCCACGCCCCGTCCGCAGGATCTGTTCGTCATCATCTCCAACTCCGGTGTCAACAACGCCGTCGTCGAGCTGGGTCTCAAAGTGACCGGTGCCGGGCATCCGCTCGTCGCGCTCACCTCGCTCGAGCACACCCACGCCGTCCCCGCCCTCCACGCGAGCGGCAAGCGGCTCGCCGATCTCGCGGACGTCGTGCTCGACAACGGCGCCCCCACCGGTGACGCCGTGCTGCCCCTCCCGGACGGCGGTGCGCTCTGTGGGGTGTCGACCCTCACGTCCTCTCTTCTCGTGCAGATGGTTGTTGCCGAGGCCGTCGCCCTGCTCCTCGCCGAAGGGTACGAACCGCCCGTGTACGTCTCCGCCAACATTCCCGGCGGGCACGAGCGCAACGCGGTTCTGGAGGCCCGCTACGCAGGCCGGCTGCATCGCGGCGGTCACTGAGTCGCCGCGCGCCTTCCGCCCTCACGATCAACTAGGTTGGAGTCGCAGCGGGGCAAGCAGGCAGGAAGAGAAGAAGTAGGCGATGTCCGAGATGAACGCAGAAGGACGTACGAGGCTCAACCGGACGCCGGAGTGGGCCGCCCTCGGCAAGCACCGCGAGCAGTTGGGCGACACCCATCTGCGCGAGCTGTTCGCCGCCGACCCGGACCGCGGCACCGCGTACACGCTGCGCGTCGGCGATCTGTATCTGGACTACTCCAAGAACCTCGTCACCGACGAGACCCTGGCGCTCCTGCGCGAGCTGGCCGTCGCGACCGGCGTCGCCGAGCTGCGCGACGCCATGTTCCGTGGCGAGAAGATCAACACCACCGAGGACCGCGCGGTCCTGCACACCGCGCTGCGCGCGCCGCGCGACGCCGTCGTCGAGGTCGACGGCGAGAACGTCGTCCCGGCCGTCCACGCCGTCCTCGACAAGATGGGGGCCTTCGCCGAGAAGGTCCGCGCCGGCGAGTGGGTCGGTCACACCGGCAAGCCCATCAAGAACATCGTGAACATCGGCATCGGCGGCTCCGACCTCGGACCCGCCATGGCCTACGAGGTCCTGCGCTCCTACACCCAGCGCGACCTGACGCTCCGTTTCGTCTCCAACGTCGACGGCGCCGACCTCCACGAGGCCGTCCGCGACCTCGACCCGGCCGAGACGCTCTTCGTCGTCGCCTCCAAGACCTTCACCACCATCGAGACGGTCACCAACGCCACTTCTGCCCGCGACTGGCTCCTCACCGGGCTGAACGCCGGTCAGGACGCCGTCGCCAAGCACTTCGTCGCCCTGTCGACCAACGCCGAGAAGGTCCAGGACTTCGGCATCGACACCGGCAACATGTTCGAGTTCTGGGACTGGGTCGGCGGACGGTACTCGTACGACTCCGCCATCGGGCTCTCCCTGATGATCGCCATCGGCCCGGAGCGCTTCCGCGAGATGCTCGACGGCTTCCACCTCGTCGACGAGCACTTCCGTACCGCCCCGCCCGCCGAGAACGCGCCGCTGCTCCTCGGCCTCCTCGGCGTCTGGTACGGCGGCTTCTTCGACGCCCAGTCGCACGCCGTCCTGCCGTACTCGCACTACTTGTCGAAGTTCACGGCCTACCTCCAGCAGCTCGACATGGAGTCCAACGGCAAGTCCGTCGACCGCGACGGCAACCCCGTCGACTGGCAGACCGGACCGGTGGTCTGGGGCACGCCCGGCACCAACGGCCAGCACGCGTACTACCAGTTGATCCACCAGGGCACCAAGCTCATCCCGGCCGACTTCATCGGCTTCGCCGAGCCCGTCGCCGACCTGCTCCCCGGCCTGGTCGCCCAGCACGACCTGCTGATGGCCAACTTCTTCGCCCAGACCCAGGCCCTCGCCTTCGGCAAGACCGCCGAGGAGGTACGGGCCGAGGGCGTCGCCGAGGAGCTCGTCCCGCACAAGACCTTCCAGGGCAACCACCCCACGACGACGATCCTCTCCAAGGAACTCACCCCCTTCGTCCTCGGCCAGCTCGTCGCGCTCTACGAGCACAAGGTGTTCGTCCAGGGCGCGATCTGGAACATCGACTCCTTCGACCAGTGGGGCGTCGAGCTGGGCAAGGTCCTCGCCAAGAGGATCGAGCCCGTTCTCACCGACGGCGTGGTCGAGAGCGGGGAGCATCTCGACCCGTCCACCGCCGGGCTCGTCGCCCACTACCGGTCGCTGCGCGGGAGGTAGAAGCTGTGAGGGGGGAGAACGCGGTGCGGGGCGAGGTGCGGCTGCGGCCGCCGAGCAACACGCTGAACGAACGGGCCGTCGGCTGGTGGCGCACCCAGTGGCTGGTCACCACCGCCGTCCCGGTGGTGCCCTTGGCCGTCCTGGGGGCGCTGATCGAGCCGGCCCGGTTCTGGCTGTGGCTGCCCGCCGTCGTCCTCGGGGTCGCGGGCCTCGCCTGCGCCGCGTTCTTCCCCTCCTGGTGGTTCCGGGTCCACCGCTGGGAGGTCACCGAGGACGCCGTCTACGTCCGTACCGGGGTCTTCTGGCAGGAGTGGCGGATCGCGCCCATGTCCCGGATCCAGACCGTCGACACCGTCCGCGGTCCGCTGGAGCAGCTGTACCGGCTCGCCACCGTCACCGTGACCACGGCCTCCTCCAAGGGCGCGCTCCGGATCGAGGGCCTCGACCACGAACTGGCCGCGGAGCTCGCCGAGAAGCTCACCCGCATCACCCAGGCCACCCCCGGGGACGCCACATGACCGGCGCGGAGGGCGGCGAGCAGGGCGACGCCCCTGACGGCTGGCTCCGCCTCGACCGCCGTACGGTCCTGGTCACCGCGGTCGTCCTCGCGGGCGTCGCCGGCGGCGCCGCCCTGCCCACGTACTTCGGCCTGACCAACGGCATGTCCGCCGGGCGGGCCATCGCCTGGATCCTCGCCGGGGCCGCCCTTCTCATCGGCCTCGGCTCGGCCGGCGACTACGTCCGCTGGCGCCGCACCCGCTACCGCATCGGCGTCGAGCGGGCCGAACTCCACACCGGGCTCCTGCTGGTCAAGCGCCGCTCGCTGGCCCGCGAGCGGATCCGCAGCGTCGACCTGACCGCCAACCCGCTGCAGCGCGTCCTCGGCCTGGTCGAGGTCCGCATCGGGACCGGCGAGCACCACGGCGGCGGCGAGTCCACCCTCGAACTCGACCCCGTGGCCCGGGCCGAGGGCGAACGGCTCCGCCGCGAACTGCTCGACCGCACGGTCCCCGCCACCGTGGACACCCGCCACGACGGCGCCCTCGCCGAGTTCGACCCGCGCTGGATCCGCTACGCCCCGGTCTCCTTCGTCGCCGTGCTCCTCGGCGGCGCGGCGGCCGGTGCCGTGATGCAGGTCAGCGAGTGGTTCGGCGCCCAGGAGGAGGTCATCGACTGGATAGGGGACCGCTTCCAGGACACCTCGATCGTCTCGATGATCCTCGTCCTGATCCTCCTCGCCGTCCTCGCAGGGACCGTCGGCGCGCTCGGCCTCTGGGTCGAGATGTGGTGGAACTACCGCCTGGACCGCGAGCCCGGCGGCACCCTGCGGGTCCGCCGCGGTCTCTTCACCGCCCGCTCGATCTCCATCGAGGAACGCCGCCTCCGGGGCGTCGAACTGGTCGAGCCGCTGGGCGTCCGGATGTGCCGGGCCGCCCGTGTCGACGCCGTCGCCACCGGACTCACCGAGCGCGACGAGGACGAGCACACCGAGAACAGGACCCTGCTGCCCGCGGCGCCCCGCGCGGTCGCCGACCGGGTCGCCGCGCAGGTCCTGCGCGAGTCCGAGCCCCCGACGGGCGCGCCGCTCACCGCCCACCCCCGCGCCGCCCGCACCCGGCGGCTGCGCTGGGCCCTGTGGAGCGTGTTCGCCCCGGTCGCGGTCCTCGTCGTCCTGGGGCTGCTCCTCACCCCCGTCCTGCTGTACGTGGCCGCGGGCTGCGGCCTCGTCCTCGGCGTCCTCGCCGTGGTCGCCGCCCTCGACGCGTACCGCAACCTCGGACACGCCGTCAGCGGCGACTACCTGGTGACCCGTTCCGGCACGATCCGCCGGTCCACGGTCGCCCTGGAGCGCGGCGGGGTCATCGGCTGGACGGTCAAGCAGTCGTACTTCCAGCGCCGCGCGGGGCTGCTGACCCTGACCGCGACGACGGCGGCCGGCACGGGCGGGTACGACGTGTACGACGCCGGGCAGGACGAGGGCCTGACCTTCGCCGCCGAGGCGGTGCCCGACCTGCTCGCGCCCTTCCTGGAGCCCGTACGGGAAACGCCGGAGGCCCGGTCCACCGTGCGGTGAACCGGGCCTCCGTGAACGTCCGTCAGGCCGAGGCCGGCGGGTACAGGTCGCGCGGCAGCTCCGACGCGGCCGCCGCGTCGAGCAGCCAGAGCGTCCGCGAGCGGCCGTAGGCGCCCGCCGCCGGGGCCTGGATCTCGCCCGCGCCGGACAGCGCGATGGCCGCCGCCTTCGCCTTGTCCTCGCCCGCCGCGAGCAGCCAGACCTCACGCGCGGCCCGGATCGCCGGCAGCGTCAGCGAGATCCGGACCGGCGGCGGCTTGGGCGCGCCGTGCACGCCCACCACCGTGCGCTCCGTCTCGCGGACCGCCGGAAGCTCCGGGAAGAGCGAGGCCACGTGCGTGTCCGGGCCGACGCCCAGCATCAGCACGTCGAACGACGGCACCGAGGCGTGGTCCTCGGGCCCCGCGGCCGCGGCCAGTTCGGCCGCGTACGCCGCGGCCGCGGCCTCGACGTCGTTGCCGTACGGGCCGTCCGAGGCCGGCATCGCGTGCACGCGCGGCGGGTCCAGCGGGACGCTGTCGAGCAGCGCCGCGCGGGCCTGGGTGACGTTCCGCTCCGGGTCGCCCTCGGGCAGGAACCGCTCGTCGCCCCACCACAGATCGAGCCGCGACCAGTCGATCGCGTCCCGCGCGGGGGCCGAACTGAGCGCCGCGAGCAGCCCGTTGCCGTTCCGGCCGCCCGTGAGGACCACGGACGCCGAGCCGCGGGCGGCCTGGGCGTCCACGATCCGGGTGATCAGCCGGGCCGCCGCGGCCTGCGCCATCAGCTCCTTGTCGCGGTGGACGACGAGCTGCGGAGTGCTCACTTGGCCGCCGCCTTCTTGGCCGGGGCCTTCTTCGGAGCGGGAGCGGGTGCCGCCTTCTCCTCGGAAGCGGCGGGGGCCGGCTCCTTGGGGGCCGTCACCTTCGCCTCCTCGTCCAGCCGGTCGAGCCCGTACCGCAGCGCCGAGGCGTACGTGTCGTCCGGGTCGAGCCGTCGCAGCTCCTCCGCGATCAGCTCGGCCGTCTCACGGCGCTTGAGCGCCACGCCGCGGTCCGGCTGCCCCTGGATGGAGAGCGTCGCCAGCGAGCCGTCGGGCCGGTCGAGGACGATCGGCCCGCTGGAGGACTCCATCCGCACGGAGGTGAGTCCGGGACCGGCCGACACGGACCGGCGCACCGGCACCTTCAGCCGGTCCGCCAGCCACATGGCGAGCAGCTCGACGCTGGGGTTGAACTCCTCGCCCTCCACCTCGGCCGAGGTGACCTCGCACACGACCTGGTCGAGCGCGGCGGCCAGCATCGAACGCCACGGGGTGATCCGGGTCCAGGCCAGATCCGTGTCGCCCGGGGTGTAGTTGTCCGCCCGGCCGGTCAGCTCGTGTATCGGCTGCTCGGCCGAGTACGTGTCGGTCACCCGGCGCTGGGCGAGCGCGCCCAGCGGGTCGTTCGCCGGGTCGGCCGGGGCGTTGACCGGCCACCAGACGACGACGGGCGCGTCCGGCAGGAGGAGCGGAAGGACCACCGACTGGGCGTGCTCGGCGACCTCGCCGTACAGCCGGAGGACAACCGTTTCGCCGGTGCTGGCGTCGGCGCCGAGGCGGACCTCGGCGTCGAGCCGGGCCTTCGCGCGGTCCCGCGGCGAGCGCGAGGCCCGCTTGATGACCACCAGGGTGCGCGAGGGGTGTTCACGGGACGCGTCGTTGGCCGCCTTCAGCGCGTCGTAGGCGTTCTCCTCGTCGGTGACGATGACGAGGGTGAGCACCATGCCGACGGCGGGCGTGCCGATGGCACGCCGCCCGAGCACCAGCGCCTTGTTGATCTTGCTGGACGTGGTGTCCGTGAGGTCGGTCTTCATGGCCGGCGCCAGCTCCGTCCGTCTCGTGCGAGCATTTCGTCCGCCTCGACCGGACCCCAGGTCCCGGACGGGTACTGCGCCGGCTTGCCGTGCGCGTCCCAGTACTGCTCGATCGGGTCGAGGATCTTCCAGGAGAGCTCGACCTCCTCGACGCGCGGGAAGAGGTTCGAGTCGCCGAGGAGCACATCGAGGATGAGCCGCTCGTACGCCTCGGGGCTGGACTCCGTGAAGGACTCGCCGTAGGCGAAGTCCATCGACACGTCCCGGACCTCCATCGAGGTGCCCGGCACCTTGGAGCCGAACCGCATGGTCACGCCCTCGTCCGGCTGGACGCGGATGACCAGGGCGTTCTGGCCCAGCTCCTCCGTCGCCGTCTTGTCGAACGGGGAGTGCGGCGCACGCTGGAAGACGACCGCGATCTCGGTGACGCGGCGGCCGAGCCGCTTGCCGGTACGGAGGTAGAACGGGACGCCCGCCCAGCGGCGGTTGTCGATCTCCACCTTGATGGCCGCGAAGGTGTCGGTCTTCGACTTGGGGTCGATGCCGTCCTCCTGCAGATAGCCGACGGCCTTCGCGCCGCCCTGCCAGCCCGGCGCGTACTGGCCGCGCACGGTCGAGGCGCCCAGGTCCTTCGGCAGCTTCACCGCGCCGAGCACCTTGGTCTTCTCGGCCGCGAGCGCGTCCGCGTCGAAGGAGGCGGGCTCCTCCATCGCGGTGAGCGCGAGCAGCTGGAGGAGGTGGTTCTGGATGACGTCACGGGCGGCGCCGATGCCGTCGTAGTAGCCGGCGCGGCCGCCGATGCCGATGTCCTCGGCCATGGTGATCTGCACGTGGTCGACGTACGACCGGTTCCAGATCGGCTCGAAGAGGGTGTTGGCGAAGCGGAGCGCCAGGATGTTCTGGACGGTCTCCTTGCCGAGGTAGTGGTCGATCCGGAAGACCGCCTCGGGCGGGAAGACCTCGTGGACGACCTCGTTGAGCTCCTTGGCGGAGACCAGGTTGTGGCCGAAGGGCTTCTCGATGACGGCGCGGCGCCAGGAGCCGTCCGTCTGGTCGGCCAGGCCGTGCTTCTTCAGCTGCTGGACGACGAGCTCGAAGAACTTCGGCGGCACGGAGAGGTAGAAGGCGAAGTTGCCGCCCGTGCCCTGCGCCTTGTCCAGCTCGTCGATGGTGGTCTTCAGCTGCTCGAAGGCGTTGTCGTCGTCGAAGTCGCCCTGGACGAACCGCATCCCCTGGATCAGCTGCTGCCACACCTCCTCGCGGAAGGGCGTGCGGGCGTGCTGCTTGACGGCCTCGTACACCTCCTGCGCGAAGTCCTCGTCCTGCCACTCGCGACGGGCGAAGCCGATCAGCGAGAAGCCCGGCGGCAGCAGGCCGCGGTTGGCGAGGTCATAGACGGCAGGCATCAGCTTCTTACGGGACAAATCGCCCGTGACACCGAAGATCACCAGACCCGACGGCCCCGCGATACGCGGGAGCCGTCGGTCTGCGGCGTCACGGAGCGGGTTGGCTCCGTGGACTGCGCTCAAAGTGCTTACGCCTCCGAAGGTGCGAGGCGCTCAAGCTCCGCCTCGGTCGACTTGAGAAGGTCGTTCCAGGACGCGTCGAACTTCTCCACGCCCTCGTCCTCAAGCAGCTGTACCACGTCGTCGTAGCTGATGCCGAGCTTCTCGACGGCATCCAGCTCCGCGCGCGCCTGCGCGTAGGTGCCGCGCACGGTGTCGCCGGTGACCTCGCCGTGGTCGGCGGTGGCCTCCAGGGTCGCCTCCGGCATGGTGTTCACCGTGCCGGGCGCGACCAGGTCCACGACGTACAGCGTGTCCTTGTACGCCGGGTCCTTGACGCCCGTCGAGGCCCACAGCGGACGCTGCTTGTTGCCCTGCGCCTTGTCCAGCGCGGCCCAGCGCTCCGAGGAGAACACCTCTTCGTAGGCCTCGTAGGCCAGACGGGCGTTGGCGAGCGCCGCCTTGCCCTTGAGGGCGAGGGCCTCGTCCGTGCCGATCGCCGTCAGGCGCTTGTCGATCTCCGAGTCCACGCGGGAGACGAAGAAGGACGCCACCGAGTGGATCTTGGAGATGTCGAGGCCGCGCTCGCGGGCCTTCTCCAGGCCGGCGAGGTAGGCGTCCATGACCGCGCGGTAGCGCTCCAGCGAGAAGATCAGCGTCACGTTGACGCTGATGCCGAGGCCGATGACCTCGGTGATCGCCGGCAGGCCCGCCTTGGTGGCCGGGATCTTGATGAGCGTGTTGGGAC
Organism: Streptomyces sp. NPDC026092; assembly: GCF_040638605.1. Taxonomy (NCBI): domain Bacteria; kingdom Bacillati; phylum Actinomycetota; class Actinomycetes; order Kitasatosporales; family Streptomycetaceae; genus Streptomyces; species Streptomyces sp. NPDC026092. The sequence goes on from NZ_JBEZYN010000018.1 coordinate 132,493, forward strand.
GGTCGACCAGCCAGGCCAGCTGCTTGGCCTCGGCGATGGTCGCCGCGGTGTTGTGCGCCAGGCGCGGGTCGACCTCGATGGAGACCCGGCCGTCCTGGCCGTCCGTGGAGTCGAAGACCGGGCGCAGGATGTCGGCGGCGTCCCTCACGTCAGCCGTCGTGATCATGCGGATGGCCTCGTCCACGGTCACCTTGCGCGCGGCGAGGTCGGCGAGCTGCTGGTCGTAACCGTGGCCCTCCGAGATCGCCTTCTGGAAGATGGACGGGTTGGTGGTGACACCCACCACGTGCTGCTGGTCGATGAGCTCGGCCAGGTTTCCGGACGTGATCCGCTGGCGCGAGAGGTCGTCCAGCCAGATCGCGACGCCTTCGTCGGAGAGGCGCTTGAGAGCGTCTGTCATGAGAGGTTCTCCAAAAACTCGTGTCTAGTGGCGTCAGCGCGCCGCGGCGGCGAGAGATTCCCGGGCGGCGGCCGCGACGGCCTCCGGCGTGAAGCCGAACTCGCGGAAGAGGACCTTCGCGTCGGCCGAGGCACCGAAGTGCTCGAGCGAGACGATCCGGCCGGCGTCGCCGACGTACTTGTGCCAGGTGAGACCGATACCGGCCTCGACGGCCACGCGCGCCTTCACCGACGGCGGCAGGACGGAGTCCTTGTACGCCTGGTCCTGCTCCTCGAACCACTCGACGGACGGCATCGAGACCACGCGGGTCGGGACGCCGGCGGCCTGGAGCTGCTCGCGGGCCTCGACGGCCACGTGCACCTCGGAGCCGGTGCCGATCAGCACGACCTGGGCCTCGCCACCCTCGGCGTCGAACAGCACGTAGCCACCCTTGGCCGCGTCCTCGTTCCAGTCGTACGTCGGAACGCCCTGGCGGGTCAGCGCGAGGCCGTGCGGGGCGCCCTTGCCGAACACGCGGGTGTGCCGCTTGACGATCTCGCGCCAGGCGATGGCGGTCTCGTTGGCGTCCGCCGGGCGGACGACGTTCAGACCGGGGATCGCGCGCAGCGAGGCCAGGTGCTCCACCGGCTGGTGCGTCGGGCCGTCCTCGCCCAGACCGATCGAGTCGTGGGTCCAGACGTACGTCACCGGCAGGTGCATCAGCGCGGAGAGCCGCACCGCGTTGCGCATGTAGTCGGAGAACACCAGGAAGGTGCCGCCGTAGACGCGGGTGTTGCCGTGCAGCGCGATGCCGTTCATCTCCGCGGCCATGGAGTGCTCGCGGATGCCGAAGTGGATCGTGCGGCCGTACGGGTCCGCCTCGGGGAGCGGGTTGCCCTCGGGCAGGAACGACGAGGTCTTGTCGATCGTCGTGTTGTTCGAGCCGGCCAGGTCGGCCGAGCCGCCCCACAGCTCCGGGATGACCGCGCCGAGCGACTGCAGGACCTTGCCGGACGCGGCACGGGTCGCGATGCCCTTGCCCGCCTCGAACACGGGCAGCCGGGACTCCCAGCCCTCGGGCAGCTCGTTGGCCTGGACGCGGTCGAACAGGGCCGCCTGCTCCGGGTTGGCCGTACGCCACTCGGCGAGCGACTTCTCCCACGCGGCGCGGGCCTCACGGCCGCGGTCGCCGAGCGAGCGGGTGTGGCCGATGACCTCGTCGGCGACCTCGAAGGTCTGCTCCGGGTCGAAGCCGAGGATCCGCTTGGTGGCCGCGATCTCCTCGTCGCCGAGCGCCGAGCCGTGCGCGGCCTCGGTGTTCTGGGCGTTCGGGGCGGGCCAGGCGATGATCGAGCGCATCGCGATGAACGACGGACGCTCGGTCTCGGCCTCGGCGGCCTTGATCGCCGCGAAGAGCGCGGCCGGGTCGAGGTCGCCGTTGGCCTTCGCCTCGACACGCTGGACGTGCCAGCCGTACGCCTCGTACCGCTTCATCGTGTCCTCGGACACGGCCGTCTCGGTGTCGCCCTCGATCGAGATGTGGTTGTCGTCCCACAGCAGGATCAGGTTGCCGAGCTTCTGGTGACCGGCCATCGAGGACGCCTCGGCGGAGATGCCCTCCTGGAGGCAGCCGTCACCGGCGATCGCGTAGATCCGGTGGTCGAACGGGGAGGTGCCGGGGGCCGCCTCCGGGTCGAACAGACCGCGCTCGTAGCGGGCGGCCATCGCCATGCCCACGGCGTTGGCGACACCCTGGCCCAGCGGGCCCGTCGTCGTCTCGACGCCCGCGGTGTGCCCGTACTCCGGGTGGCCCGGGGTCTTCGAACCCCACGTGCGGAACGCCTTCAGGTCGTCCAGCTCGAGCCCGAAGCCCCCCAGGTACAGCTGGGTGTAGAGGGTCAGGGACGAGTGGCCGGCCGAGAGCACGAAGCGGTCGCGCCCGACCCACTCGGGGTCGGCCGGGTCGTGCCGCATCACCTTCTGGAAGAGGGTGTACGCGGCGGGCGCCAGGCTCATGGCCGTACCGGGATGGCCGTTGCCGACCTTCTGTACGGCGTCCGCGGCCAGGATGCGGGCGGTGTCCACGGCCCGCTGATCCAGTTCGGTCCAGTCGAGCTCTGCGGTGGTCGGCTGAGTGCTCACCCTGCGTCAGGGCTCCTCTCCACATGTACGGGAAGCCGGTGACTGAGGGTGTACCGGCGCTGTCGAGCCTACCCCCGACATCAGGCCATCATTTCGGCTCAGGGGCCCTCACATGAGCGGACACGTCAAGACTGGGGGCGACTCCGTCACTTCGCCTCCCGAGCGCCCGACGGAGCCCTGTCCACCCCTTGGGACAAGCGCCCTCAACACGACCCCACCCCCGCGAAGATCGGCGTATGGGCAACGTCTAGAGTGGCGTGGTACGCGCAAGTCTTCACCCCGTCTTCATCCGGGGAGCTTGCTGGGAATTCTCTGTCAGGGGTGTGCGTGACGGCCGTCGAGTCCCGACCCGCAGGGGTCGTCTTGACTCCCAGCCCGGGGGGCCATCGGCCGTTCGGGGCCCGCGTCAAGGCATTCGTGGCGCTGACCAAGCCGCGGATCATCGAGCTGCTGCTCATCACGACCGTTCCGGTCATGTTCCTCGCCGAACAGGGCGTGCCGAACCTGTGGCTGGTGCTCGCCACCTGCTTCGGCGGCTACCTGTCGGCGGGCGGCGCCAACGCGCTGAACATGTACATCGACCGCGACATCGACGCCCTGATGGACCGCACCTCCCAGCGACCGCTGGTCACCGGCGTCCTCACCCCGCGTGAAGGCCTCGTCTTCGGCCTGACCCTCGCCGTGGTCTCCACGCTCTGGTTCGGCCTCCTGGTCAACTGGCTCTCCGCCGCCCTCTCGCTCGGCGCGCTCCTCTTCTACGTCGTGGTCTACACGATGATCCTCAAGCGGCGCACCGCCCAGAACATCGTCTGGGGCGGCATCGCCGGCTGTCTGCCGGTGCTCATCGGCTGGTCGGCCGTGACCAACTCGATGTCGTGGGCCGCGATCATCCTCTTCCTCGTCATCTTCTTCTGGACGCCGCCGCACTACTGGCCGCTGTCGATGAAGGTGAAGGACGACTACGCGCGGGCCGGCGTGCCGATGCTCCCGGTCCTCGCCTCCAACAAGGTCGTGGCCCGGCAGATCGTCGCGTACAGCTGGGTCATGGTCGCGGTCTCGCTGCTGCTCACCCCGCTGGGCTACACCGGCTGGTTCTACACGGCCGTGGCGCTGCTCACCGGCGGCTGGTGGCTCTGGGAGGCGCACGCGCTGCTGAACCGCGCGAAGAACGGCGCGACCGGGGCGAAGCTCAAGGAGATGCGCCTCTTCCACTGGTCGATCACCTATGTCTCGCTGCTCTTCGTGGCGGTCGCGGTCGACCCCTTCCTGAGGTAGCGCCTCAGGCCTCATCAACGGCCGGTGCACGTGGGCAAGACCACGTGCACCGGCCGTCGCCAATTGATCTACCCGTCGGTAGCATCTGTGCCATGGCAGACACCAAGCAGGCTGAGCGCAGGGCGGCCCGGCTCGCCAAGCAGATCCGGACGTTCTCCAAGGAGCACGGCGGCGCCGAGGGCCAGCTCGCCCACATCGGCCAGGCCGGCACCCGGATCGTCCTCGTCGGCGAGGACGGCGGCTGGGGCGACCTGGTGGCCCCGACGTACGCGATCGCCGAGCAGGCGGCCGAGAAGGCCGGGCTCACCCTCCACGACGAGTTCGACGGCGAGTTCGCCGCGAAGGTCGTCACCGGCCCGTACGAGTGGTCCCGGATGGCCGGGATCCAGCTGGGCGGCCCGTCGAACGCCTGACCCGCCGACCGCCTGATCCGCCTCCCCGCGTAACCGTTCGACGCGGGAGGCGACAACCTCGGGTGGGGCTCACCCGTTAGGACGTGTGGAAGAACGCCCACGGTCCACACAGGGAGCCCCCCGAATGATCGAGACCCCGAGCCTGGTGGACCAGTACTGCCACGGGGTGCTCCGTACGGAGCTCGGCCTCGGCACCTTCGAGACCCACCTGGGCAGGACCGGCGGTCCCGCCGCGCCCGGCACCACCTTCTTCGACACCCAGACCGGTTTCGCCGTACGCCGCTGGTGCCCGCCGCTGCTCGGCCTGGAGCCGCACTGCCCGCCGGCCCGCTATCTCGCCCGCCGCCGCGAGCTGGGCGTCCTGGAGTCCGGACGCAGGCTGCTGCGCGCCTCCGGGATCTCCACCTATCTCGTGGACACAGGGCTGCCCGGCGATCTGACCGGGCCCGCCGAGATCGCCTCGGCCGCCTCCGCCGACGCGCACGAGATCGTCCGGCTCGAACTCCTCGCCGAACAGGTCGCCGACACCTCGGGATCCGTCGAGTCGCTCCTCGCCAACCTCGCGGAGGCCGTCCACGGCGCCGCGACGACCGCCGTCGCCTTCACTTCGGTGGCGGGCGTGAGCCGGGGGCTCGGCCAGGCCGCAGAGCCGCCGGGGCCCGGCGAGGTACGAGGGGCCGCGGGGCGCTGGCTGGCCGGACGCGCGGTCGGCGGCCGGATCGACGACCCGGTGCTGCTGCGCCATCTGCTCTGGGTCGCGGTCGGCTCCGGGCGGCCGCTCCAGCTGCACGTGGGGAACGAGGACCCGGCCGGGCTCGCCCAGTTCGCGGCGGCCACGAGCGGCCTGGGCGCGGACCTCGTGCTGCTGCACGGATACCCGTACCACCGCCAGGCGGCCCAACTGACCGCCCTCTTCCCGCACGTCTACGCGGACCTGGGCTCCGTCCTCGCCAGGACGGGGGCCAGGGCGGCGGCCGTCCTCGCCGAACTCCTGGAGCAGGCGCCCTTCGGCAAGCTGCTCTTCTCCAGCGGCGCCCACGCGCTGCCGGAGCTGCACGTGGTCGCCGCGAGCGTCTTCCGGGGCGCGCTCGGCCGGGTCCTCGGCGAATGGGTCGCCGACGGTTCCTGGTCCCTCACCGACGCGCAGCGGGTGGCCACGATGATCGCCTCGGGCAACGCGCGCAGGATCTACGGCCTGCGCTGACGGGCCCGGTCTATCGGGGCCTACGCCTTGGTCAGGACCGCGTCCGGCTGGGTCGGGATCTCCGGCGCGGACAGCGGGCGCTCGCGCATGCTCAGGGCCAGGCGCACGACCGCGATCCACATCAGCGCGGAGCCGAGCATGTGGGCGCCGACCAGGACCTCGGGGACGCCGGTGAAGTACTGCACGTACCCGATCCCGCCCTGGGCGAGGAGCACGATCAGCAGGTCACGGGCGCGCGCCCGGGTGTCGTCCGGGGCGTCGACCACGCGCAGGACCAGCCACATCGCGAGCGCGAGCGCGCACACGACCCAGGCGGCGATGGCGTGCAGATGGGCGGCGGCGGTCCAGTCCCACGGCATGCGCGGGACGTCGCTGCTGTCGCCGGCGTGCTTGCCCGAGCCGGTGACGCCGGTGCCGAGGACGATCAGGAGGACCGAGGCCGCGACGATCGCCCAGGAGAGCTTGCGGACCGGTCCCGGCACCCGGCGCCGGGGGGTCGTGTCGCCCTCGCCGGTGCGGTGCCAGGTGATCACGGCGACGGTCAGGAGCGTGTTCGCGGCGAGGAAGTGACCGGCGACGGTCCACGGGTTGAGGCCCATCCAGACCGTGATGCCGCCCAGGACCGCGTTGCTCGCGACGATCCAGAACTGCGCCCAGCCGAGCCGGGAGAGCCCGCGCCGCCACGGCTTGGTGGAGCGCGCGGCGATGATCGTCCAGCCGACGGCGGCGGACAGGACGTACGTCAGCATCCGGTTGCCGAACTCGATCATGCCGCGGTAGCCCTGCTCGGGCGTGACGATCAGGCTGTCGTCCGTGCACTTGGGCCAGGTGTCGCAGCCGAGACCGGAGCCGGTCAGCCGGACCGCGCCTCCCGTGACGATGATGAGGACGCTCATCACGACGGCGGAGAGCGCGGCGCGCCGGAGCGTCGTGGGGGACGGGGTCCAGCGCTTGGCGATGTAGGCGAGGGGGGTCAGCACGGGCCCTATCGTAGGACGGGGCTTGTGCGTGTTTTCACGAGGGGGTCGGGGGGAGTCGTCTCCCCCCGGAAATTGAGAGGGGTACGAGGGGTGCGTTACGGGTGAAGTCGCCTCGGAACGTCACCCCTCCGCTACTCCCGGATGCCTACTCCCAGCGGAAGAACTTCGCCGCCGCCCCGAGGCCGAGGACCGCCCAGACGGCCAGGATCAGCGCCTGCCCCCAGGGGAGCGCGGCGCCGCTCTGGAGCACGTCCCGCAGCCCTTCCGAGAGCGCCGAGATCGGCAGCAGCTCCAGGACCGAGCGCGCGGCGTCGGGGAACCTGTCGAGCGGCACGATCACCCCGCCGCCCACCAGGAGCAGCAGGAAGACCAGGTTCGCGGCGGCCAGCGTCGCCTCGGCGCGCAGCGTGCCGGCCATCAGCAGCCCGAGGCCGGAGAAGGCGGCCGTGCCGAGGACGAGCAGGACCAGGACCGAGAACGGATCGCCCTGCGGCGACCAGCCGAGCCCGAGCGCGATCGCCGTCAGGAGCGCCACCTGGAGGATCTCGGTGACCAGGACCGAGAGCGTCTTGGCGGTCATCAGTGCCCAGCGGGGGAGCGGCGAGGCGCCCAGCCGCTTGAGGACCCCGTAACGGCGCTCGAAGCCGGTGGCGATGGCCTGGCCGGTGAAGGCGGTGGACATCACGGCGAGCGCGAGGACGCCCGGGGCGAGGAAGTCGACGGCCTTGTCGGTGCCGGTGTCGACGATGTCGACGGTCGAGAAGAGCACGAGCAGCAGGGACGGGATGATCACCGTGAGGAGCAGCTGCTCGCCGTTGCGCAGCAGCATCTTCGTCTCCAGGACCGTCTGCGCCGCGATCATGCGCCCGACGGGCGCCGCCCCGGGCTTCGGGGAGTACGTGCCCGTGGTGGTCGTACCGCCGCTCATGAGCGCAGCTCCTTGCCGGTCAGCTCGAGGAAGACGTCTTCGAGGGTGTGCCGTTCGACCGAGATGCCGTCCGGCATCACGCCGTGCTGGGCGCACCAGGTGGTGACGGTGGCGAGCAGCTGGGGGCCCACCTCGCCGGTGATGCGGTACGTCCCCGGCGTCGGCTCGGCGGCCTGGGTGCCGTCGGGCAGCGCCTTGAGCAGCGAGCCGAGGTCGAGCCCGGGGCGGCCGGTGAAGCGGAGGGTGTTCTCGGCGCCGCCGCGGCAGAGCGCCTCGGGGCTGCCCTGGGCGGCGACCCGGCCGGCGTCGACGATGGCGACGTCGTCGGCCAGCTCCTCGGCCTCGTGCATGAAGTGCGTGGTGAGGACGACGGTGGCGCCGTCGGTCCGCAGCTCGCGGACGAGGTCCCAGGTGGCGTGGCGGGCCTGCGGGTCGAGTCCGGCGGTCGGCTCGTCGAGGAAGACCAGCTCGGGGCGGCCGACGACGGCCATCGCGAGCGCGAGGCGCTGCTGCTGGCCGCCGGAGAGCCTGCGGTAGGTGGTCCGGCCGCAGGAGCCGAGGCCGAGGCGCTCGATCAGGGCGTCCACGTCCAGCGGGTGGGCGTGGAGCTTCGCCATGTGGCGGAGCATCTCGTCGGCGCGGGCGCCGGAGTAGACGCCGCCGGACTGGAGCATCACGCCGATCCGCGGGCGCAGCCGGGCCGCGTCGGCGACCGGGTCGAGGCCGAGGACGCGGACGGTGCCGGCGTCGGCCCTCCGGTAGCCCTCGCAGGTCTCGATCGTGGTGGTCTTCCCGGCCCCGTTCGGACCGAGCACGGCGGTCACGGTGCCCGCCCGGACGTCGAGGTCGAGGCCGTCGACGGCGGTCTTGGTTCCGTACCGCTTGACCAGGCCTCGTACCCGGACGGCGGCACTGTCGCCGGACTCTTTTCGCATGCCGGGAAGTCTAGAGAGGGTTTCGGGGGGCCTCCGGCGCGGGGCCCCGATCCCGCTGGAATTCGTCCTATGAATGATCATCTTCGCAGGTCAGGTAAGCCTTACCTGAGTGATGCACGGCACCGTGCCCTCGTTCGGACGTCGCTTGTCACTCCCCGAGGAATTACGCAACAATGGCGTTGTGAAAAACGTTGGCGAGGCTCCCGTGGAGGAACTCGCGACCGGTGAGCGCTCCACGCGCAACCGCGTCGCGCGCTCCATCCTGGACCACGGCCCGTCGACGGTCGCCGATCTGGCGACGCGGCTCGGCCTCACCCAGGCCGCCGTCCGCCGGCATCTGGACTCGCTCGTTGCCGACAATGTCGTCGAAGCCCGCGAGAAGCGCGTGTACGGGGCTCGTACGCGCGGACGCCCCGCCAAGGTCTTCGCGCTGACCGACTGCGGCCGGGACGCCTTCGACCAGTCGTACGACTCGCTCGCCGTGGACGCCCTGCGTTGGATCGAGCGGACCGCCGGTGGAGGGTCTGCAGGAGAAGCCGCCGTCGCGGCCTTCGCCCGCGACCGGCTCGAGCACCAGGCCGAGGCCTACCGGGAAGCCGTCGAGTCGGCGGAGCCGGACCGGCGCACGGAGGCGCTCGCGAGGGCGCTCAGCAAGGACGGGTACGCTGCCACTGCGCGGAACGCGCCGGTCGGCGAGCAGCTCTGCCAGCACCACTGCCCGGTCGCCCATGTCGCCGAGCAGTACCCCCAGCTGTGCGAGGCGGAGACGGAGATCTTCTCCCGCCTCCTGGGGACGCACGTCCAGCGTCTCGCCACCATCGCCCACGGTGACGGCGTCTGTACGACGTTCATCCCGCACAGCGCCCCACAGACCACCGAATCAGAAGCATCCGCAAGCACGGCCGGGAGGAACCCCGCATGACCACCGAGATCAGCCACCCCGAGCTCGAGGGCCTGGGTCGGTACGAGTACGGCTGGGCCGACTCCGACGCCGCCGGTGCCACCGCGAAGCGCGGTCTGGGCGAGGACGTCGTCCGCGACATCTCCTCGAAGAAGAACGAGCCCGAGTGGATGCTGAAGCTGCGGCTCAAGGGTCTGCGCCTCTTCGACAAGAAGCCCATGCCGAGCTGGGGCTCCGACCTGTCGGGCATCGACTTCGACAACATCAAGTACTTCGTCCGGTCCACCGAGAAGCAGGCCGAGTCCTGGGAGGACCTGCCCGAGGACATCAAGAACACGTACGACAAGCTCGGCATCCCGGAGGCGGAGAAGCAGCGCCTCGTCGCCGGTGTCGCGGCCCAGTACGAGTCCGAGGTCGTCTACCACCAGATCCGTGAGGACCTGGAGGAGCAGGGTGTCATCTTCGTCGACACCGACACCGCGCTGAAGGAGCACGAGGAGCTCTTCCGCGAGTACTTCGGCACGGTCATCCCGGTCGGCGACAACAAGTTCGCCTCGCTGAACACGGCCGTCTGGTCCGGCGGATCGTTCATCTACGTGCCGAAGGGCGTGCACGTCGAGATCCCGCTGCAGGCCTACTTCCGTATCAACACGGAGAACATGGGCCAGTTCGAGCGGACGCTGATCATCGTCGACGAGGACGCCTACGTCCACTACGTCGAGGGCTGCACCGCCCCGATCTACTCCTCCGACTCGCTGCACTCCGCGGTCGTCGAGATCATCGTGAAGAAGGGCGGCCGCTGCCGCTACACGACGATCCAGAACTGGTCGAACAACGTCTACAACCTGGTCACCAAGCGCGCCGTGGCCTACGAGGGCGCGACCATGGAGTGGGTCGACGGCAACATCGGCTCCAAGGTCACCATGAAGTACCCGGCCGTCTACCTGATGGGCGAGCACGCCAGGGGCGAGACCCTGTCCATCGCCTTCGCGGGCGAGGGCCAGCACCAGGACGCCGGCGCCAAGATGGTCCACATGGCCCCGAACACCTCCTCCAACATCGTCTCCAAGTCGGTGGCGCGAGGCGGCGGCCGCACCTCCTACCGCGGTCTCATCGAGATCGGCGAGGGTGCCCCGGGCGCCAAGTCGAACGTGCTCTGCGACGCGCTGCTCGTCGACACGATCTCCCGCTCGGACACCTACCCCTACGTCGACGTCCGCGAGGACGACGTCTCCATGGGCCACGAGGCCACGGTCTCCAAGGTCTCCGAGGACCAGCTCTTCTACCTGATGAGCCGCGGCATGACCGAGTTCGAGGCCATGGCGATGATCGTGCGCGGCTTCGTCGAGCCGATCGCCAAGGAGCTCCCCATGGAGTACGCCCTTGAGCTCAACCGGCTGATCGAGCTGCAGATGGAAGGCTCGGTCGGTTAAGACCCCGCCTCCGTCCGTACCGTCTTTGCGTAGTAACGAGGAAGAGAGCAACACGACAGCCATGGCTGAGGCTCAGAACATCCCGGCGGGCTCCACCACCGCCGGCTCGATCGCGGTGGCCGCAGAGTCCACCGTCGCCACGCGCATGAGCGCCCCCCCGTCCTTCGACGTCGCGGACTTCCCGGTCCCGCACGGTCGCGAGGAGGAGTGGCGGTTCACCCCGCTGGAGCGCCTGCGCGGCCTGCACGACGGCACCGCCGTCGCGGCCGGCGAGGGCGTGAAGGTCGTGATCGAGGCGCCCGAGGGCGTCACGGTGGAGACCGTCGGCCGTGACGACGAGCGGCTCGGCAAGGCCGGTACGCCCGTCGACCGCGTCGCCGCCCAGGCGTACTCCTCCTTCGAGAAGGCCTCGGTCGTGACCGTCGCCAAGGAGGCCGTCCTCGACGAGCCGATCCGGATCGCCGTGCACGGCGAGGGCGGTGTCGCCTACGGCCACCAGGTCATCGAGCTCGGCGCCTTCGCCGAGGCCGTCGTGGTCATCGACCACACCGGTGACGCGGTGCTCGCGGCCAACGTCGAGTACGTGCTCGGCGACGGTGCCAAGCTGACCGTCGTCTCCGTCCAGGACTGGGACGAGAAGGCCGTCCACGTCGCGCAGCACAACGCGCTCGTGGGCCGCGACGCCTCCTTCAAGTCGGTCGTGGTGACCTTCGGCGGCGACGTCGTCCGGATCCACCCGCGCGTCCAGTACGCGGCCACCGGCGGCGAGGCCGAGCTCTTCGGCCTGTACTTCACCGACGCCGGTCAGCACCAGGAGCACCGCCTCCTGGTCGACCACAACACCCCGCACTGCAAGTCGAACGTGGCCTACAAGGGCGCGCTGCAGGGCCAGGACGCGCACGCCGTCTGGATCGGTGACGTCCTCATCCAGGCCGCCGCCGAGGGCACCGACACCTACGAGCTCAACCGGAACCTGGTCCTGACGGACGGTGCCCGGGTCGACTCCGTGCCGAACCTGGAGATCGAGACCGGCGAGATCGCCGGCGCCGGTCACGCCTCGGCCACCGGCCGCTTCGACGACGAGCAGCTCTTCTACCTGATGGCCCGCGGCATCCCGGAGTCCGAGGCCCGCCGCCTCGTCGTCCGCGGCTTCTTCGCCGAGCTGGTCCAGCAGATCGGTCTGCCGGACGTCGAGGCCCGCCTCATCGCCAAGATCGAGGCCGAGCTGGAGGCGTCCGTCTGATGGCCTTCGTACGCGCCTGTGCGCTGAGCGAGCTGGAGGAGGACACCCCGAAGCGGGTGGAACTCGACGGCACGCCGGTGTCCCTCGTCCACACGGACGGCGAGGTGTTCGCGATCCACGACATCTGCTCGCACGCGAACGTCTCCCTGTCCGAGGGCGAGGTGGAGGACTGCCAGATCGAGTGCTGGCTGCACGGCTCCGCGTTCGACCTCCGCACCGGCAAGCCGTCCGGCCTTCCCGCGACGCGCCCCGTCCCCGTATACCCCGTAAAGATCGAAGGGGACGATGTGCTCGTCTCCGTCACCCAGGAGTCCTGAGTCACCCATGGCAACGCTTGAAATCCGCGACCTGCACGTCTCCGTCGAGGCCGAGAACGGCCCCCGTGAGATCCTCAAGGGCGTCGACCTGACCGTGAAGCAGGGCGAGACCCACGCCATCATGGGCCCCAACGGCTCCGGCAAGTCGACCCTGGCGTACTCCCTCGCGGGCCACCCGAAGTACACGATCACCGGTGGCACCGTGACCCTGGACGGCGAGGACGTCCTGGAGATGTCGGTGGACGAGCGCGCCCGCGCCGGCGTCTTCCTGGCCATGCAGTACCCGGTCGAGGTCCCCGGTGTCTCGGTCTCCAACTTCCTCCGTACCTCCGCCACCGCCATCCGCGGCGAGGCGCCCAAGCTGCGTACCTGGGTGAAGGAGGTCAAGGAGGCCATGGAGAAGCTCCAGATGGACCCGGCCTTCGCCGAGCGCAACGTCAACGAGGGCTTCTCCGGCGGTGAGAAGAAGCGCCACGAGATCCTCCAGCTCGAGCTGCTCAAGCCGAAGATCGCGATCCTCGACGAGACCGACTCCGGCCTCGACGTCGACGCTCTGCGCATCGTCTCCGAGGGCGTCAACCGCGTCCGCGAGACCGGCGAGGTCGGCACCCTGCTGATCACGCACTACACGCGGATCCTCCGCTACATCAAGCCCGACTTCGTGCACGTCTTCGCGAACGGCCGCATCGCCGAGTCCGGCGGCGCCGAGCTCGCCGACCAGCTCGAGAACGAGGGCTACGACAAGTACGTGAAGGGTGGCGCATCCGCGTGACATCTGCCCATCAGGGGCTCTCCGGCCTCCTCGACACCGAGGCGATCCGCAAGGACTTCCCGCTCCTGGATCGCGTGGTCCACGACGGCAAGAAGATCGTGTACCTGGACTCCGCGGCGACCTCGCAGAAGCCGCGCCAGGTGCTCGACGCGCTCAACACCTACTACGAGCGCCACAACGCCAATGTCCACCGCGGCGTCTACACGGTCGCCGAGGAGGCGACGGCGCTGTACGAGGGCGCCCGTGACAAGGTCGCGGCGTTCATCAACGCGCCGAGCCGCGACGAGGTGATCTTCACCAAGAACGCCTCGGAGTCGCTCAACCTCGTGGCCAACATGCTGGGCTGGGCCGACGAGCCCTACCGCGTGGACCACGAGACCGAGATCGCCATCACGGAGATGGAGCACCACTCCAACATCGTGCCGTGGCAGCTGCTCTCGCAGCGCACCGGCGCGAAGCTGAAGTGGTTCGGCCTCACCGACGACGGCCGTCTCGACCTCTCGAACATCGAAGAGGTCATCACCGAGAAGACCAAGATCGTCTCGTTCACGCTGGTCTCGAACCTGCTGGGCACGATCAACCCGGTGGAGACGATCGTCCGGCGTGCGCAGGAGGTCGGTGCGCTGGTCTGCATCGACGCCTCGCAGGCGGCCCCGCACATGGTGCTCGACGTGCAGGCGCTGCAGGCCGACTTCGTGGCCTTCACCGGTCACAAGATGGTCGGCCCGACCGGCATCGGCGTGCTGTGGGGACGGCAGGAGCTCCTGGAGGACCTTCCTCCGTTCCTCGGTGGCGGCGAGATGATCGAGACCGTCTCGATGCACTCCTCCACCTACGCGCCGGCCCCGCACAAGTTCGAGGCGGGTACGCCCCCGATCGCCCAGGCCGTCGGCCTCGGCGCGGCCGTGGACTACCTGTCGGCGATCGGCATGGAGAACATCGCGCGCCACGAGCACGCGATCACCGAGTACGCCGTCCGCCGCCTCCAGGAGGTGCCGGACCTGCGGATCATCGGCCCGACCACGGCCGAGGACCGCGGCGCGGCGATCTCCTTCACGCTGGGCGACATCCACCCGCACGACGTGGGCCAGGTCCTGGACGAGCAGGGCATCGCCGTCCGCGTCGGCCACCACTGCGCGCGGCCCGTCTGCCTGCGGTACGGAATTCCCGCGACCACGCGAGCGTCGTTCTATCTGTACTCCACCCCCGGCGAGGTCGACGCGCTGGTCGAGGGTCTGGAGCACGTACGGAACTTCTTCGGCTAGGGGAACCTCGTGAAGCTGGATTCGATGTACCAGGACGTCATCCTGGACCACTACAAGCACCCGCACGGGCGCGGTCTTCGGGACGGCGACGCCGAGGTGCACCACGTCAACCCGACGTGCGGCGACGAGATCACGCTCCGTGTGAAGTACGACGGCTCGCGGATCGAGGACGTCTCGTACGAGGGTCAGGGCTGCTCGATCAGCCAGGCCTCGGCCTCGGTCCTGAACGAGCTGCTCGTCGGCAAGGAGCTGGCCGAGGCGCAGAAGATCCAGGGCACGTTCCTGGAGCTCATGCAGTCCAAGGGCCAGATCGAGCCCGACGACGCGATGGAGGAGATCCTGGAGGACGCGGTCGCGTTCGCCGGTGTCTCGAAGTACCCGGCCCGGGTGAAGTGCGCGCTGCTCAGCTGGATGGCGTGGAAAGACGCGACGGCCCAGGCGCTGGGCGACGCGGAAGGGAAGTCGGCATGACCGAGAACGTCGAGGCCACCATGAAGCCGGCCTCCGAGGAAGAGATCCGCGAGGCGCTGTACGACGTCGTCGACCCCGAGCTGGGTATCGACGTCGTCAACCTCGGCCTGATCTACGGCATCCACATCGACGACTCCAACGTCGTCACGCTGGACATGACCCTGACGTCGGCGGCCTGTCCGCTGACCGATGTGATCGAGGACCAGGCGAAGGCCGCGACCGACGGCATCGCCAGCGAGCTGAAGATCAACTGGGTCTGGATGCCGCCGTGGGGTCCGGACAAGATCACGGACGACGGCCGCGAGCAGCTGCGCGCGCTCGGCTTCAACGTCTGATCACAGGCTTTCCCCCGAACGGCCATGATCGCCAGGCATACTGGCGATCATGGCCGTTCGCATGTACCACATCGTCGTCGACTCCCACGACCTCCAGGCCCAGGCCCGCTTCTGGGCCCAGGTCCTGGACTGGAAGATCGTCTACGAGGACGAGCACGAGGTCGTCATCGGAGCCGACGAGCACGCCCTGCCCGGGATGTGCTTCCTGCCGGTGTCCGAGTCCAAGACCGTCAAGAACCGGCTCCACATCGACCTGACGCCCGACGACCGGGACGCCGAGGTCGAGCGGATCATCGCCCTCGGCGCCCGCCGGATCGACGTCGGGCAGGGCGAGGACGCGACCTGGGTCGTCCTCGCCGACCCCGAGGGGAACGAGTTCTGCGTCCTGCGGCCGAAGCGGTCGCTCACGGACTGAGCGAATCGCTCACCCGGTGAACGGGTGCGCCACCCCGGCCGTCTGGGCGAGGGCCGGGGCCAGGTTCTCCTTGCGGATGCGCTGGTCGACGTAGACCAGGGCGGCGACCAGGGGTGGGAAGACCGAGCAGAGGGCCTGCGCCACCATCGAGCCGATGACGGCGATCACCAGGAGCGGTACGAAGGCGATCAGCACCTCGCCCGCGGTGTCCGCGCCGGCCGGGTCCGTGAACGAGGCGGGGAACGAGAGCAGCAGGCTGAGGACCTGCTGGATCATCCAGTTCGCCGTCGCGGCCATGAGGCCCGCGACGAGCAGCGCACCGAAGACCCGCCACCACGAGCCCTGGACCAGTCGGCTGGAGCGGCGCATCGAGGCCACGGCCCCCTGGCCCTCGAACACCGCCGCCGGCGCGGCCAGGCTGAACTTCACCCAGAGCCAGGCCGCGAGCGGGGCGGTCAGCAGCGTGGCCAGCATGGCGCCACCGAACGACAGAAACACCCAAGCCACCGGTCCCGACCCCTCGAGGGCCACGAACAGGCCGGCGAACGTCGCCACGAAGACGATGAGCGGGACCGGTACGGTCAGCAGCATCGTCAGGAGGGCGGTGCCCAGGACCGAGGGCATCCGCGACCAGGAACGGCGCCAGATCGCCCCGAAGGACGTCCGCCGGCCGACCACCGCCTCCTGGAGGACGGCAGGGCACGCCGCGTACACCACCGCGCTCGCGAGCAGCATCCCGACCAGGGCCACCACCCACACGGCGCCGAAGGCGAACAGCAGCGGGCGGCCGTCGTCCCAGCTCGGCTCCTGCCCGCGCGGCAGGTCGAAGACCCTGGGGACATGGTCGGCGACCACGGCGTACGCGATGCCGACGGCCCCCGCAACCAGCAGCAGGGCCGCGCCGTAGGCGGCCGTGGCGACGCCGAGCAGCTGCTTCCAGTGCCGGCCGAGGGTGGCGAAGGCGCCGGTCAGGATCTGGCTCAGACCCAGCGGCGCCAGGGGTATCACGCCGGGCTTCGGCGGTGGGGGCGGAGGCGGGTAGCCGTAACCGTAGGGCCCCGTGGGGATTGTCATGAGCCTTACCGTATCGGGCGTCGTTGTGTACGGTCGTACACATCGTTGTGTACGCTGGTACACATGGGATACGGACTGCTGGCAGGCGCCATCACGGCCGAGATCGTCGCGACGGTCTCCATGAAGTACAGCGAGGGCTTCTCCAAGCTCTGGCCCTCGATCGTCACGGGCCTGGGGTACGTGATCGCCTTCGCGCTGCTCGCCCAGGCGCTGAAGACCCTCCAGGTGGGGACCGCGTACGCGATATGGTCCGGCGTCGGCACCGCCGCGGTCGCCGTGATCGGAATCCTCTTCATGAACGAGACCCTCAACGCCGCCAAGATCGCCGGGGTGGTCCTCATCATCGCGGGCGTCCTCGTGCTCAACCTGGGGGGAGCCCACTGATGGCCGCCGCGCGCGCCCGCCGCCACGACCCCGAGCGGCGGCAGCGGATCGTCGACGCCGCGCTGCGCGTGGTCGGCGCCCGGGGCATCGCCGGCCTGAGCCACCGTACGGTCGCCGCCGAGGCGGACGTGCCGCTCGGCTCCACGACCTACCACTTCGCCTCGCTCGACGAACTCCTCGTCGCGGCCCTGCGCCAGGCCAACGAGGGCTTCGGCGGCGAGCTGCGCAGGCGCGCCGCGCGCGCCGACATGGAGACCGACCTCGCCGGCGCCCTCGCCCGGCTGATGGGGGAGTGGGTCGGCGGCGAGCGGACCGCGGTGGAGCTGGAGTACGAGCTCTATCTCGCCGCCCTGCGCCGGCCCGCCCTGCGACCGGTGGCGGCGGAGTGGACCGAGGCCGTCACCGAGGCCCTCTCCCGCCACACCGACCTCGTCACCGCCCGCGCGCTCGTCGCGCTGATGGACGGCATCTGTCTGCAGGTGCTGCTGACCGGCGTGGAGTACGACGAGGGGTACGCCCGCTCCATGCTCGCCCGGCTCCTGACGCCGGCCTCCTGACACCCGGCTCCTGACGGCCCGACCGGGCCCCGGGGGATCCCACGAGCGGGGAGGCTCCGGTGTCGTCGGAAACGCCGGGGCCGTCGACCGACACCTGAGACCGGTTGGCCGGGGCGCCGCCCGGACCGTTAGGTTTTCCGCATGACCACTGCTCCTCGCACCACCGGCGCCGTCGCCGCCGGCCTCGCCACCATCGCCGGTGACGGCACCGTTCTCGACACCTGGTTCCCCGCCCCCGAGCTGACCGACAGCCCCGGGCCCGCCGGAACCGAGCGGCTCACGCCCGACGCCGCCGTCAACGCCCTCGGTGAGGGCGCCGCCAAGGCCCTCGGCGTGGACGCCCGCCGTGGCGTCGAGGTGGTCGCCGTCCGCACCGTCATCTCCTCGCTCGACGACAAGCCGCTCGACGCGCACGACGCGTACCTGCGCCTGCACCTGCTCAGCCACCGCCTGGTACGGCCGCACGGCCAGAACCT
The DNA here is from genome assembly GCF_040638605.1 of Streptomyces sp. NPDC026092. Classification (NCBI taxonomy): domain Bacteria; kingdom Bacillati; phylum Actinomycetota; class Actinomycetes; order Kitasatosporales; family Streptomycetaceae; genus Streptomyces; species Streptomyces sp. NPDC026092. The sequence continues at coordinate 150,392 of NZ_JBEZYN010000018.1, forward strand.
GGACGGCGTCTTCGGCCTGCTCGCCAACGTCGCCTGGACCTCGCTCGGCCCGGTCGCCGTCGACGACATCGCGAAGGTCCGCCTCAATGCCCGCGCCGAGGGCCTGCACCTCGCCGTGACGAGCGTCGACAAGTTCCCGCGGATGACCGACTACGTCGCCCCCGCGGGCGTCCGGATCGCCGACGCCGACCGGGTCCGCCTCGGCGCGCACCTCGCCGCCGGCACCACCGTCATGCACGAGGGCTTCGTCAACTTCAACGCCGGCACGCTCGGCACCTCCATGGTCGAGGGCCGGATCTCCGCCGGTGTCGTCGTCGGCGACGGCTCCGACATCGGCGGCGGCGCGTCCACCATGGGCACGCTCTCCGGCGGCGGCAACGTCGTCATCTCCATCGGCGAGCGCTGCCTCATCGGCGCCGAGGCGGGCGTCGGCATCGCGCTCGGCGACGAGTGCGTCGTCGAGGCCGGTCTGTACGTCACCGCCGGGACGCGCGTCACGATGCCCGACGGCCAGGTCGTCAAGGCCCGCGAGCTCTCGGGCGGCGACAACATCCTCTTCCGCCGCAACTCGGTGACCGGCGCCGTCGAGGCCCGCCCGAACAACGCGGTGTGGGGCGGGCTCAACGAGATCCTGCACAGCCACAACTGACGATGCCCCGCACGTGACCTGGGCGTGTGACTCTGCGTTAACGGAACGACGCGGAGTCACACGAACAGACAAGGCGAGGAGTCGACATGAGGACGAGGCCCACCGTTGTCGGGGCCCTGGCGGTGGCGGCCGCCGTACTGCTGCCCGTAGGGGCGGCGTCGGCGGACGAGACGCACACCCGCACGCACAACGGGCCGACGATCCAGAACGGCCCGAGCCTCACCCTCCACACCGGTCAGATCGACGACCCGCTGGAGGACGTCCTCGAACACGCGGCGCTCTTCGGGACCACCTACGTGTTCGACTGAACCAGATCCTCGTACGCCGCCCGCAGCCCGTCGACCGCCTCCCGGTCGGCGGGCTGCAGCGGTTCCCGGAGGTAGTCGCCGAGGAGCGCCTTCGCCGTCACCGTGCCCGGAAGCCCGGCGGCCATCATCAGCTCGGCCAGCGGCAGCGTGAGCGCGTTCAGCCGGGCCGCCTCCGCGGTGTCGCCCCGGTCGAACGCGTCCAGCACGGCCCGCAGCTGACGCGGCGCCACATTGGCCACCGTACTGACGTATCCGGCACCGCCCACCGCGTACAGCGGCAGGTTCAGCTCCTCGCAGCCCGAGTAGTACGCGAGCGAGGTGCGGGCGATCACCTTCGACGAGCCGAGCAGGTCGTAGGCGCAGTCCTTGACGGCGACGATGTTCGGGTGGGCGGCCAGCCGCAGCATCGTCGCGGGCTCGATCCGGGTGCCGGTGCGGCCGGGGATGTCGTACAGCATCACCGGCAGGTCCGTCGCCTCCGCGACCTTGACGAAGTGCGCCTCGACGGCGGCCTGCGGGGGCCGGCTGTAGTACGGGGTGACGACCAGGAGACCGTCCGCGCCCGCCTTCTCGGCCTGGCGCGCCAGCTCGGCGGTGTGGCGGGTGTCGGAGGTGCCGACGCCCGCGAGGACCGAGGGGCCGGGGCCGACGGCCTCGCGGACCGCCTCGATGAGGGCGGCCTTCTCGGCGTCCGTGGTGGTCGGGGACTCGCCGGTGGTGCCGTTGAGGACCAGGCCGTCGCAGCCCTCGGCGACCAGGTGCGCGGCGTGCACGCGGGCGGCGTCGAGATCCAGCTCCCCCGAGGCGGTGAAGGGCGTGATCATCGCGCAGAGGGCCCGGCCGAAGGGGTGTTCAGTGCTCATTCGAGAAGTCTGCGGGCCTCGAAGGTGAAGGTCCACTTAGTTCTGCTTGGGGTGAGGGGTAAGCAGGGCTGAAGTGTGAGGTCTGGCATGATCGGGGCGGGACGCGACAGGGGGACCAGGAGCACACATCATGAGCGAACAGCGCGTCGCACTCGTCACCGGTTCGTCCTCGGGCATAGGGGCCGCCGTCGCCCGCCGCCTGGCCGACGCCGGGATCCGGGTCGTCGTCAACTCGGCGCGTTCGGTCGAGGCGGGCAAGGCCCTCGCCGCCGAACTGCCGGACGCCGTCTACGTCCAGGCCGACGTCTCCGACGAGACGCAGGCCGCGGCCCTCGTCGCCGCGGCGGTCGAGGCGTACGGCCGTCTCGACATCCTCGTCAACTGCGCGGGCACCACCCGGTTCATCCCGCACGACGACCTGGCGGCGGCCTCGCCCGAGGTCTGGCGCCATCTGTACGACGTCAACGTCATCGGGGTCTGGCAGACCATCACCGCGGCCGTCCCGCATCTGAAGGCCCATGGCGCGGGCTGTGTCGTGAACATCTCCTCGCAGGCCGGCGTCCGCCCCGGCGGCAGCTCCATCCCGTACGCCGTCTCCAAGGCGGCCGTCAACCACATGACGAAGCTGCTCGCGAAGACCCTCGGCCCGGACGTCCGGGTCAACGCGGTCGCGCCGGGGTTCGTCGACACCCCCTGGTTCGACGGCGTGGCGGGCGCCGACGAGGCGAAGGCCCATGTGGCGGGGGCGGTTCCGATGCGCAGGGTCGGGCGGCCCGAGGACATCGCCGGCGCCGTGTACGACCTCACCAACGCCTCGTACATCACCGGCGAGGTGCTCCTCGTCGACGGCGGCGGGCACCTGCTGGGTTAGCGGTCCTTCACAGCGTCAGCTTGAAGCCGTCGTGGCTGCGGGCGAAGCCCAGGGAGGCGTAGAAGCGGTGGGCCTCCGTCCGCCGCTTGTCGCTGGTCAACTGGACGAGCCCGCAGCCACGCCCGCGCGCCCGCTCGACCGCGCGGCGCATCAGCTCCCGGCCGAGTCCGCCGCCCCGCCGGTCGGCCCTGATCCGGACCGCCTCGATCAGCGCCCGCTCGGCGCCGCCCCTGCCGAGGCCGGGGATGTACGTCGCCTGGAGGCAGCCGACGACCCGGCCGTCGTCCACGAGGACCAGGATCTCGTTGCGCGGATCCCCCTCGATGGCCGCGAAGGCCCGCTCGTACGTCTCCGTGACGACGATCGACGTGGGGTCCACGACCCGCTCCTCGTCGGCGAGGAGGGCGAGGACGGCGGGCAGTTCGGCGCGGGTGGCGGGGCGCAGGAGCATGGGTGGAGTCTCGCACGGGGACCGGACTTGACCTCAACCAAGGTTGAGGGAGGAGGCTCGGGTCATCGACGACAGGAGGCCACCCCATGAACGCCGTTGCCCGCCCCGACGCCCGCCCCGACCTGCACCGTCCCGGTGTCGGGTTCGTCCTCGTCACCACGTGGCGGGTCGGTACGCCCGAGCGGCAGCGGGCCGCCGTCGACGCCATCGCCAAGACCTGGCAGAGCCGGGAGTGGCCGGACCTCGATCTGCTCTCGTACTCGGTGTACACCGGCGCCGACGGCGACACGCTGCTCCACTACTCGCAGTGGGCGGAGGAGGAGGCGTACCAGCGGTTCGTCCGTACCCACCGCGACGGCCGGAACGCCGAGATCGACGCGGCCGTGCCCGGCATCGAGCGCGTCGCACTCCACCGTTACGCGCCGCCGTACCGCTCCCTCGCGGCGGCCGACGCCCGCATCCCCGGCTGCGTCGTGATCGTGGACGTGGAGTTCGACGCCCCGGACGCCGCCCGCCAGCGGGACTGGGTGGACGGGGTCTTCGAGGCGATGGAGACCGACCCGGCGGGCGCCGCGTCCGGCGGGATCTCGGGCCACTTCCACCTCTCGACCGACGGGACCCGGATCCTCAACTACGCGGAGTGGGAGAGCGAGCGGGCCCACGCCGAGGCGCTCGCCCGGCCCGGAGACGGCATCGGATCGGCGACCCAGCAGTGGGCGAGGGTGCAGGCGTACCCGGGAGTGGTCGGCGGCGGTGTGCGGCGCTACGCGCCCGCGCTGAGTCTGCACGCGGGCGCGTAGCGCCGTCCTGCGGGCGCCTACGGGCGGAAGCGCAGGACCTGCGGGTCGTGGTCGCTGTTCTGGTCCGCGAACTCCGCGTTGATGTGGACGCTGTCGTACTCGAAGCGGCCGACGCCCGGGCTGGTCAGGATCTGGTCGAGGACCTGGCTGTTGCCCTGGTAGACGTACGAGTACCGCTCGCTGCGCGGCAGCGACTTCACCGCCGGGTAGAGCGCCCCGCCGTCCGTCAGCGCCTTCGTCGTCCCGGAGAACTCGAAGTCGTTGATGTCACCGACGACGAGGACGTCGGCGTCCTTGCGGATCGCGAGGACGTCCTTGACGAAGGCGTTCACGGACTGCGCCTGGAGCAGGCGCTTCGCCTCGGAGGAGCGGACCGGCGGCTGGTGGTGCGAGACGAGGGACTCGTCGCCGCCCTTGGAACCGAAGTGGTTGGCGACCACGAAGACCGTACGGCCGCGGAAGGTGAACTCGCCGGCCAGCGGCTTGCGGCTGTTCTCCCAGGCCGTGTTCGCCGGGTCGATGCGGCCGGGGGAGAGCGTCAGCTCGGGGCGCCCGCCCTCGCCGCGCACCACGTCCGTCGCGGCGCCGGCGTTCGTGCCCGCGCGGTCGGTGAAGGAGACCCGCTCCGGGTTGAAGAGGAAGACCTGGCGGATGTTGCCGCCGGGCTCGCCGCCGTCCTTGTTGTTCTCCGGGTCGATCGAGCGCCACTCGTACGCCGGGCCGCCCGCCGCCACGATCGCGTCGGTGAACTTCTTCACCGTCTGGTCGGCGGCGACCGTTCCGTCGTTCTTCGCGCCGTTGTTGTCCTGGATCTCCTCCAGGGCCAGGATGTCGGGCGAGGCCAGGTTGTCGACGACCGCCGCGGCCAGCGCGTCGAACTTCTCCTGCGGGTCGGACGGGTCGAGGTTCTCGACGTTGTACGTCGCGACCGCCAGCTCGTTCCGGCGCTGCTTCTCGGTGGCCTCGCGCTCCAGGCCGCGGTCCACGACCGTGCCGAGGGTGCGGGCCGTCAGGGTGTAGCCGCCGAACTGGTTGAAGTCCAGCGGGCCCTCGGTCGTCCCGGAGAGCACGTCACCGACGTTCGCCTTGGGGAAGGGCTGCTGGGCGATCGGCGTCAGCGACTGGATCTGGAGCCGGCCGGTGTTCTGCGAGGTGTACGAGCCGTAGACCGTGCCGCCGCGCCAGGTGCGGTTCTCCCAGGGCTTCACCGTCACCCAGAGCTCGGAGTACGGGTCGGTGGCGCCCACCACGCGCGAGGTGCCGACGCGGACGTTGGTGCCCTCCAGGGACTCGTAGTAGTCCAGGGCGTACTTCTTCGGGTTGAGCGTGAGGCCGTTGATGGAGCCGGCGGCCGCCGGGTCGCCCTCGGGGGCGTACGCGCTCGGGACCGACCAGGCGGAGATCGTCACGGGGGCCGGGAGCGGGTTCCCGGAGGAGACCACGGTGACGGTCGGCTTGGAGATCTGGGTCAGCGACTGGTTGCCGGAGGCCAGGCCGCCGGGGACGTACTCGCCGACGGTGCCGTTCACGGTGACGGCGTCGCCGACCGCGACGGTCGGCACGGAGCTGGTGAAGACGAACAGGCCCTCGCTGGTGGCCGGGTTGTCGTCGGCCTGCGGGTCCTGGATCCAGAAGCCGCGCGAGCCGTAGGTCCGGACGCCGGTCACGATCCCCGTGACGCCCGTGACCTGGGTGCCGACGAGGGGCGAGACACGGGTGGTGCCCTGGATGTCGTGGATGCGGACCGCGGCGGTGTCCTCGGCCGCGGCGCTGCCGGAGGCGGCGAGCAGCCCGGCGGCGAGCGCGGCGGACACGACGGCGGCGACGGCCGCGGATCTCGGTATGGAGGAAGGCATCAGGGTGCTCCGGAGACGCTTGGATAATCGGTCGATGGATCTACGCGCGTCAATCTCTTGGCTGGGTGGGGGACTTGTCAAGGCTCGACGGGTGTACGAAGGCTGACGGGACCGTGAACCGGGAGGTGGGGCGGGAAAAGCGTCTACGCTGAAGCGCGTTCGGCGCGCGCCGCGCGTCCGGACCGCCGCACCGCCACCCAGGCTCACACGCCCTTCGAGGAGAAGACCGCAGATGGCACCGGACCACCCCTCCCTGCCCCCCGTTCAGCTGCACTCGGACGCGGAGCTGGCGCGGGAAGCCCTGGCCACGCCCCTTCTGTCCCGCGCGGCGCGGCTCGCCCGCTGGGCCGGCCCGGAGACCCGGGTAAGTGCGGGCGGCGAGCTCGTCGAGGACCAACTGCCCGCCGCCGCCGAGGCGTTGGGCCTCACGGCGGACGAGGACGGCGAGGCGTACGCGAGCGAGGCGTGGCGCCTCGCGGTCGACACCGGGCTCGTGGAGGTCGAGGACGGCGACGACGACACCCCGGGCGGGGTGACCGTGGGCGACAACCTCGCGGTCCTCACGGGTGGGGCGCCGCTCGACGTCCTCGGGATCTGGCTCGACGGCCTCGACGTGGTGTTCGCCGACGCCACCGCGCCCGTCCTGGACGACATCACGGACGTCATCGGCGAGGACGGCGAGATCGACTTCGAGCTGCTCGACTGGAACCCGGAGGAGGAGGCCGAGTTCCTGGAGGGCGTGCTGGGCAACCTGTACCTGCTCACGGTCGGCGACGGCGGGCCGGGCGAGGGTCCGGTGCCGCTGCCGGCGCTCGCCGCGTCGATGATCGTCCCGGACGACATGGGCGAGCCGACGGACGACGTCCTGGAGCAGGTCTCGGAGGCGATGATGCGCCTCGACGACCAGTTCCGGCTCCTCGAGCCCATCGGGCTCGTCGAGTACCAGCCGGTCGACGAGGCGCTGATGGTGGAGGAGGGCGAGGAGCCGGCGGCGCAGTTCGACGAGACGGACGAGGTCGACGACGAGGACGTCAGCCGCTACGGCATGGTCCGGCTGACTCCGCTCGGGCTGTACGGCGTCCGGGCCCGGATGCTGGAGGCGGGCGTGGACGCGCCGGCCGTCGGCGAACTGGCGGACAAGGGCGCGGACGTGCTCCTCGACGGGCTCGCGACCTACCCCGAGACGGCGGCGCGCGCCGAGACGGTGGGCTGGCTGGAGGGCCGGGACGCGGTGGCGGCCGCACGGGATCTCCTTGCCGCGGCGCGGGGCGCCGACGAGGCCTCCCCGCTGCGCCGCCTCCACTGCCAGCAGGCACTCTCGCTCGTGGGCGCGGAGGCGGAACCGGCGGTACGGGAGGTGCTCGACGACCCTGAGCTGGGCGGGCTCGCCCGGGTCTGGCTGGCGGAGCTCGGGGCGGCGGACGTGCCGGCGCCGTCGGAGGCGATGATCTTCTGGCTGGCGATCGACACGATCGCGGCGCAGCTGGACGCGCGCGGCGAACTGGACGAACTGCGCGACCTGATCGAGGGCCTGACGGGCCGCCACAGCGGCTTCTTCGAGGCGGCGTGGCGCGTGGAACACCCGGCGACGGCGGAGGTCCTGGAGGCGATGGGCCGCCTCCACCCGGACAAGACGGCGGCGAAGGAGGCCCGCAAGGCGGCCTTCAAGGCGAGGTCGCGCGCCGGCGCGTGAGGGGTTTCCCGGGGGCTCTGCCCCGGGCCCCGTCGCGTGCGCTTCGTGGCGCGGCGGGCCGGTGCCGGACGGGCGCGCCGGGTGGGCGGGGGTTGGATCCCCCGATCCCCCACCCCGCCCCTTCCCGAAACCCTGACGGGACCGGGGGCTCCGCCCCCGAACCCCCGCCGCGCCGGCTTCGCGGCGCGGGGAGGGTGTGGCCCGGGGGCAGGGGGGTGGGGCTCCGCCCCGAGCCCCAGGGCGCCGGGTTCGCGGCGCGCGGCTGGAGTGCCGGCCGGCGGCCGGGAGGCAGAGGGGCGGGGCTTCGCCCCGAACCCCTTCGCGCCCACTTCGTGGCGCGGGTCGTGTGCCCGGCGGCGGGCTTCGCGCCGCGAACTCTCGTGGCGCGCTTCGCGGCGCGGATGGTGGGGCGCCAAGGGGGTTGGCGGGTGGGGCCGGGGGCTGTGCGCTGAACTCGGGTTACGCCCGCTTCTGGGTGCCGGCGGTGTCCTGCCTTGGGGCGTGGCCCGGGTGGGGCCGGGGCTCCGCCCCGGGCCCCAGTCCGCCCCGGCTACGTCCGCAGGTGGGACGCGCCGTTGAGGTCCAGGATGGTGCCTGAGGACCATTCGGCGGCGGGGGAGGACAGCCAGAGGACCGCTGCGGCGATCTCCTCCGGGGTTCCTACGCGGCCGAAGGGGCTCTGGGTGCGGATGGCTTCGCCCTCCGCGCCCGTGAGGCGGGGGGCTACGCGTTCCGTCGTGAAGAAGCCGGGGGCTACCGAGGCGACCGCGATGCCGTGGGGGGCCAGGGAGACCGCCAGGGACTGGCCCAGGGCGTGGACGGCGGCCTTGGTCGCGGCGTAGGCCGGGTGGTCGGGTTCGCCGCGGAACGCGCCCCGGGAGCCGATGTTGACGATCCGGCCGCCCCCGCCCTGGTGGATCATGCGGCGGGCCGCCAGATGGCTGAGGTTCGCCGTGGCCAGGAGGTTCACCGCCACGTGGTCTCGCCAGGTCGCCACCCACTCCTCGTAAGGGGTTTCCGGTAGCGGGTGGCGTTGCATGATCGCCGCGTTGTTCACCAGGACGTCGATCCCGCCGAGCGCGTCCGCCGCCGCGTTCGCCACCTCCTCCGCGCCCGTCGCGTCCGCCAGGTCGCCCTGGACCAGGGCGTGGCCGGATCCCGACAACGACGCGAAGGTCGCCCTCGCCTCGTCCGCGCGCGAGCCGTAGTGGACGGCCACCCGGTCGCCGTTCTCGGCGAACGCCCGGGCCACCGCGCGCCCTAGGCCCCGGGAGGCTCCGCTGACAAGGACACGCCGACCTGTGGCAGGCAGGTTCATGGAAGGCAGCCTCTCTGTTCAACTGTCGTTTATACGCGGGCGGGACCGTGTGCCCCGACACCGGGTGACGACAGGGAGACGACCACGCCATGCCCCTCAACCGCCGAGAGTTCGCCAAGCAGTCCACCGCCGCCGGAGCGGGCCTCGTCCTGACCGGCACCGTCGCGGCGCTCGCGACCGCGCCCGAGGCGCTCGCCACCCCCGACGACCGGCTCGAGGCCGAGACCGAGGGGCAGGGGGCCCACGGGGACCGGCACCACCGGCTCGGCTACGGGCCCCTCGTCGAGGACCCCAAGGGCGTCCTCGCGCTGCCCGCCGGGTTCTCGTACCGCGTCATCACGCACAGCGGCGTCACCAAGCTGGAGTCCGGCGAGTTCACCCCGTCCAACCACGACGGCACCGCCACCTTCGCCGGGCCGCGCGGTACGACCCTGCTCGTCAACAACCACGAGCTCAAGGGCGCCCGCTCCAAGTGGAAGTACCCCGTCCCGCTCACCGAGGGCCTCGTCTACGACCCCGCCGCGTCCGGCGGCTGCACGGTCGTCGAGGTGCACCGGGACGGCACCGTCGCCGAGTGGGTCGGCATCGCCGGCACCTCCACCAACTGCGCCGGCGGCCGTACCTCCTGGGGCACCTGGCTCACCTGCGAGGAGAACTCCGACCGGGCCGGCGAGAACGGCATGACCAAGGACCACGGATACGTCTTCGAGGTCGACCCGCGCGACCGCCGCGCCAACCGCGCCCCCAAGCCCATCAAGGCCTTCGGCCGGTACGACCACGAGGCGGTCGTCATCGACCCCAAGCGCGGTCACGCCTACCTCACCGAGGACGCCGACGAACCCAACGGCCTCTTCTTCCGCTGGGTCCCGCCGCGCGGCTTCGAGCACGGCCGGGGCAAGCTCCGTACCCTCGCCGACGACGCCGGTGTCCTCCAGGCGCCCCGCTGCATCGACTCCGGCGGCCGCTTCGTCGACGACCTCTCCCGCGCCACCCGGATCGGCACGGTCTACGGCGTCGACTGGCTGGACGTCCCCGACCGCGACGGCCGCGAGGTCGAGGTCCGCGAGCAGTTCGGCCCCGACGAGGTGACCCGTGCCCGCAAGCTGGAGGGCATGTGGTGGGCCGACGGCGGCGCCTACATCGTCTCCTCCTACGCCCGTGACGAGAGCCCCGGCGCCGCGCACGACGGCCAGGTCTGGTTCTACGACCCCAAGCGGCGCACCCTGACCCTCCAGGTCCTCCTGGGCGTCAACTCCGACCCGGACAAGGACGGCGCCTACGACGGCCCGGACAACATCACCGTCTCCCCCTACGGCGGGCTCGTCATCGCCGAGGACGGCGAGGGCGTCCAGCACCTCTTCGGCGCCACCGAGCGCGGGCGCACCTACCCGATCGCGCGCAACGACCTGAACGACAGCGAGTTCACCGGCGTCGTCTTCTCGCCCGACGGCGACACCCTCTTCGCCAACATCCAGGACCCGGGCATCATGATCGCCATCACCGGGCCCTGGCGCCGTCAGCCCCGCCGCTGACCGCTCATCAGGTAGCGGAGAAAAACCCTTGGCGGGTGCGCGTGCCGCCCGCCTAGGGTCATACCCATGCACCTCCCGGTGCGCCGGCTGCGGCTCCTTCTTCCACGAAATCACGCCGCCGCCCCTTTTGATCTCGGGAGGCACAGCATGGACACGAGGGTGCCCGGTGCGCAGGCGACGGATACTTCTTGGATCAGCGGGTTGCGGGTTCGAGTCCCGTCGCACCCCTGGGGTGCGTAGCTCAATCGGATAGAGCAGCCGACTTGTCACCGCCGCCGAATCCTGATCTCGGGCGCCCTCGTCGTCCCTGTAACCCTGTGCCTTCCCCGCACGCTCGAATTCGGGGGAATTCACATGGCACGGTTCAACACACGCACCGTCGGCGCCCGCACGACCTCACCCGTCGTCTCCACCCACCGCGCCCCGACCCATCAGGGCGGCATCGGAGTCCTGCGTGAGCCGAGGTCCGAACTCTTTCTGCTCGCGGTCGCCAACTTCGTGACGCAGCGGACCTTCTACGAGAGCGGTGAGGAGCGCGACGACCGCTTCGCCGGCCTCGTGCGGAAGCTCGCCGTCGAGGACCCCGAGTGGACCGCCGGACTGCTCCGCTGGCTGCGGAGCGAGGCCCACATGCGCACCGCCTCCCTCGTCGGCGCCGCCGAGTACGTCCGCGCGCGCCTCGACGCGGGCGTCGAAACCGGCCCCACCAATCGGCAGGTCGTCGACTCCGTGCTGCTCCGCGCCGACGAGCCCGGCGAACTGCTCGGCTACTGGACCTCGACGTACGGACGGAACATCCCGAAGCCCGTCAAGCGGGGCGTCGCCGACGCCGTGCAGCGGCTGTACTCCGCGAAGTCCCTGCTCAAGTACGACACCGACTCCAAGGGCTACCGCTTCGGTGACGTCCTCAACCTGACGCATGCCGCGCCCGATCCCGAGAAGCCGTGGCAGGGCGAGCTGTTCCGGTACGCGCTCGACCGGCGCCACCGGCCCGAGACCGCGGCGCCTCCGGCCTCCAGCCCGGTCCTCGCCGCCCATCGCGCCCTGATGGACCTCCCGGTGGAGGAACGGCGCGCCGTGGTCACCGGCCCCGGAGGGGCGGAGCGCCTGGCCGGGGCCGGGATGACCTGGGAGGCGCTGGCGGGCTGGCTGCAGGGTCCGATGGACGCGGCGGCCTGGGAGGCCGTCATCCCGTCCATGGGGGCCATGGCGCTGGTGCGGAACCTGCGCAACTTCGACGGGGCCGGAGTCTCCGACGAGGTCGCGGCGCGGGTGGCGGCCCGGATCTCGGACCCGAAGGCGGTCGCGGCGTCGCGGCAGTTCCCGTTCCGCTACCTCGCGGCGTACCGGCACGCGCCCTCGCTGCGCTGGGCGTATCCGCTGGAGCAGGCGCTCGGCCACTCGCTGGCCAACGTGCCCGCGCTGCCCGGCCGGACGCTGGTCCTCGTCGACCGCTCGGGTTCGATGTGGTCGCGGCTCTCCGACCGCTCCGAGCTCAACCGGGCCGACGCGGCGGCCGTGTTCGGTACGGCCGTGGCGATGCGGGCCGCCGACGCGGACCTGGTGGAGTTCGGCACGAGCAGCGCGCCGGTGCCGTACCAGGCCGGTGAGTCCGTGCTGAAGGTCCTCGACCGTTTCGGCAACCTCGGTGGCACCAACACCACCGAGGCGGTGCGCAGGCACTACAAGGGGCACGACAGGGTCCTGATCGTCACCGACGAGCAGGCCGCCCACAGCCGTCTGGGAGACCCGACCGCGCAGGTGCCGGACCACGTCCCCGTGTACACGTGGAACCTGGCGGGCCACCGGGTCGGCCACGCGCCCTCGGGGACCGGCCGGCGTCACACCTTCGCCGGGCTGACCGACGCAGCGTTCCGGATGGTTCCGCTGCTCGAAGCCGGCCGGCGGGCTGACTGGCCCTGGATGTGAGGACGAGCGAGTGAGGAAGGGCCCGCCGGTCGGTGACCGGCGGGCCCTTCCCCGTACAGCGATCAGAGCGCCTGGGCCGCCGGCTTCACCATGCCGCGGACCGTGCGGGACTTCACGAACTCGCCCATCGCCGTCATCTCCCACTCGCCGGAGAACTGCTTGATGAGCTTGGCCATCATCACGCCCGTCTGCGGCTCGGCCGTCGTCAGGTCGAAGCGGACCAGCTCCTCGCCGGTCGCCGCGTCGATCAGCCGGCAGTAGGCCTTGGCGACCTCGGTGAACTTCTGGCCGGTGAACGAGTTCACCGTGAAGACCAGGCCCGTGGCGTCGGCGGGGAGCCGGCCGAGGTCGACGACGATGACCTCGTCGTCGCCCGCGCCCTCGCCCGTCAGGTTGTCGCCGGAGTGCTTGATCGAGCCGTTCAGGATGGAGAGCTTGCCGAAGTAGCAGCTGTCCAGGTGGTTGCGCTGGGGGCCGTACGCGATGACGGAGGCGTCGAGGTCGATGTCCTTGCCGCGGTACGCGGGCTCCCAGCCGAGGCCCATCTTGACCTGGGTGAGGAGCGGGCGGCCGCCCTTGACCAGGGAGACCGTCTGGTTCTTCTGGAGGTTGACCCGGCCCTTGTCCAGGTTGATCTTGCCCGTGGAGACCGGGGCGGCGGGCGCTGCCGGGGCCGCCGGGGGCGCGGGCGGCGGGGGAGGCGTCGGGGCGGAGATCCGCGGGTCGACGGGGGCGGTCGGCGGGGCCGCGACCGGGGGCGCCACGGGCGTGGCGGCGGCCGGCTCCTCGTCCACCGAGACGCCGAAGTCGGTGGCGATGCCCGCGAGGCCGTTGGCGTATCCCTGGCCCACGGCGCGCGCCTTCCAGGCGCCGTTGCGCAGGTAGATCTCCACGACCACCAGCGCCGTCTCGGCACCCAGCTGCGGCGGGGTGAAGGAGGCGAGGACGCTGCCGTCGTCCGCGTTGCGGATCGTCGCGGTGGGCTCGACGCCCTGGAAGGTCTGGCCCGCGGCGTCCGGGCTCGCGGTGACGACGATCTTCTCGATGCCCGGCGGCACCGCGCCGGTGTCCACGACGATCGCGTCCGGGGCCGTGCCGCCGCCGGAGCGGTAGGTCACGCCGGGGCCGGTCGGCTGGTTGTAGAAGATGAAGTCGTCGTCCGAGCGCACCTTGCCGTTGGCGCTGAGCAGCAGGCCCGAGACGTCGAGCCGAACCGGAGCGGCGACGTCCACCGCCACGCGCGCGGCGGAGAGCGGGATGTTCGAGCCGGGGGTCATAGCGGTCATGCCAGGGGTAACGAGCGAGGCGGCTTTGCCGTTCCCTTACCTGGAGTCCCTTCGGCCACTTCGGTTACGGGGGTGGTTCCGGGCCGCGCGCTCGTTGCCGAACTTGTACGCGCCCGTCCAGCGGGCCATGACCAGCTGGGCGTCCCCCGATCCCACCTCCGCCAGGAACTTCTCGGCCCGCCCGCCGCGCAGGGTGCCCGCCGCGCGTCCCTGGTGCGTGATCACGACGGTGCCGTCCGCGCGCTGCGCGTAGCTGAATCCATGAGGCTGAGGCATGGCGCCCATCGTGCCGTTCACGGGCACGCGCGTCCCAACGAATTTCGCGATGATCGTATTCTTGCGGCTCGTGGGTGGGAGCTCTTTCAGAACGCGGGACGTGGACGAGGCGCGCCAGGAGATCGACGCGCGCTACTACGCCAACTTCATGGACGTCATCGAGCGGCGGGAACGTCCCTTCGCCGCCACGTTCGACACGGTGCGGCTCGGACCGCTGGTCATCGGCGACCTGTCCTGCGGGGCCGACGTCCGGATGCGCTTCGGCGAGCTCGGGGCCTTCCACGTCAACGCGCCGCTCGGCGGGACGATGGAGCTGCGCCAGGGCAGGGCCGCGCCGGTGGTCGCGACGGCCGGCGAGGCCGTGGTGCTCGACCCCTACGGCGACACGGTCCTGGAGCGCTGGAGCGGGGACTGCCGCACGCTCTCCGTCAAGATCGACGCGGCCGCGCTGAGCGAACGCCTCGAACGGCTCATCGGCCGCTCGCCGCGCGGCCGGCTCGCCTTCGCGCCGTACGTGGACCTCACCCGCGGCCCCGGCCGGGCCTGGGCGCGCTTCGCGCTCCAGGTGGCGCGCGACGCGCTCGCCGGGGACGGCCTGGCGCAGCACGCGCTGGTCGCAGGTCCCCTCCAGGAGGCCCTGCTCAACGGATTGCTGCTGGCGGCCGACCACCCGTGGCGGGACGAGCTGGCCCACCCGGACGGGCAGTTGCGGCCGGTGTCCGTGAAGCGCGCGATGGACGCCGTACGGGCCCGTCCCGAGCACCCCTTCACCACGACCGAACTCGCCGAGCTCGCCGGGGTGGGCGTGCGCCGGCTCCAGGAGTCGTTCCGGGAGTGCGTGGGCATGTCTCCGATGGCGTACGTCCGTGACGTCCGGCTCGAACGGGTCCACGAGGAGCTGCGGGGCGCGGGCCCGGGGGAGCTGAGCGTGAGCGAGGTCGCCTGGCGCTGGGGCTTCACGCACCACGGGCGGTTCGCGGCGCAGTACCGGACCCGGTTCGGGGAGACGCCGTCGCAGACGCTGCGGGAGTCCGCGCGATGAACCGGTGGACCCGCCGCGTTTCGCGGATGGTCGCCGCGCTGAGCGGATCGCGAGGTTCCACCCCACCGCCGTAACGTTCCCTCTGTCGCCTGTGCCACCGCATGGTGTGACCCGGGCCCGGCCGGCGCCCCCGCATAAGTCCGGCCGGGCCATGTGTAGTTCTTCCGCGCCCCTCAGTGCGGCCAGCGCGGCGGCTCCGTGCAGAAGTGGCCGCCGAGGTGCGCGTCCGCCGGGTCGTCCGCCTTCGGCAGGCCCTGCGCGGCGATGATCGCCTCCGCGTACGGCTCCGAGTCGTCCCGCGGCTCGTAGCCGAGCGCCCGCGCCGAGGAGAGGTCCCACCACAGCCGGGTGTTGGCGGAGGAGCCGTACACCACGGTGTGTCCCACGCCCTCGGCGGTGAGCGCCGCGTGCAGGAGCCGGGCGCAGTCGGCCGGGCTCAGCCACATCGACAGCATCCGCACCGAGGTCGGCTCGGGGAAGCAGGAGCCGATCCGTACGGAGACGGTCTCCAGGCCGTGCTTGTCCCAGTAGAACTGCGCCAGGTCCTCCCCGAAGCACTTGGACAGGCCGTAGAAGGTGTCCGGGCGGTGCGGGGTGTCGACCGGGATCACCGGGTCGTCCCCGCGCGGGCGCGGGGTGAAGCCGACGGCGTGGTTGCTGGAGGCGAAGACGATCCGGCCCACCCCCTCCTCGCGGGCGGCCTCGTAGACGTGGTGCAGGCCGGTGATGTTGGCGGCCACGATCTTCTCGAAGGTCGACTCCAGGGAGATCCCGGCGAGATGCACGATCGCGTCGACGCCCCGGACGGCCTCGCGCAGCGTCTCGCGGTCGGATAGGTCGGCGACGATCGCGTCCGGCGCGCCCTCGACCGGCGCCATGTCGAGCAGCCGGAGCTCGTAGCCGTACGCGGGCAGCAGCGCGCGCATCAGCGTGCCGACGCCACCGGCGGCGCCGGTGAGCAGGACGGTACGGGGTGTGGGCATCGGGAGTCTCCGTCCGTGGATCACATTCACAACCGTGGACACGGTAGGGAGGCTGATCGCCGAGCGTCAAGAGCGCGCACGGACCGCCAAGACCGCACAGGCGGGCCGGGTTTGCGCCTTGACCGGCGCTTCACGGCTGCTCTAGCGTGGAGGTGTTCAAGAATGTGGACAGTAATCATAATTGTGCACGACGGTGCACGACGGACTTCCCTGGGAGCGCCCGTGACCACAGCCCCGCTCGCCGAACGGCTCGACGGCCTGCTGTTCTTCCCCGTCACCGCCTTCGCCCCGGACGGCACCGTCGACCTCGACCTCTTCCGCGCCCATGTCCGCGGCGGGATCGAGGCGGGCGCCGCCGCGGTCTTCGCCTGCTGCGGAACGGGCGAGTTCCACGCCCTGACCCCCGAGGAGTTCCGCGACTGCGTCGCCGCCGCCGTCGAGGAGTCGGCCGGCCGCGTCCCCGTCGTCGCCGGCGCCGGCTACGGCACGGCCCTCGCGATCCGGTACGCCCGGCTCGCCGAGGAGGCCGGCGCGGACGGGCTCCTCGCCATGCCGCCGTACCTCGTCGTCGCCGACCAGGCCGGACTCCTGCGGCACTACACCGAACTGGCCGCCGCCACCTCGCTCGACGTCGTCGTCTACCAGCGCGACAACGCTGTCCTCACCCCCGAGACCGCCGTCGCCCTCGCCCGCGCCGAGGGGATCATCGGCCTCAAGGACGGCCTCGGCGACCTCGACCTCATGCAGCGGATCGTCAGCGCCGTCCGCGCCGAGGGCCTCGACCTGCTCTACTTCAACGGCCTGCCGACCGCCGAACTCACCGGACTCGCCTACCGGGGCATCGGCGTCACCCTCTACTCCTCCGCCGTCTTCTGCTTCGCCCCCGACATCGCCCTCGCCTTCCACCGCGCCCTCACGACCGGCGACGACGCGACCGTCGAGAAGCTCATCGACGGCTTCTACCGGCCCCTCGTCGAACTGCGCGCCAAGGGACGGGGCTACGCGGTCTCGCTCGTCAAAGCGGCGGTACGGATGGGTGGCCTGGATGTCGGCGAGGTCCGCCCGCCGCTCAGCGAGCCCGCCCCCGAGCACCTGAAGGATCTCGCCACGATCATCGAGCGCGGCCGCGCGCTGCTGGGCGGTGACGCGTGAGGGCCGGGGCGTTCGTCTACCCGTGGGACGTCGTCGGTGACCCGGCGGCGCCCGGTCGGCTCGCGGAGCTCGGTCTCGCGAGCGTCACCCTCGCCTCCGCGTACCACTCCACGCGCGCGTTGACGCCCCGGCACCCCGCGCACCGGATCGTCACCGCCGAGCACGCGGCCGTGCTCTACCCGCCGGACCCGGCCCGCTGGTCGGGCCGGGCGCTGCGGCCGTACGAGGCCGGCGAGTGGGCGCCGGGCGACGCGTACGGCGAGGCGGGCCGTGCGCTCGCGGACGCGGGCCTCGAGGTCCACACCTGGGTCGTCCTCGCCCACAACTCCCGCCTGGGCGCGGAGCGTCCGGAGACCTCGGTCCTCAACGCCTACGGCGACCGCTACCCCTGGGCCCCCTGCATCGCCCAGCCCGACGCCCGCGCCTACCTCGTGGACCTCGCGGCCGAAGCGGCGGTACGGCCCGGGGCGGCCGGCACCGAGCTGGAGTCCTGCGGCTGGTACGGCCTCGCCCACCTGCACGCCCACGACAAGACCGCCGGAGTCCCGCTCGGCGATCGCGCGCAGTACCTGATGTCCCTCTGCTTCTGCCCCTCCTGCCGGCAGGGGTACGAGGACGGGGGCGTCGACCCCGACGCCCTTGCGGCGGCCGTGCGCGGGGCGCTGGAGCCGGTCTGGGCGGGCGGGGACGGGGCCGGGGTCGGCCTGGGGCTCGGGTCCTTCGAGGAGCCCGTGCTCGCCTGGCGCACCCGGACCGCCCGCGCGCTCCAGGAGGCCGCCGTCGGCGCCGTCCGCGCGGCCGCCCCGGCGGGCTTCCGCGTCCTGCTCCACGCCGACCCGGTGCCGTACCGCTGCGGCGCCAACGTGGGGACGGAGCCGGGGCACGTGCTCGCGGTCGCGGACGGAGTCGTCACCCCGGCGGCCACCGTGGGCCCCTTCGGCGTCGCGGCCCGTCCGGGGAGCGTCCTCGCGGCCAACTTCGGTGTGGTGTCGGGGATGGGCGGTTCCCCCGGCGCGCTCGCCGAGGACGCCGAGCGCGCGGTCGCGGAGGGCGCCACCGAACTGCGCCTGTACCACGCGGGGTTGGCCTCGGACGCCGACTTGGCCGCGGTCGCGGAGGCGCTGCGGGCGCTGGGCTAGGGAACGCGGGACTGAGGAAGGCCGCTCACCGCGGGGGCGGCCTTCCGAGTCGCCACGACCGCCGCCCCCGCCACGCCCGTCGCCGCGAGCAGCGGCAGCAGCACCCGGATGTCGACGAGGGCGACCAGTCCCGCGCCGACCGCCAGGGCGACCGCGTTCGGGACGAAGAGGAGGGTGTGCGCCGTTGCGGCCGTGCGGCCCACCGCGTCCGCCGGGGCCTCCCGCTGGACCGCCGTCATCGCGGCGACCAGGACGAGCGGCAGGCCGACCCCGATCAGGCCGCTCGCCACCAGCGCCACGCCGTCGTGCGGGACGGCGCGGGCGCCCACCGCCAGGGCGAAGAGGGCGAGACCGGCGGCGGCGAGCGTCCGTCCCGTCACCCGGCGCAGCAGGGGCCCCGCCGCGAGCCCCGCGACGACCGAGCCCGCGCCCTGGACGGCGTACAACACGCCCGCGTACGTGGGGGAGTGGCCGAGGCCCCGGTCGACGACCGCGTAGATCGCCGCGCCGTTGACCCCGGCGAGCAGCATCGTGAACGACCCGGTAAGCATCAGCGGGCGCAGGACCGGCGAGGCGCGGATCGTCCGCAGGCCCTCCCCGATGTCCCGGGCCCAGCGCGCCGAGGCCGGCCGGGCGGCCGGCTTCTCCTCCCGTACCCGCATCAGCGCGAACACCCCGGCCGCGAGCGCGAACGTCGCCGCGTCGAGCAGGGCCACGGGCGCGGCGCCGTACCGTGCGAAGAGCCCGGCCGCGAGGAGCGGGGCGACGAGCTTCACGCCCTCGTTGACCGTCGTCCGCAGCCCGTTGAAGTCCCCGAGCAGCCGCTTGTCGAGCGCGCTCGCCGCGAGGGCGACCTCCGCCGCGTCGTGGACGGTGCCCTGGACCCCGTACAGCACGAGCACCGCGAAGAGCAGCCACACCCGGTCCGCCGAGTCGACCCAGAGCAGTGTCGGAAGCAGCGCCGCCATCGCCACGTTCGACCAGACCATCAGCGGTCGCCGTCGCACCCGGTCGGCGGCCGTGCCGAGCAGCGGACCGACGAGCGCGGGCGCCCACAGGGCGAAGACGGTCAGCGCCGCCAGACTGTCCGAGCCCGTCAGGGACTTGACCCAGATCCCGGACGCCAGCCACATCGCCGTCGAGCCGAAGCCCGACACCAGTACCCCGGTCAGATACAGCCCCGCCGTCCACCTCAAGCCCATGGTCATGGCGGCAGCCTGGTCCCTGAGGTGGCCCGGCCGGATCGGGCAGTTGCCCTAGAAAGCCGTCCTCAAGCGACGGCGTCCTTCCGGGCTCCCCGGCTCTCGTACCGGAGCGCGGCCCCCGTCGCCAGCGCGCCGATCCCCTCCCACAGGCCGACCCCGAGGAAGCCGGACGGTGCCCGGCCCGTGACGACCGCGAGGGTGAAGACCGTGCAGGTCAGCAGCCGGAACGGGACCGTCCAGCGGAAGAAGGCCTTCCAGTCCGCGAAGGCGGCCAGGATGTAGTACACGCCCATATTGAGCGCGGCCATCGAGGACGCGGTGAGGAAGACGAGCGTGTGGTCCCCATCCGCGCGCCCGCCGTCCGGTATGGGTTCGAAACCCATGCCGGTGAGCATGGTGTCCGGCGACACCAGGCCCACCACCCCCATCGACGCGGCGAGCAGTCCGAAGACCGCCATGGTCCATCCGGACAGGGAACGGGGCAGGCGCACGGCGGTCCTCCGCTTTCTCGCAAGTGTGTGCCCCGCGAGGCTACTTCAGCGCCGCCCGCATCATTTTCTCGGCCACCGGGGCCGCGAGACCGTTGCCGCTGACCTCCGAGCGTGCCGCGCCCGAGTCCTCGATCAGGACGGCCACGGCGACCTCCTTGCCGGTGCTCGGGTCCTTCGCGTACGAGGTGAACCAGGCGTACGGCGTCTTGCTGTTGTTCTCGCCGTGCTGGGCCGTACCCGTCTTGCCGCCCACCTCGGCGCCGGAGATCGCCGCGTTGGAGCCCGTGCCCTTGTCGACCACGGTCACCATCGCGCTGCGCAGCTGCTTCGCCGTCGAGGAGGAGACGATCCGCTCGGTCTCCCCGTCGTCGAAGGTCTCCAGGGCGTCGCCGTCGGAGTCCACGACCTTCGAGACCATGTGCGGAGACGCCATGAGTCCGTCGTTGGCGATCGCCGCGGACACCATGGCGATCTGGAGCGGGGTGGCCGTCACATCGAACTGACCGACACCGGTCAGCGCCGTCTGCGCCTTGTCCATGCCGGACGGATACACACTCGGGTAGGCGCGTACGGGGACGTCCTGCTCCTTGTCGTTGAAGCCGAACTTCTCCGCCATCGCCTTCACCTTGTCCTGGCCGAGGTCGACCGCGATCTTGGCGAAGACGTTGTTGCAGGAGTACTGCAGCGCGGTGCGGAGCGTGGCGTTGTCGCAGGGCGCGTTGGGGTTCTCGTTCTCCAGGTAGCGGGTGGAGCCGGGCAGCTTGTACGGGTTCGGACTGTCCGTCGCCGTGTCCACGGAGCCGTACAGCCCGTTCTCCAGCGCCGCCGCCGCGACGACCAGCTTGAACGTCGAGCCGGGCGGCAGCGGCTGCCGCAGTGCCCGGTTGACCAGCGGCTTGTCCTCGTCCTCGGTGAGCTGCTTCCAGGTGGACCCGTCGGTCATCCCGGCGATCTTGGAGGGGTCGTACGACGGGGTGGACACCATCCCGAGGATCCGGCCGGTCTTCGGGTCGATGGCGACGGCCGCGCCCTTCTTCTCGCCGAGCGCCTGGTACGCGGCCTTCTGCACGGCCGGGTCGATCGTCGTGACCACGTCACCGGGCTCCTGCTGCTTGCCGGTGAGGGCGTCGAGCGGGTTCTTCAGCCGGGTGTCGGTGCCGTCCAGGACGTCGGAGTAGATGCCCTCCAGCTGATTGGCCCCGTACGCCTGTGAGCTGTAGCCGGTGACGGCCGCGTAGAGCTTGCCGTCGGTGTAGTCGCGCTTGTACGCGAGATCGCCACCCTCCGTCCTCTTCGAGCCCGTGACCGGCGAACCGGCCACGATGATGTTCCCGAGCGGCTGCGCGTACTGCGCGATCACGTTCCGCCGGTTCTTCTTGTCGTCCGCGAGGGCCTTGCCTTCGTACGCCTGCACCCAGGTCGCCCGGCCGAGAAGGGCGAGCACCAGGAGCAGCGAGAAGACCGAGGCGCGCCTGATCGTCTTGTTCATCCCATATGCGGGACGAGCGGAGGGTGGCGTTCCGTTCCGACTGTGTCCGGTTTCTCAGGAAACGTTCATGCGGGGGTGACCGGCGCCACCCCGGTGCGACTCAGCGCGCGCCGACGAAGCCCGACTCGTACGCCAGGATCACCGCCTGCGTACGGTCCCGGGCGCCCGTCTTCGCCAGCACCGCCGCCACATGGGTCTTCACGGTCGCCGGGCCGACCCCCATCCGCCCGGCGATCTCCGCGTTGGTCAGCCCCGTCGCCACCAGGCGCAGCACCTCCGCCTCCCGCTCGGTGAGCCGGGCCACCCAGGGCGGCGCCGCCGGGGGCCTGCGGCGGGCGTGCTCGGCGGCCAGGGACCGTACCGCCGCCGGGTAGAGCAGCGAGTCGCTGCGGGCGACCAGCCGGACCGCGTCGACCAGCTCGTCCGCGCCGGCCCGCTTGAGCAGGAAGCCGGCCGCGCCCACCCGGAGCGCGTCGTAGACGTACGCGTCGTTCTCGAAGGTCGTGACCACCACGATCCGCGGCGGCTCCGCCATCCCCGCCAGGATCTGCTCGGTCGCCCGGATCCCGTCGATCTCCGGCATCCGCACATCCAGCAGGACCACGTCCGGCCGCGCCTCGCGGACGACCGACACCGCCTCGGCCCCGGTCGACGCCTCGCCGACCACCTCCAGGTCCGCCTCCGCGTCCAGGATCACCCGCAGGGCGGTCCGCACCATCCGCTCGTCGTCCGCGAGCACCACCCGGATCACCGGCCACCGCCCGCCCGCGCCGGGCCCAGCGGCAACCGCACCGTGAGGCGCCAGACCTCGTCCAGCGGGCCCGCCTCGGACGTGCCGCCGAGCAGCCGCGCGCGTTCACCGACCCCGCGCAGGCCCCGGCCGCCGCCGGGGCGGGCCACGGGGGCGCGGTCGGGCAGGGCGTTCTCCATCGTGATCTCCAACTCGTCGTCGTCCAGGGCGATCCGCGCCGTCACGCGCTCCCCGCCCGCGTGCCGGGCCGCGTTCGTCAGCCCCTCCTGCACGATCCGGTACGCCTCCCTCGACACCGCGTCCGGCACCCGGTCCAGCGCCCCGGTCACGGTCAGCTCCACGTGCCGCCCCGCGCCCCGCACCAGCGCGTCGAGGGCGTCGAGCCGGGGCGCGGGCAGCTCGCCGTCGTCCTCGCCCTCGCGCAACAGGCCCAGCACCGAGTCGAGTTCGCCGACCGTGCGCCGGGTCGTCTCCTCGATCGCGGCCAGCGCCTCCCGTACGAACTCCACGTCGGAGTCCAGGACCCGGCGCGCCGCGCTCGCCTGGAGCGTCACCGCGCTCAGCGCGTGGCCGACGGAGTCGTGCAGCTCGCGGGCGAGCCGGTTGCGCACGGCCAGCTCGGCGGCGCGCCGCTCGGCCGCCGCGAGCCGGTCCGCCGGGCTCGGCCCGAGCAGCCGGGGCGCCTCCCGGGCGAGGAGGGCGCCCGCGCCCGCCGCGACGGCGGCAAGCGCCAGCAGCATCAGCAGCCCGGCCGGGAGCCCGGCCCACTGGAGCCAGGGCCGGTGCAGGCCCCAGTACGCGGCCGGCTCCGACCTCTGGAGCGACGGGGACAACGGCAGGGCCATCACCGTGACCGCGAACGGCGGAAGGGCCAGCGTCGCCCCGCTGATCAGCGCGCCGACGCCGAGGTGGAGCGTGAACCAGCCGGCCGTGCGCGCCTTCGCGCTCCGCCCCCGGGCGGGTCCGTCCGCGAGCCGGTTGCCCGCGAGGGGGTCGCCCGCGATCCCGCAGAGCGCCCGCGCCGCCGCCACCGACATCGGCCGGGTCAGCGGGAAGAGCGAGGTGACCGCCGCGAGCGGCAGGCCGACCGCGTACGCCCCGAACTGTGCGCCGAGGCTGCCCGTGAACATCGCCCCCTCGCCCGTGAGCACCCCCACGACGACGGTGCCGACCAGCCAGTACGGCATGAACAGGGCGCCGCCCAGGATCAGATGCACCCAGCGGAGCCTGGCCCGCCGGCCGAGTATCGGTGCGAGCGGAGGTCTCACGCGCTCGCGCTCCGGCGGCGCAGGAAGACGGCCAGACAGCCCGCCAGCAGGAACCCGGTGATCATCTCGCCAGCGTAGGTCAGCTGCATCAGGCCCGAGGCCTGCTTGGCGGGATCGGTCTCCGGCATGTACGTCACCAGGAGCAGATAGCCGCCCCAGCAGCCGACCCCGGCCGAGCCGATCCAGCCGAGACCGAGGACCGTGCGCACCCGGAACGACGGGTGCCCGCGGAACATCAGGGCCAGGACGGAGACGACGGCGACCGCGAGGAAGAGCAGCCGCAGCCCTTCGAGCACGTAGAAGTCGCCGTCCCGCTCGGCGATCCGCACCGCCGGGAGCCCGGTCGTGGAGCCCGCGGCCCACTGCACGTGGACGG
The DNA here is from genome assembly GCF_040638605.1 of Streptomyces sp. NPDC026092. NCBI lineage: Bacteria > Bacillati > Actinomycetota > Actinomycetes > Kitasatosporales > Streptomycetaceae > Streptomyces > Streptomyces sp. NPDC026092. The sequence continues at coordinate 174,120 of NZ_JBEZYN010000018.1, forward strand.
TGGCGGGGACGAGGGCGATCAGCGCGGCCGCGGCGGCGGCGGCGCGCACGCCCGCTCCGGAGAGGCGCGCGGGCAGCTCGCCGAGGGTGCCGCGCCAGACCGTGCGCCAGCGGTCGCGGGCGTAGAGGACGAAGAGCGTGCCGAGCGCGAGTCCCTGGAGGATGAAGCCGCCGTAGACGACGGTGAAGACCCAGGAGTCCAGGAAGGGTTCGCGAGCGCGGACCGGTTCGGCGGCGGTGAAGAGCGAGACGACGGTCTGCGCCGGGAAGCCGACCATGATCGGGGCGATCAGGCCCGTCGCCACCCACATGGGGAAGGCGAGCAGCCAGGCCGGCAGCCGCCGCCCCCACGCCTGGGTGAGCAGCAGGGCGAGGACCACGACGGCGGCGTCCATGACGACCGAGACCGCGTTGACGGCGGCCATCAGGGCGCGGTCGTCGAGGAGCCGGCTCCCGGCCGGGATGCCGATCTCGCTGCCCGCCACCCAGGCGATCTTGAGCGAGATGTACGGGAGGCAGGCCAGGACGGCGAGGGCGCGCAGGGCCCGGCGGGAGGGGCAGAGGCCCAGCGGAGCGGCGGTCTGTGTCATGGCCCCACGCTCCCGCGCGGGCACCCGCCGGCACGTCCTGCCCACCGGTGAACCGCCTCCCCCGTGCGGGGGAGGCCGGTCCTCCGAGGCGCCGGAGCCGCCAGAGCCGTCAGAGCCTGCGGCGTCAGAGGCGGCGCGTCGCCAGGGTCAGGCGGTCGCGCGCGTCGAAGAGCGCGTCCTTGATCATCTGCTCGTGGCCGGGGGTGAGCCGGGCCACCGGCACCGAGCAGCTGATCGCGTCGCGCGCCGGGGTCCGGTAGGGGATCGCGATGCCGAAGCAGCGAAGCCCGAGGGTGTTCTCCTCGCGGTCCACCGCGTAGCCCTGCTCGCGGATGAGGTGCAGCTCCTCGATGAGCTTCTCGCGGTCGGTGATCGTGTGCTCGGTCAGTGGCGGCAGCGTCTCCGGGAGCATCTTGCGGACCTGCTCGTCGCTGTGGGTGGCGAGCAGCGCCTTGCCCAGGGAGGTCGAGTGGGCCGGCAGCCGACGTCCGACGCGGGTGAACGGCCGCAGATAGTGCTGGGACTGACGGGTCGCCAGATAGACCACGTTGGTGCCGTCGAGCCGGGCGAGGTGGATGGTCTCGGTGGTGTCGTCGGAGAGCCGGTCGAGGGTCGGCCGGGCCGCGGCCACCACCTCGTCGCCGTCGATGTAGGAGGTGCCGACGAGCAGGGCCCGGACACCGATGCCGTACCGCGTACCCGTCGCGTCCGTCTCCACCCAGCCCAGCTCGACCAGGGTGCGCAGCAGCATGTACAGGCTGGACTTGGGGTATCCGACGGCCTCCTGGACGGCGGCCAGCGAGTGCATTCCGGGGCGCCCCGCGAAATACTCGAGCAACTCCACCGTGCGCACCGCGGACTTGACCTGGGCCCCACCCGTGTCGGCTGTCGACATCGCCCTCACCCCTCTTCCTGGTGCCTCTTGTGGAGTCGGCACACCCGTCAATAGAGTCCAGATTCATCTACTGGAACCCCGTTCAGAATACCGAACGGGGTGTCGCGTGAAGAGGGGCAGGGCCGTGGCAGCTGAACCAGTGTGGAGTGTGGACCCCCGGACGGGGAAGCCGCGCGAACAGGTTGCGGTGGAGGCCACAGCCGCCGACGTGGACCGGGCCGTCACCGCCGCGTCCGCCGCCCGCGAGGCGCTCGCCGACCGCACGGTACGGGCCGCCCTGCTCCGCACCGCCGCCGACCTCCTCGACGAGGCCCGGCCCGAGGTCGTCGAGACCGCCGACGCCGAGACGGCGCTCGGCCCGGTCCGGCTCACCGGCGAACTCGCCCGCACCACCGCCCAGTTGCGGGCCTTCGCGGACGTCGTCGACGAGGGCTCCTTCCTCGACGTACGGATCGACCTTCCCGACCCCACGACCACCCCGCCCCGGCCCGACCTGCGCCGCTGGAAGATCCCGCTCGGCGTCGTCGCCGTCTACTCCGCCAGCAACTTCCCGCTCGCCTTCTCCGTGCCCGGCGGCGACACCGCCAGCGCCCTCGCGGCCGGCTGCCCCGTCGTGGTCAAGGCCCACCCCGACCACCCGGCCACCTCGGAGCTCTGCGCGACCCTGCTCCGGCGGGCCGCCGCCAAGGTCGGGCTGCCGGAGGACGTCGTCGGCCTCCTGCACGGCTTCGACGCCGGCGTGGAGCTGGTCCGCCACCCGCTGGTCGCGGCCGCCGGCTTCACCGGTTCGGTCCGGGGCGGCCGGGCCCTCTTCGACGCGGCGGCCGCCCGGCCCGTGCCCATCCCCTTCCACGGCGAGCTCGGCTCCCTCAACCCGGTCGTGATCACCGGCGCGGCCGCCGAGGCCCGGGCCACCGAGCTCGGTTCCGGGCTCGCGGGCTCCATGACCCTGGGACAGGGCCAGTTCTGCACCAAGCCCGGCTTCGTCCTGGCGCCCGCGGGCGAGGCGGGCGACCGCTTCGTGACCGCGCTGGCGGAAGGCGTGCGGGCGAAGGAGCCCGGCGTCCTGCTCGACGCACGCATGCGCGGCTCCTTCGTCGCCGGAGCCGCCGAGCGCGCCGGACTCCCCGGCGTCACCGCCCCCGTCCTGCCCGGCGCGGCCGACGAACACACGGTCACCGCCGGCTTCCTGACCGTCGACGCCGCGACCCTGCTCGACGGCGGACACGAGCCGCTCCTCGAGGAGTGCTTCGGCCCGCTGACCGTCGTCGCCCGCTACGCCTCCCCGGAGCAGATCCCCCAGGTCCTCGCCCTGCTCCCGGGCAACCTCACCGCCACGCTCCAGATGGCCGACGAGGACCCGGAGGCCGCCGGCCTGCTCGCCGAGCTGACCCCGCTGGCGGGCCGGGTGCTCGTCAACGACTGGCCGACGGGCGTGGCGGTGGCGGGCGCCCAGCACCACGGCGGCCCGTACCCGGCGACCACGTCCACCTCCACCTCGGTCGGCGCGACCGCGATCGAGCGCTGGCTGCGCCCGGTCACGTACCAGTCGACCCCGCAGCACCTGCTGCCGCCGGAGCTGCGCGACGGCAACCCGCTGGGACTGCCGCGCCGCTGAGGCGGGGACGCGGGGAGGCCGGGCGCGGGGCCCGTGACCGACAGGTCGCGGGCCACGCAACCGCCGCCCCGCCCCCGCGCGTCCCCGTTGTCATGATCAGAACCGCGACCCCCGCCGACCTCGACGCCATCGCCGCCCTGCACCTGGAGGCCCGCTCCACGTACTACAGCGGCCACATCCCCGACACCGAGTTCGCCGGACCCGAGGAGCTCGCCCGTGCCCGGGAGGGGTGGAGCAGGGCCGTCGAGCGGGGCGACGTGCTCGTCGCGGAGCGGGACGGGGGCCCGGCCGGCGTCGCCGCGTACAGCAGGGGCGACGACGGTACGGTCACGCTCACGCAGCTCCACGTCCGCCCCGACCACTGGCGCCGGGGCATCGGCACCGAGCTGCACGCGGCCTGCCTGGACGTCTGGCGCGCGGAGGGCTTCGCCGAGGCCCGCCTCCTCGTCTTCGAGCAGAACGAGCGGGCCCGGTCCTTCTACACCGCCCACGACTGGACCCCGGACCCCGACACCCCGCGCTCGGGCACCCACCTCGTGCTCCGTCTCACAGTCGCGCCCAGGGCGGAATGAATCCGGCGGGGTCGGGTGTTTCCGCCCTCTGAAGACCACCCGGAACCCACCCCCTCGAACCCGGAGAGAAGCCGAACATGCGCGTCGAGATCTGGAGCGACATCGCCTGCCCGTGGTGCTACATCGGCAAGGCCCGCTTCGAGAAGGGGCTCGCGGCCTTCGCCCACCGCGACGACATCGAGATCGTGCACCGCTCCTTCGAGCTGAACCCGAACCTGCCCAAGGGCGTCACCGCGCCGGTCGTCGACACGCTGGCGAAGAAGTACGGGCGGACCCTGGACGAGGCCCGCGCCATGGAGGAGCACGTCGCCTCCAACGCGCACTCCGAGGGCCTCGAGTACCGCACCGAGGGCCGCGACTCCGGCAACACCTTCGACGTCCACCGTCTGCTCCACCTCGCCAAGGAGCGCGGCCGGCAGAACGAGCTGCTCGACCTCGCCTACCGCGCGAACTTCGTCGAGGACCGGTCCGTCTTCGACGCCGAGACGCTCGTCCGGCTCGGGGTCGAGGCAGGCCTCGACGAGACCGAGGTCCGTGCCGTGGTCGCCGACGAGACCGCGTACGCGGCGGAGGTACGGGCGGACGAGCGCGAGGCGGCCGAACTCGGCGCCAACGGCGTGCCGTTCTTCGTCCTCGACCGCCGCTACGGCATCTCCGGCGGCCAGCCCGCCGAGGTCTTCACGCAGGCGCTCGAGCAGGCGTGGCAGGGCCGGACGGTCCTGCAGCCGGTCGGCGGCGGCGCAGACGCGGCGGCTCCGGCCTGCGACGTGGACGGCAACTGCTAGCTCTGCCGGATCCTGCGCCGCGCGCGCCCCGGACCTGGGCTTATAAGCGCCGGTTGGGGCTTCCCCATGATCATTCGCCATTGACGAAGGGTCGGGGGAAGCCCAGTCTGGGGCCATGGATGCCACGGATGCCACGGATGTCATCGAACCCCTCGGCGGAGCCGAGTTCGCGCCCCGGGGGACGTACCTCAACACCTCCACGTGCGCGCTGCTCCCGCACCGCACCGTCGAGGCCGTCGCCCGGCTCTGCGAGGAGGTCGCGGCGGGCAACCCGGACGGCTCCGGCAGCTTCGACGTCGTCGACGAGGCCCGCGCCACGTTCGCCCGGCTCACGGCCGTCCACCCCGACCGGGTCGCCGTCGGCAGCTCGGTCTCCGTCCACGCCGGGCTGATCGCGCAGTCGATGCCCGCCGGGGCCGAGATCCTCTTCCCCGAGGGCGACTTCTCCTCCCTGATCACCCCGTTCACGATCCGCGGCGACCTCAAGACCCGCTTCGTGCCCCTGGAGCGGCTCGCCGAGTCCGTCCGCCCCGAGACCGCGCTCGTCGCCTTCTCGTCCGTCCAGTCGGCGGACGGCCGGACGGTGGACTTCGCGGCGGTACGGGCGGCGGCGGCCGCGCACGGGGCCCGTACGCTCCTCGACGCCACCCAGTCGGCGGGCTGGCTGCCGCTGCGCGCGGGGGAGTGGGACTACACGGTCTCCGGCGGCTACAAGTACCTGCTCTGTCCGCGCGGGGCGTCCTTCCTCACCGTCACCGAGGAGGCGCAGGACTCGCTGACGGCCATCCACGCGGGCTGGGTCACGGGCGAGGAGCTGTGGGCCAACAGCTACGGGCCGGTGCGCGAACTGGCCGCCTCCGCGCGGCGGTTCGACGAGCCGCCGGCGTTCCTCTCGTACCACGGGGCGGCCCGTTCGCTCGCGCTGCTCGAAGAGATCGGCATCGAGCGGATCGAGGTCCACAACAAGGCCCTCGCCGCCCGCTTCCGCGCCGGCCTCGTGGGGCTCGGCCACGCCCCCGTGCCGGACGTCTCCGGTGTGGTGGGCGTGCCGGGCCTCGGCGACCGGCTGCCCGACCTGCGGGCCGCCGGCGTCCTGATGGCCGCCCGCGCGGGCAACCTGCGGGCGTCCTTCCACCTCTACAACGGCACGGCGGACGTCGACCGCGCCCTTGAGGTCCTGGCGGGCTGAGACGCGGGGGGGGGGGGGGGCGGGGCGGGGGGGGGGGGGGCGGGGGGGCCGGGGGGGGGGGGGGGGGGGGGGGGGGGGGGGGGGGGGGGGGGGGGGGGGGGGGGGGCGGGGGGGGGGGGGGCCCGGGGGGTGGGCGCGCCGGGGGCCGTG
>NZ_JBEZYN010000019.1:0-162508 GCF_040638605.1 Streptomyces sp. NPDC026092
AGGCCGGGGACCGGGCGGAGGCCGAGCGCCGGCATCTGGTCCACTATCGCGAGCTCGCCCGGCACGCCGACCCCGCGCTCCGCGGCGACGGCCAGCCGGTCTGGCTCAGGCGCCTCGAAACCGAGCACGGCAACGTGACCGCCGCCCTGCGGAACGCTGTGGACCTCGGCGCGGAGCAGGAGGCGCTCTGCCTCGTCCTGTCCATGAGCTGGTTCTGGCAGCTCCGTGCCCGGCAGGCCGACGCCCGCGTCTGGTCGCAGGCGGCGGCCGCCCTCGGCCCCGACCCGTTCGCCGCGCCCGTCCGACACGCCGTGCCCCTCGCCGACCGCTGCACCGACACACCGCCGCCCTGGTCCGAGGAGCAGCTGTGGGAGGCGCGCCGCGGGTGCCGGCTGCTCGTCCTCGCGTCCGAGGGCGGTGAGGGCGCCACCGCCCTCGAACGGCCCGAGACCCGCGCCCGCCTCGACGCCATCGTCTCCGCCTACCGTCCCGGCATGCCGCAGAACTGCCGCCAGCCGGGCACCATGTGGTTCTTCGCCCGCCTGATGACCGGCGAGTTCCACAGCCTCGACGAGACCCTCGACGCACTCCTCTCCGCCTGTCGCGCCGAAGGCCTCGACTGGGACCTCGCCTTCACCCACCTGCTGCGGGCCAAGCTCCTCGGCGACCGACCCGCCGACGCCGAAACCGCGCTCGCCCACTTCGAGCGGGTGCGGGACGCCTGGGGCATCGCCGAGTCCCGCTCCGCGCGCGGCGAGGCGTACGAACGATCGGGCCGCCTCGCCGAGGCCGCCACCGACTACGAGCAGGCGGCGCAGGCCGCCGCCGGGCTCGGCGCCCGCTCCCAGTCCACCGTGTTCACGGCCAGACTCGCCGCCGTACGACTGCGACTCCTGTCGACGGAGACGGACACGGAGGCAGAGACGGAGACGGATGAGGAGGCGGGCCTGGAGGCACGTGCTGCGGCCGAACGGCTCCTCGTCGAGGCCGCCGCCGACGCCTCCGCCGAGTCGAGCGGGGAACCCGTCAGCACGGCCCGGCTGCTCCTCGCCCAGCACTACGGACACACCGGGCGCACCACCCTCGCGCGGGAGCAGGTCGATCGCATGGAGGCGGAGTTCCGCGGCGACACTCCCGACCTCTTTCTCGGCGTGACCGGGGGCCTGCGCGGCTGGCTCGACTGCCTCGACGGCGCGTACGTCGACGCCGCCGACCGGCTGACCCGTGCCGTACGGGACGTGGAAGGCCTCGCCTACCTGGTCGCCCCGTACCTCGTCGTCGGCCTGTTCCCGACGGCGGCCTGGGCCCGGGCCGGACGCGGCGGCCCGCACGACGCCGAGGACGGCGCCCGCCTGCTCGGCGCGTACGACGTCCACCGAGGGGACGCCGGGGGGGCCGGTTTCCGCCCCTTCACCGAGCAGACCGAGTCGGCGGTACGGGCCCAGGCGGAGCGGGCGCTGCGCGCGGCCCTCGACGCGCCGACGTACGCGCGACGGTACGAGGAGGGCGCCACCCTCTCCGTACGGGAGGCGGCGGCCCTCGTCTGAAGCGCCGGACGCCCCCGTCAGCCCTCGGCCGCCGCCAACCGCTCCCGCGCCTCGGCGAAGTCCTCCGGCGTGGGCGCGTCGTCCTGGGTCAGGTGGCGGCGCCAGTACCCGGTGAAGTGCACGGCGCGCCGGTCGTAGCCGCGCTCCTCGACCAGGTGCCGCCGCAGCGCTCGTACGGCCCCGGCTTCCCCGGCCAGCCAGACGTAGGGCGTCCCGGGCGGCAGCGCCGCTCCGCGCACCGCGTCGGCCGGCGAGACGTCCCCGCGTAGCCAGTGCACGGTCAGATCGCCGGCTGTGTCGAGTGCCTGCTCCTCGGCCGCGTCGGTGACCTGCACGAAGGCGAGGGCCCGGTGGCCGGGCGGGAGCGCCTCGGCGACGGTCGCGAGCGCGGGGAGCGAGCAGCCGTCCGCGGCAAGCAGCGTCCAGTCCGCCGCGCCGACGGTCACCGGCGTGGCGAAGTACGCCGACGGCCCGAACATGCCGAGCGTGTCGCCGGGCCGCGCGGCCCGCGCCCAGCGCGTCGCGGGACCTTCCTCCGTACGGTCGTCGTCGCCGTGCGGGTAGAAGTCGATGTCGACGGTCGTCGCGCCGGGATCGTGGGCCCGGATCGTATAGCTGCGCATCCAGGGCCGCTCGGCCTCCGGGATCGCGGCGTACGCCGCGTACCAGCGCATCACGTCAGCGGCCGGGTCCGGGGCGGGCAGCACGGGCTCGGACCGGCCGGGGCGCGGAAAGTACAGCTTCACCTGCTGGTCCGGCCCGTCGAGGTCGAGGTCGGCGAGGGAGTCGCCACCGAAGGTGACCCTGACGGAGCGAGGGGTGACCGGGCGGACGGCGACGACCCGGAGACGGCGGACGGGCAGGGTGGCGGGCGGGGAAGGGGGCATGCGGACTCCTGGCGATCGGTGGCGGGTGGTCGAGATCCGATGGTCGGATTCGGGGCCGACGGCTTCTCACCCTCCCCGCGCCCACCGACACCGGATCGACACGGAGCCGACACGGCGTCGCCGGTCCGGTGGCCCGGATGCGGTCCACGCCACCGGACACGAGAATGGCCGGTACCGGAAGAACGAGGAGGCGGCATGAACGCTGAGTCCGACAAGACATCTCCGGGGGAGAGCCCGACGCCCGACCGCCTCTTGCATGCCGGGTCGGAGGGCGAATACACGGCGGAGGACCTGATCCTGGCCTCCGGACGTGACGTGAATCCGAAGAGCCTCGCGTGGGCGGAGCGCCGCATGGCGGAGAAGGGGCGCGCCTCCCTGGACGAGCTCCTGCCCTGACCGCACCGACAGACCACAGACGATCATCCGACCGGACGCCCAGCCCACCGACAGCCTTGGCCCGGACTTCCCCCGCCGAGCCGGGGCTGTCGTGGGGCTTCCCCATTTATGGAACACGTTCTACCGTGGCCGCCATCGCGCGCACGGTACCCAGGACGCCGCCACGGGAGGCCCCATGCACCTCGAGTACACGCCCGCCCAGCACCGCCTGCGCGAGGAGCTGCGTGCGTACTTCGCCGAACTCGTCCCGGACGACGTCCACGCCCGCTACGCCGACCCCGCCGCGCAGAAGCGCTTCTACCGCGAGACCGTGCGCAGGCTCGGCGCCGAGGGCTGGCTCGGGGTCGGCTGGCCGGTCGAGTACGGGGGCCGGGGGCTCAGCCCCATGGAGCAGTTCATCTTCTTCGACGAGGCCGCCCAGGCGGGCGTTCCGCTGCCGCTGATGGCCCTGAACACCGTCGGCCCGACGATCATGCAGTTCGGCACCGACGAACAGAAGGCGTACTTCCTGCCCAAGATCCTCTCGGGCGAGATCGACTTCGCCATCGGCTACAGCGAGCCCGACGCCGGCACGGACCTCGCCGCGCTCAAGACGCGGGCGGTCAGGGACGGCGACGAGTACGTCGTGAACGGCCAGAAGATCTGGACGACCAACGGCGACACCGCCGACTGGGTCTGGCTCGCGGTCCGCACCGACCCGGACGCCCCCGCCCACAAGGGCATCACCATGCTCCTCGTCCCGACGAGCGACCCGGGCTACTCCTGCACCCTCATCAACACCCTCGCCTCGCACGACACCACCGCCAGCTACTACGAGAACGTCCGCGTCCCGGTCTCCCGCCGCGTCGGCGACGAGAACAAGGGCTGGCGGCTCATCACCAACCAGCTCAACCACGAGCGCGTGACCCTCGCCGCCCACGGCACGATGGCCATCCGGGCCCTCCACGACGTCCAGCGCTGGGCCGCCGACACCAAGCTCGCCGACGGCCGCAGGGTCATCGACCTCGGCTGGGTCCGCCGCAGCCTCGCTCGTACGCACGCCAGGCTCGACGCGATGAAACTCCTCAACTGGCAGATGGTGAACGCCGTCCACCACGGCACCCTCACCCCACAGGACGCCTCCGCGGTCAAGGTCTACGGCTCCGAAGCCCGCCGCGACGCCTACGCCTGGCTCATGGAGGTCGTCGGCTCTGCGGGCGCGCTGAAGGAGGGCTCGGCGGGCACGGTCCTGCACGGCGAACTCGAACGCGGCTACCGCTCGGCGGTCATCTTCACCTTCGGCGGCGGCAACAACGAGATCCAGCGGGAGATCATCTCCTGGATCGGCCTCGGGATGCCCCGCGTCCGCCGCTGAGGTGAGCGGATGTGGGCCGATGTGAGCCCGACAGGGCCGATGGGAGGGACATGTCGGCTCGCGACTAGCCTGCTCGTCATGACGCGCGTGTGGATCCTGCCCCTGCTGTTCGTGCTCGGCGGCTCGGCCGCCGCGACCGGGCTGCTCTTCAGCGGGAGTCCCGGCTCAGCCGCAGCAGTCCTGCTGGTGTTCGTGCTGCTCGCGGGTGTGAACTCGCCTCTGGTCTTCCCGAGGTCGATCAGTGCGCTCGAGGCGCAACGCCGCAGCGCGGCCGACGGCCGGCCGGTCGTCTACTGGCGGCCGGGCTGTACGTACTGTCTGCGCCTGCGCCTCCGACTGGGCACGAAGGCGCGCCAGTTGCACTGGGTCGACATCTGGCGCGACCCGGCCGGCGCCGAGGTGGTGAGGGCGGCGAACGACGGCAACGAGACCGTGCCGACGGTCGTCGTGGCGGGCCGGCCGCACACCAATCCCGCACCCGAGTGGGTGCGCGAGCAGGCTCGACCTGGCCGTTGAGGACGCGTCGGGACGAGTTTGTGGGCGCGACATACGTTCCTGGCGACGGACGAGCTTCGCGTTCCCCCGGGCCAAGCGTCCGCCGCGCGCCTAGCCTGAGCCGTATGAGGCAGGACCCCGACCCCGGGCTCTTCGGGCCCGACTCCGTGACCTGGCAGCTGCACGGCGACCCGGTGATGTGGATCGCCGGGGTCTGCGCGTTGTACCTGCAGGCGCTCCACCCCGTCGCCGTGCGCGGCGTGATGATCAACAGTGACTTCCGCCGTGACGCCTGGGGCCGGCTGCTGCGAACGGCCGACTTCGTCGGCACGATCAGCTACGGCACCACCGAGGCCGCCGAGGCGGCCGGCGCCCGCGTCCGGAAGATCCACCGGCTCCTCGGAGTCGACGACCCCGAGCTCCTCCTCTGGGTGCACTGCGCCGAGGTCGACTCGTACCTCTCCGTCGTCCGCCGTTCCGGCATCGCCCTCACCGATGCCCAGGCGGACCGCTACATCGACGAACACCGTGTCTCCGCCCGGCTCGTCGGGCTCGACCCGGACTCCGTGCCCGCCACCGCCGACGAGCTCGCCGCCTACTTCGACGGCGTACGGCCGCGACTCGCCGCCGGAGCCGACGCCCACACCGTCGACACGTTCCTGAGGCGCCCGCCCGTCAACCCCGCCCTCGTACCGGCGCGCGAGATCATCTGGCGGCGCGTGGTGTCACTCGCGTACAACTGCCTGCCCCACTACGCCCACGAGCTGTACGGCAGGCCCGCGCCGCCGCCCGAGACCGTCACGTACCAGCTCACCGCGACGGCCAATCTGCTGCGTTCGATACCGGCCGGGCTCCGCTGGCGGCTGCCGCCAGGTCACATTCTGAACGCGATGTCCCGCCTCGGCCCCGACGCGCGTCCCGCCCCGTACAAACTCCGCAATCAGGCGGCCATACTGGACGGGCCGGGGAGGGCGCGAAGAGCATACGGGGGCGACAGCACGCGATGGCGGAAACCAGGCTGATCCAGGGCCGGTACCGGCTGCACGACGTGATCGGGCGCGGCGGTATGGGCGAGGTGTGGCGGGCCACCGACGAGTCGCTCGGCCGCCGGGTCGCGGTCAAGTGCCTCAAACCGCTCGGGCCCCAGCGGGACGCGCACTTCGTGACGGTGCTGAGGGAACGGTTCCGGCGCGAGGCCCGGGTCGCCGCCTCCCTCCAGCACCGCGGAGTCACCGTCGTCCACGACTTCGGCGAGTACGACGGGGTGCTCTTCCTCGTCATGGAGCTGCTGGAGGGGCAGAACCTCAGTCAGCTCATGGAGGAGAACAAGCAGCACCCGCTCCCCGTGCACGACGTCGTGGACATCGCCGAGCAGGTCGCCGACGCCCTCGCCTACACGCACCGCCAGGGCATCGTCCACCGCGACCTCAAGCCCGCCAACATCATGCGGCTGGGCGACGGCGCCGTGAAGATCTGCGACTTCGGGATCGCGCGCCTCGGCGACAACATCGGCTACACCTCGCAGCTCACCGGCACCGGCATCGCCATGGGCACCCCGCACTACATGTCGCCCGAGCAGATCAGCGGCGGCCAGGTCGACCACCGCAGCGACCTGTACTCGCTGGGCTGCGTGCTGTACGAGATCGCCACCGGAGCCCCGCCCTTCGACCTGGAGGACGCCTGGGCCGTCCTCGTCGGCCACCGCGACACCCCGCCCGAGCCGCTGCGGACCCATCGGGCCGAACTGCCGGACTACCTCGACCGGATCGTGCTCGACCTCCTCGCCAAGACCCCCGACGGCCGGCCCGACGACGCGGGCGTCCTGCGGCGCAGGATCATCTCGGCCCGCGCCGGAGAAGGGCCCGGCTCCGCCGCGTTCCCTCCCGCCCGGGTGCCCGCCGACGGGGTGTCCCTCCGACTGCCTTCCTGGGCGCGCCAGATGACCGCCGGGCACCGCGTGGTCGGCGATCCCACCGCGACGCGCGCGGCTGCGTACGACCCGGCCACCGAGCTCACGGGGGAGTGGACGACCGCGTCCCGCGTGGTTCCGCCGCGCTCCCCGGACGGCCAGGAGCGGGCCACCGCGCCGCCGGAGCTCCTCGCCGTCCTCGCCGGACGCCACCGGGCCGGACTCGGCCTCGGCCGGCTCGGCCGCTGGGAGGAGGCCGAGGACGTGCACCGGTCCGTCGTCGAGGACCGCCGCCGCGTCCTCGGCCCCGACCACCCCGACACCCTCGCCAGCCGGTACGAACTCGGCTTCACGCTCAGCAGGCTCGCGCGCCCCGCCGACGCCCTGCACGAGTTCGTCCTGGTCGCCGAGGCGCGTGAGCGGGTCCTCGGCGCGGACCACCCCGACACGCTGGCCGCCCGCCAGGAGACCGCGTACGTCCTCGGCAGGCTCGGGCGGCACGTCGAGGCGCACCAGGTGTACGTGAACGTGCTCGCCGCCCGCGAGCGCACCATGGGCGCCGACCATCCCGACACCCTGCGCTGTCGCCACAACCTGGCCTTCAACCTGGGGCGCCTCGGACGCCGGGAGGACGCGTACCGGATGGCCACGGAGGTGGCGGAGGCGCGCGGCAGGCTGCTGGGCCAGGACCACCCCGACACCCTGGTGACCCGGTACGAAGTCGCTTACGACCTGGGTCAGTTGGAGCGCTGGTCGGAGGCCCTCGCCACCTACCGCGAGGTCGCCGCCGCGCGCTCCGACGTCCTCGGCCCCGATCACCGCGACACGCTCGCCACCCGCTACGAGGTCGGCATCTGCCTCGGCCGGCTCGGCCGGAGCGGCGACGCCCTCGACCTCTACCGCGACCTGGTGGCCGCCCGCACCCGGGTCCTCGGCCCCGACGACCCCGAGACACTGCGCGCCCGCCACGGCCTGGGCGTCAACCTCGGGCGGCTCTCGCGCTGGGAGGAGGCCGTCGCGGAGGCCCGTGAGGTGTGCGCGATCCGGGAGCGCGTCCTGGGCGCAGACCACCCGGACACGCTCGTCAGCCGCCGCGAGATCGCCGTCGGCCTGGGCTGGCTCGCGCGCTGGCCCGACGCCCTCGCCTTCTACCGCCAGGTCGCCGAGGCCCGCGCCCGCACTCTCGGACCCGAGCACCACGACACGCTGGCGGCCCGCCACGACGAGGCCCACTGCCTCGAACGGCTCGGCCGCCACACCGAGGCCGCCGAGCTGTACCGCCGCGCGGCCGCCCTGCGCGGCGGCACGGACGCTCCCGCGCCCCGGGCCTGAGCCGGCCGCCCGTACACCAGAGTCCTGAGCGGGCCGCGTGCTCCCGCGGGGTTCCCCCGGCGATCTTCGCGTGTTAGCAAGAGACATGACCGCACAGCGCTCGTACGACGCCGTCATCGTCGGCGGTGGCCACAACGGACTCGTCGCCGCCGCCTACCTGGCCCGGGCCGGACGTACCGTCCTCGTCCTGGAACGCCTCGGGACCACCGGCGGCGCCGCCGTCTCCACCCGGCCCTTCGCCGGTGTCGACGCCCGGCTCTCCCGGTACTCCTACCTCGTCTCGCTCCTGCCGCCGAAGATCGTGCGCGAGCTGGGGCTGAGCTTCGCGGTGCGGAAACGGTCCATCTCCTCGTACACCCCGAAGGGAGACGGCGGGCTTCTCGTCGGCGGGGGAGCGGACCGCACCCGCGCCTCCTTCGCGGCCGTCACCGGTTCCGACCGCGAGTACGAGGCATGGCAGGGCTTCTACGCCCGTACGGCCCAGGTCGCCGAGCGGGTCTTCCCCACGCTCACGGAGCCGCTGCCCACCCGCGAGGAGCTCCGCTCCCGCGTCGACGACGAGGCCTCCTGGCGGATGCTCTTCGAGCAGCCGATCGGCGCGGCCGTCGAGGAGACCTTCGCCGACGACCTGGTCCGGGGCGTCGTCCTCACCGACGCCCTGATCGGCACCTTCGCCGACGCCCACGACCCCTCGCTGCTCCAGAACCGCTGCTTCCTCTACCACGTCATCGGTGGCGGCACCGGCGACTGGGACGTCCCCGTGGGTGGCATGGGCGCGCTCACCGACGCCCTCGCGGACGCCGCCCGCGCGGCGGGCGCGGAGATCCGTACCGGTCACGAGGCCGTCCGGATCGAGACCGACGGCGCCCGCGCCGAGGTCACCTACCGCACGGCGGACGGGGAAGGCGTGGTCGCGGCCGGGCAGGTCCTCGTCAACGCCTCGCCGCAGGCCCTCGCCGAGCTACTCGGAGAGAAGCCCCCGCCGCCCGCCGAAGGCGCCCAGCTCAAGGTCAACATGCTGCTGACCCGGCTGCCGCGGCTCCGAGACCGTTCCGTCGACCCGCGCGAGGCGTTCGCCGGGACCTTCCACATCGCCGAGGGATACGGCCAGTTGGCCACCGCGTACGCCGAGGCGGCAGCGGGCCGGCTGCCCACCGCGCCGCCCTCCGAGATCTACTGCCACTCGCTGACCGACCCGAGCATCCTCGGCCCGGAACTCGCCGGCCAGGGCTACCAGACGCTCACGCTCTTCGGGCTGCACACCCCGGCCCGGCTGTTCGCCGCCGACAACGACGGCGCCCGCGCCGCCCTCCTCAAGGCGACCCTCGCCGAACTCGACGCCGTCCTCGACGAGCCGCTCGCCGACTGTCTCGCCCTCGACGCCGACGGCAGGCCCTGCATCGAGGCGAAGACCCCGCTCGACCTCGAACGCGACCTGCGGCTGCCCGGCGGCCACATCTTCCACCGCGACCTCTCCTTCCCCTACGGGGAAGAGGGCACCGGCCGCTGGGGCGTCGAGACCGGCCACGCCAACGTGCTGCTCTGCGGCGCGGGGGCCGTCCGGGGCGGCGGGGTCAGCGGCATCCCCGGCCACAACGCGGCGATGGCGGCGCTCGGACGGTAACGGGCAGGCCTTCCCCGACCAGGCGTGAAGCTCACCTGTGGCGGTGCTTAAGAAAACCTCGATGGACCGCGAGGCTGACGTAGGGAAGATTTCCCTTGAGGGATCTTGGGCACGGAACCGTGCCCGGACCCCGAAGGTCACAGGACACGCACGTCGGGAGCCAGGACATTGAAGGCGCTGGTCAAGCACAAGGCAGAACCCGGACTCTGGCTCATGGACGTGCCGGAGCCGGAGATCGGCGCCGGAGACGTACTGATCAAGGTCAAGCGGACCGGCATCTGCGGGACCGATCTCCACATCCGCTCCTGGGACGGCTGGGCCCAGAAGACCATCGCCACGCCGCTGACCCTCGGCCACGAGTTCGTCGGCGAGGTCGTCGAGACCGGCCGTGACGTCGTGGACATCGCGATCGGCGACCTGGTCAGCGGCGAGGGCCACCTCGTCTGCGGCAAGTGCCGCAACTGTCTGGCCGGCCGCCGCCACCTCTGCCGCGCCACGGTCGGCCTGGGCGTCGGCCGCGACGGCGCGTTCGCCGAGTACGTCGCCCTGCCCGCGTCCAACGTCTGGGTGCACCGCGTCGAGGTCGACCTCGACGTCGCCGCGATCTTCGACCCGTTCGGCAACGCCGTGCACACCGCGCTCTCCTTCCCGCTCGTCGGCGAGGACGTCCTCGTCACGGGCGCGGGCCCGATCGGCATCATGGCCGCCGCGGTCGCCAAGCACGCCGGCGCGCGCCACGTCGTCATCACCGACGTCAGCGAGGAGCGGCTGGACCTCGCGCGCAAGGCGGGCGTCTCGCTCGCGCTGAACGTCGCCGAGCAGACGATCGCCGACGGCCAGCGCACGCTGGGCCTCAAGGAGGGCTTCGACGTCGGCCTGGAGATGTCCGGCAACCCGCGCGCGATGCGCGACATGGTCGCGAACATGACCAACGGCGGCAAGATCGCCATGCTCGGCCTGCCCGCCGAGGACTTCGCCGTCGACTGGGCGAAGATCGTGACCTCCATGATCACCATCAAGGGCATCTACGGCCGAGAGATGTTCGAGACCTGGTACGCGATGTCCGTCCTCCTGGAGGGTGGCCTCGACCTCGCCCCGGTGATCACCGGCCGCTACGCCTTCACCGACTTCGAGGCCGCCTTCGACGACGCCGCGTCCGGCAAGGGCGGCAAGGTCATCCTCGACTGGACCGTCTGATCACCCCTCTCCTCGCGTCCGATCTTCTCTAAGGAACCCACATGTTCGACTCCGTACGCGACGACGTCCGCACCACCCTCGACGAGATCCGCGCCGCCGGTCTGCACAAGCCCGAGCGCGTCATCGGCACCCCCCAGTCCGCGACGGTGGCCGTCACCGCCGGCGGGCAGCCCGGCGAGGTGCTGAACTTCTGTGCGAACAACTACCTCGGCCTGGCCGACCACCCCGAGGTGATCGCCGCCGCCCACGAGGCGCTGGACCGCTGGGGCTACGGCATGGCGTCCGTGCGCTTCATCTGCGGTACGCAGGAGGTGCACAAGGAGCTGGAGGCGCGGCTGTCCTCCTTCCTCGGCCAGGAGGACACGATCCTCTACTCCTCCTGCTTCGACGCCAACGGCGGTGTCTTCGAGACGCTCCTCGGCGCCGAGGACGCCGTCATCTCCGACGCCCTCAACCACGCCTCGATCATCGACGGCATCCGGCTCTCCAAGGCCCGCCGCGTCCGCTACGCCAACCGCGACATGGCCGACCTGGAGCAGCAGCTCAAGGAGGCCACCGAGGGCGGCGCGCGCCGCAAGCTGATCGTCACCGACGGCGTCTTCTCCATGGACGGCTACGTCGCCCCGCTCGGCGAGATCTGCGACCTGGCCGAGCGCTACGACGCCATGGTCATGGTCGACGACTCGCACGCCGTCGGCTTCGTCGGCCCCGGCGGGCGCGGCACCCCCGAGCTGCACGGCGTCATGGACCGCGTCGACATCATCACCGGCACGCTCGGCAAGGCGCTCGGCGGCGCCTCCGGCGGCTACGTCGCCGCCCGCGCCGAGATCGTCGCCCTGCTGCGCCAGCGCTCCCGCCCGTACCTCTTCTCCAACACCCTCGCCCCGGTCATCGCCGCCGCCTCGCTCAAGGTCCTCGACCTGCTCGAGTCCGCCGGCGACCTGCGCGAGCGGCTGCGCGCCAACACCGAGCTCTTCCGTACCCGGATGACCGCCGAGGGCTTCGACATCCTCCCCGGCGACCACGCCATCGCGCCCGTCATGATCGGCGACGCGTCGGAGGCCGGGCGCATGGCGGAGCTGCTCCTGGAGCGCGGTGTGTACGTGATCGGCTTCTCGTACCCCGTCGTACCGCAGGGCCAGGCCCGCATCCGCGTCCAGCTCTCGGCCGCGCATTCGTCCGATGATGTGAACCGGGCTGTGGACGCGTTCGTCGACGCGCGCGCCGCCCTGCGAGACTAGGGGAATGATCGAAGCGCGGCGGCTGCACATCCTCCGAGCGGTGGCCGACCACCGCACGGTCACGGCGGCTGCCGCCGCGCTCTATCTGACCCCCTCCGCCGTATCGCAGCAGCTCGCCGCCCTGGAGCAGGAGACCGGCCACCGGCTGGTCGAGCGCAGCGCCCGGGGCGCGCGGCTCACCCCGGCCGGCGAGATCCTGCTCAGCCACGCCAACGCGGTCCTCGCCCAGCTGGAGCGCGCCGAGTCCGAGCTCGCCGCGTACGGCTCCGGCGAGGCCGGCACGGTCACGGTGGCAGCCTTCGCCACCGGCATCGGCCTGGTCGTCGCCCCCGCCATCACCGGCCTCGCCCGCACCGCGCCCGGCATCCGGGTCCGCGTGCGGGACGCCGAGGGTGACGAGAGCCTGCTCATGGTCCTGGACCGCCAGGTCGACGTGGCCGTGGCCGTCGAGTACCGGGGCGCCCCCGGCGAGGACGACGCCCGGCTCACCCGCGTACCGCTCTACGCGGAGCCCTTCGACGCCGTCCTGCCGCCCGGGCACCCGCTCGCGGCCGGCGACCGGGTGGCCCTCGCGGCTCTCGCCAAGGACGCCTGGATCGGCCAGTCCGCGGGCAACCCCTGCCATGACGTGACCGTCCTGGCTTGCGAGTACGCCGGATTCGCGCCCCGCCTCGAGCACTCCTCCGACGATTTCCGCGCCGTTGTCGCCCTCGCCTCGGCGGGGGCGGGCGTGGCGCTCGTGCCGCGTTCGGCGCTCAGCGGCATGGCCCTCGACGCCGCGGCGATCCGGCCGGTCGACGGCGTGGCTCCCACCCGCCGGGTCTTCGCCGCGGTACGGCGCGGAGCCGAGGAACACCCCCTGATCAGCCCGGTGCTCGACGCCCTGCGCGCGGCCGCGGTATCGGAAGGCTGACCGCCGCCACCCGGGGCGCTCGCCCACATCGGCCGCAGGTGCCGGGCGGCGGACCATCGCGTGGCGCGGCCGTCCGGGGCCTGCCCATGATGGGAGGGCATGCCGGATCCCCCCAGGAGGCGCCATGGCAGTCACCGAAGGCACCGTGCCGTTCCGCGGCTTCCACACCTGGTACCAGGTGTGCGGCAGGCTTCCCGGTCCTGACGGGAAGCTGCCGCTCCTTGTCGTGCACGGCGGCCCCGGCCTGCCGCACGACTATCTGGAGGACCTCGCGGCCCTCGCCGCGGACGACGGGCGCGCCGTCGTCTTCTACGACCAGCTCGGCTGCGGCAAGTCCGACCAGCCGGAGGGTCCGGCCCTGTGGACGCTGGAGACGTTCGTGGCGGAGATCGACGCCGTACGGCAGGGGCTCGGGCTCGACCGCCTCCATCTGCTCGGCCACTCCTGGGGCGCCCAGGTGGCGCTCGCGTACATGCTCGGCAGGCCGTCCGGCGTGGCCGGCCTCGTCCTGGCGGGCATCATCGCCGACGCACCCTCCTACGCCGCCGAGACACGACGGCTGAAGGACTCCCTGCCCGCGGCGGAGCGCGAGGTCATCGACCGGTGCGAGGCGGAGGGGACGACCGACGACGACGCCTATCTGGGCGCGACCATGTCCTTCTACCAACGCTGGCTCTGTCGCCTGGACCCTTGGCCCGAACACCTCGTCCGCTCCGTCCTCACCATGCGGGAGGACGTGAACGCGGCGCTGTGGGGCCCGGAGTGGAACATCACGGGCAGCCTGAAGGACTGGAGCGTCCTCGACCGCCTGGGCGAGATCGACCTGCCCGTCCTGGTGACCTCCGGCCGCTACGACATGGTGACCCCCGACGTGATCCGCCCCGTGGCGGAGGGCATCGAGGGCGCCGAGTGGGCGCTCTTCGAGAAGAGCGCCCACATGCCCTCCGCCGAGGAGCCGGACCTCTACCGTCAGGTGGTCGAGGACTTCCTCTCCCGGGTGGAGGGGCGACGGGCGGAGGCGACGGGCGGGTGAGGGCCCCGTGGACGGGTCAGTCCGACGACCTGGTCCACCCCACCGCCTCGATCAGGGACCCGTCCGTCGGCCGGGCCTCCTCGAACACCGGGCGCCCGGAGGCGTCCAGGACCCGCAGGCCGTCCACGTACACCCCGCGTCCGACGTAGAGCCTGTCCGTCGTGTACCGCCAGCGCAGGCGTACGGCGGCGGAGTTCCAGGCCGTCAGGTCGGCGACCGCCTCGTGCCAGACGCGCCCGGACCAGCCGCTCACCGAGCCCGCCGGACGCTCCTGCGGCCCCTGCCCCTTCCGTACGGTGCTGAACGGCACCGGACCCCAGGTCCCGCCGCCGTCGGTCGACGCCTCCAGGAAGGCGGCGTCCGCGCCCGGTTCGGTGTCCCACCACAGCGCGCACTCCAGGCGCCCCGTGCCGCTGAGCGGCGGCAGCGTCAGCGTGGCCGTCGTCGCGCTCGCCATCCCCGAGAACCAGGAGGTCCGACCGTGTGCCGGACGGACCGGGACGGCGCGGGCCAGGTTGTTCGCCGCGGCGACGCGGGGTGCGGAGCCGGAGCGCCAGGTGCGGACCGGGTGGACGGAGTTGCCGAGGACGACGAGGAACGCGTCGGTCGTCGGGTCCAGGACCAGACTCGTCCCGGTGAAGCCGGTGTGGCCCGCCGTACGGGGGGTGGCCATCGCGCCCATGTACCAGTGCTGGTGGAGCTCGAAGCCGAGGCCGTGTTCGTCGCCGGGGAAGGCCGTGTTGAAGTCCGTGAACATCAGCTCCACGGACTCGGGGGAGAGGATCCGGGCGTGGCCGTACGCCCCGCCGTTGAGGAGCGTCCGGGCGAGCACGGCGAGGTCCCAGGCGCAGGAGAAGACCCCGGCGTGGCCGGCGATCCCGCCGAGGCTGTGCGCGTTCTCGTCGTGGACCTCTCCCCAGACCATGCCCCGGTCGAGGCCGGACCAGGGGAGCCGGGAGTCCTCCGTCGCCGCGATCTTCGGCTTCCAGGAGAGCGGGGGGTTGAAACGCGTGCGGTGCATCCCGAGCGGATCAGTGATCTCGGTTCGGAGCAGTACGTCAAGAGTGCGACCGGTGATCTCCTCCAGGATCAGTTGAAGGGAGATCAGATTCAGATCGGAGTAGAGGTACTTGGTGCCGGGCGGACTCGGCAGCGTCTCGTTCCACAGCAGTCGCAGCTTCCCCTCCCGCGTCGGCTCCTTGAACAGCGGGATCCACGCCCGGAACCCGGAGGTGTGCGTGAGCAGCTGACGGACCGTGACATCCTGCTTCCCGCCGCCCTCGAACTCCGGCAGATACGCCGTGACCTTCGCCTCGAGCTCCAGCGCCCCGCGCTCGATCTGCTGCACCGCCAGGATCGAGGTGAAGAGCTTCGACACGGACGCCAGGTCGAAGACCGTGTCCCGCTCCATCGCGATCTGCTGCTCCGCGGGCAGCTCGATCCCGCTGTCCGTCATCTCGTCGTACCCCGCGTACCGCACCGCCGCGCCGATCGGCCGGTGCAACGCGACCGTTCCTCCCCGGCCTGCCAGCAGGACCGCACCCGCGTACCACGGGTGCTTCGGGGCGGGCCCCAGGAACGCCTCGGCGTCGGCGACCAGCCGGTCGAGGTGCGCGGGCAGCAGCCCGGCGCGCTCGGCGGACCCGTGCCGCAGTGTCGTCCGCCCGCCTCCGGGCACGGAGGCCGCGGCCGCCCCCGGGATCGAGCCGACCATCACCGCACCTCCCAGGGCGAGCAGTCGGCCGCCGAACGACCGGCGGCTGAGTCCCCGACCCGCCGCGTTCCGTCCCGGCCCACCTGCCGATTCCTCCGTCATCCCTACCCTCTCCCATGCCACTGAAAGAATTCTTCGGCCACACGCGCAACGCCTGAAACTTTCTTACCGGGGTGGGTATGGGTCAAGGAAGCGGGCGGCGGGACAAAGAATCTGACACAGCATCAGAAAATCTCTTCCCTCGGCAGAGCCCCTGCGGCATCCTGCCGCCCATGAAGACGGAGCTGAGCCAAAAACTGGGGATCGAGCACGCCATCTTCGGCTTCACGCCCTTCCCCGCGGTGGCCGCCGCCATCACCAGAGCCGGCGGGTTCGGCGTGCTCGGCGCGGTGCGCTACACCGCCCCCGACGACCTGGCCCGAGACCTCGACTGGATGCAGGAGCACACCGACGGGCTGCCCTACGGCCTCGACGTCGTCATGCCCGCGAAGAAGGTCGAGGGGGTGAGCGAGGCCGACGTCGAGGCGATGATCCCGGAGGGGCACCGCGAGTTCGTCCGCACGACCCTCGCCAAGCACGGCGTCCCCGAGCTCGCCGAGGGAGAGGCCTCCGGCTGGCGGATCACCGGCTGGATGGAGCAGGTCGCCCGCAACCAGCTCGACGTCGCCTTCGACTACCCCATCAAGCTCCTCGCCAACGCCCTCGGCTCCCCGCCCGCCGACGTGGTCCAGCGCGCCCACGACCACGAGGTCCTCGTCGCCGCGCTCGCCGGTAGCGCCCGGCACGCCCGCCACCACGCCGAGGCAGGCATCGACATCGTCATCGCCCAGGGCTACGAGGCCGGCGGCCACACCGGCGAGATCGCCTCCATGGTCCTCACGCCCGAGGTCGTCGACGCCGTCTCCCCGCTCCCCGTCCTCGCCGCCGGCGGCATCGGCAGCGGCGAACAGATCGCCGCCGGACTCGCCCTCGGCGCCCAGGGCGTCTGGCTCGGCTCCCTCTGGCTCACCACCACCGAGGCCGACCTCCACTCCCGCGCGCTGACCGCCAAACTCCTCGCCGCCGGCTCCGGCGACACCGTCCGCTCCCGCGCCCTGACCGGCAAGCCCGCCCGTCAGTTGCGCACCGAGTGGACCGACGCCTGGGACGACCCGGACGGCCCCGGCACGCTCCCCATGCCCCTCCAGGGACTGCTGGTCGCCGAGGCCGTCTCCCGTATCCAGAAGTACGAGGTCGAGCCGCTGCTCGGCACCCCGGTCGGCCAGATCGTCGGCCGGATGAACGCCGAACGCGGCGTCCAGCAGGTCTTCGACGAGCTCACCCGCGGCTTCGAGAAGGCCGTCGACCGCATCAACCGCATCGCCGGAAGGAGCGCGACATGAGCGAGCAGCAGGCATGGGGGTCCCCCCGGACGGAGTCTGGGGGAGGCTTCTGGTCCCAGGCGGCCGCCGACCCCTCCCGTACGGTCCTCATCGCACCCGACGGCGAGGCGTGGACCGCGGGCCGGCTGCACGCCGACGCCAACCGGCTGGTCCACGGACTGCGCGCGGCGGGCCTGGAGCGCGGTGACGCCTTCGCGGTCGTCCTGCCCAACAGCGTCGAGTTCCTCGTCGCCCATCTCGCCGCCACCCAGGCCGGGTTCTACCTCGTGCCCGTCAACCACCACCTGGTCGGGCCCGAGATCGCCTGGATCGTCGCCGACTCCGGCGCCAAGGTGCTCCTCGCCCACGAGCGGTTCGCCGCCGCCGCGACGGCCGCCGCCGACGAGGCCGGTCTGCCCGCCACGCACCGCCACGCCGTCGGCGCGATCCCCGGCTTCCGCCCGTACGCCGAACTCCTCGACGGATTCCCGGAGTCCGCGCCCGAGGACCGCACCCTCGGCTGGGTCATGAACTACACCTCCGGAACCACGGGCCGGCCGCGCGGCATCCGCCGCCCGCTGCCCGGCAAGCTCCCGGAGGAGACGTACCTCGGCGGCTTCCTCGGCATCTTCGGGATCCGGCCCTTCGACGGCAATGTGCACCTCGTCTGCTCGCCGCTCTACCACACGGCCGTCCTGCAGTTCGCGAGCGCCGCCCTGCACATCGGGCATCCGCTCGTCCTCATGGACAAGTGGACGCCCGAGGAGATGCTGCGGCTCATCGACGCGCACGCCTGCACCCACACCCACATGGTCCCGACCCAGTTCCACCGGCTGCTCGCGCTCCCGGAGGAGGTGCGCGCCCGTTACGACGTCTCGTCGATGCGGCACGCCATCCACGGCGCCGCGCCCTGCCCGGACCACGTCAAGCGGGCGATGATCGACTGGTGGGGGAACTGCGTGGAGGAGTACTACGCGGCGAGCGAGGGCGGCGGTGCGTTCGCCACCGCGGAGGACTGGCTGAAGAAGCCGGGCACGGTCGGCAAGGCCTGGCCGATCAGCGAGCTCGCGGTCTTCGACGACGACGGCAACCGGCTCCCGGCCGGTGAACTCGGCACCGTCTACATGAAGATGTCCACGGGCGGATTCGCGTACCACAAGGACAAGGAGAAGACGGCGAAGAACCGCATCGGCGACTTCTTCACCGTCGGCGACCTGGGCGTGCTCGACGAGGACGGCTACCTCTTCCTCCGCGACCGCAAGATCGACATGATCATCTCGGGCGGGGTCAACATCTACCCCGCCGAGATCGAGTCGGCGCTCCTCACCCACCCGGCCGTCGCCGACGCCGCCGCCTTCGGCATTCCGCACGCCGACTGGGGCGAGGAGGTCAAGGCAGTGGTCGAACCGGCCGAGGGGCACGCGCCGGGGGAGGACCTCGCCGCCGCGATCCTGGCGCACTGTGAGGAACGCCTCGCCGGCTACAAGCGCCCCAAGTCCGTGGACTTCATCACCACGATGCCCCGCGACCCCAACGGCAAGCTCTACAAGCGCAGGCTCAGGGAGCCCTACTGGGAGGGCCACGACCGCCCTCTCTGACCCGCCCTCACGCACCCTGACGGCGGACCGGGCACAACGGGCGAATGCCGCTTTGTGGCAGGATGCAGATCATGAGTTCGAGCACGGCAGGCCTGGCACGACAGTGGACGACATGGGGACCGGTCGTGGCGGCCGTCGACCTCGCACTCACGTGGGGACGTGATCTGGCCGGCTTCGGGGTCGCGATCGCGGCCGTCTGTCTGCTGGCCGCCGTGCTCGCCGCCGTCCACCACGCGGAGGTCGTCGCCCATCGCGTCGGCGAACCCTACGGCTCGCTCGTCCTCGCCGTCGCCGTCACCGTCATCGAGGTCGGACTGATCGTTACCCTCATGGCGGGCGGCGGCGAGGAGACCGCGACGTACGCCCGGGACACCGTCTTCGCCGCCGTCATGATCACCTGCAACGGCATCGTGGGCATCTCGCTGCTCGTCGGCGCCCTGCGCAACCGCATCGCCGTCTTCAACGCCGAAGGGTCGGGCGGCGCCCTCGCCACCGTCTGCACCCTCGCGACCATGACCCTGGTCCTGCCGACGTTCACGACGAGCCACGCGGGCCCCGAGTTCTCCGGCGCGCAGCTGGCCTTCGCCGCCGTCGCCTCCCTCTGCCTGTACGGAGTCTTCGTCGCCGTCCAGACCGTCCGGCACCGCGACTACTTCCTGCCGGTCCCGCGGGAAGGCCAGGAGTCCGCGGACGACCACGCCGACCCGCCGACCAAGCAGCAGACCTGGGCGAGCCTCGGCCTCCTCGTCCTCGCCCTCGTCGCCGTCGTCGGCCTCGCCAAGCTCATCTCGCCCACCATCGAGGACGGCGTCGAGTCCGCCGGGCTGCCCAAGGCCGTCGTCGGTGTCGTCATCGCCCTGATGGTGCTGCTCCCCGAAACCCTCGCCGCCGTACGGGCCGCGCGCCGGGACCGCATGCAGACCAGCCTCAACCTGGCGTACGGCTCCGCCATCGCCAGCATCGGTCTGACGATCCCTTCGATCGCACTCGCGTCCATCTGGCTCTCCGGGCCGCTGGTCCTCGGCCTCGGGGCGGTCCACATGGTGCTGCTCGTCCTCACCGCCGTCGTCAGCGCCCTGACCGTGGTGCCCGGCCGGGCCACCCTCCTCCAGGGCGGCGTCCACCTCTCCATCTTCGCGGCCTTCGTCTTCCTCTCGTTCAGCCCCTGACCCCGAAGCGCCCGGGCGGCACACGTACTTGACCCGCCACCCCGAGCCGCCGAGGATCGCGCCATGGAACGACTCCTCAGCCGCACCGTCGACGGCGTCCTGCGCATGGCCGCCCAGCGCACCCCCGAGCGGATCGCCGTCCGGTACGCGGACCGCTCCTGGACCTACGCCGAGCTGGACGCGGCCGTGAGCACCGGGGCCGCCGTCCTGCGGGAGCGCTACGGACTCGAGGAGCGCGCCCGGGTCGCGACGTACGGCCACAACTCCGACGCGTACCTGATCGCCTTCCTGGCCTGCTCGCGCGCGGACCTCATCCACGTCCCGGTCAACCACCACCTCACCGGCGAGGACCTCGACTACATCCTGCGCCAGTCGGGGAGTTCGCTCGTCCTCGCCGACCCCGCACTCGCCGACCGCGTCCCCGCCGACCTGTCCGTACGGGCCCTGCGGGACACCGAGGACTCCTTCCTCACCGCGCTCGCCGAACCCGACACGTACGACAGCGACCGCGACGCCCGCGAGTACGTCCAGCTCCTCTACACCTCGGGGACGACGGCGCTGCCCAAGGGCGCCCGGATGACGCACCGGGCGCTGGTCCACGAGTACGCGAGCGCCATCGAGGCCCTCGACCTGAGCGCCGACGACCGGCCGGTCCACTCGCTGCCGCTCTACCACTCCGCGCAGATGCACGTCTTCCTGCTGCCGTACCTCGCGATCGGCGCCGAGAACACCATCGTGGACGGCCCGGACCCCAAGGCCCTGTTCGACCTGATCGAGGCAGGCCGCGCGGACAGCCTCTTCGCCCCGCCGACGGTCTGGATCGGCCTGTCGAACCACCCGGAGTTCGCGACCCGGGACCTCTCCGGCCTCCGCAAGGCGTACTACGGCGCCTCGATCATGCCGGTCCCCGTCCTGGAGCGACTGCGCGCACGCCTCCCCGAACTGCGCTTCTACAACTGCTTCGGCCAGTCCGAGATCGGCCCGCTCGCCACCGTCCTCGGCCCGGACGAGCACGAGGGCCGCCTTGACTCCTGCGGGCGCCCCGTCCGGCACGTCGAGGCGAAGGTCGTCGACGAGCACGGCGAGGAGGTGCCCGACGGCACACCCGGCGAGATCGTCTACCGCTCCCCGCAGCTGTGCGACGGCTACTGGGACAAGCCCGAGGAGACCAAGGAGGCCTTCCGCGGCGGCTGGTTCCGCTCAGGCGACCTCGCGGTGCGCGACGCCGACGGCTACTACACGGTCGTGGACCGGGTGAAGGACGTCATCAACTCCGGCGGCGTCCTGGTCGCCTCCCGCCAGGTCGAGGACGCCCTCTACACCCACCCGGCCGTCGCCGAGGTAGCCGTCGTCGGCCTCCCCGACGACCGCTGGATCGAGGCGATCACCGCCGTGGTCGTCCCCCGCGAGGACGTCACCGAGCACACCCTGATCACCCACGCCCGCGAGAAACTCGCCCCCTTCAAGGCCCCGAAGCGCATCCTCTTCGTCCCCGAACTCCCGCGCAACGCCAGCGGCAAGATCCTGAAACGAGAACTCCGCGACCGCTTCGCGGTGGGGACGGACAGCGCCTGAGGTGGGCCGCGGGTACCTTCGCGATCGCGGATTCACGTACCGTCCGTTCCATGATCGCGACAGAGGAACTCGTCCGCCTGTGCCCGGCGCCCGCCGTTGGGCCGCCGGCGGTGGACTGGGCGTCGGCCGAGCGCGCCCTCGGTGTGGCGCTGCCCAGTGACTACAAGCAGCTCGTCGAGACGTACGGAGACGGAATCTTCGACGAGACCATCTGGTTGCTCGTCCCCGATTCCGCCTACGACGACTGCGACCTGCATGCGCAGACGGCGGAACGGGAGGAGATCCTGGCCGACTTGTGGGAGTTCGAGGAGAAGCCGGCCGGCCTGCGGGAGGCGGGGGCGAGGGTCGTGCCCTGGGCATTCGAGGAGGGCACGGGGGCGTTCTTGTACTGGTTGGTGCGCCCCGGGCAGCACCCCGACGAGTGGACCGTGCTCTACAACGAGGGACGCGGTCCCCTGTGGGAGCACCACGACATGGGGTGCGTCGCCTTCGTGCTGGCCGTGCTCACAGGAACGGCGGAGACGGACTACTTCGGCTACCTCTACGACGTGCTGAAGCCGAAGGACCACCGTTTCGAGACGGCCGACCAGACCCTCGGAACGGCGCGGCCGTGACCCGGAAGGGTCAGCAAACCTGTCGGGCGAGGTCCTCGAACGCCACCGCCCCTAACCCCGCCTCAGATCCACGATCCGCTTGATCTTGCCCACGGACCGCTCCAGCGTCTCCGGGTCGACGACCTCGACGGTGACCGAGACGCCGATGCCGTCCTTGCAGGCCGTGGCGATCGAGCGGGCCGCCTCGGCGCGTTCGTCGGGGGTGGCGTCCGGGCGGGCTTCGGCGCGGATGGTCAGGGCGTCGAGGCGGCCCTCGCGGGTGAGTTTCAGCTGGAAGTGCGGGGCCACGCCCGGTGTGCGGAGGACGATCTCCTCGACCTGGGTGGGGAAGAGGTTCACGCCGCGCAGGATCACCATGTCGTCGCTGCGGCCCGTGACCTTCTCCATGCGCCGGAACACCCGTGCCGTACCCGGCAGCAGCCGCGTCAGGTCCCGTGTGCGGTACCGGATCACGGGCATGGCCTCCTTGGTGAGAGAGGTGAACACCAGCTCGCCCTCCTCGCCGTCCGGCAGCACCTCGCCCGTGATCGGGTCCACGATCTCCGGGTAGAAGTGGTCCTCCCAGATGTGCAGGCCGTCCTTGGTCTCCACGCACTCCTGCGCGACGCCCGGGCCCATCACCTCGGACAGCCCGTAGATGTCGACCGCGTCGAGGGCGAACCGCTCCTCGATCTCCTGTCGCATCGCCTCCGTCCACGGCTCGGCGCCGAAGATGCCCACCTTCAGCGAGGTCGTCCGCGGATCCACGCCCTGCCGCTCGAACTCGTCGAGCAGCGTGAGCATGTACGAGGGCGTCACCATGATGATCTCGGGCCGGAAGTCCTGGATCAGCTGGACCTGGCGGGCCGTCATGCCGCCCGAGGCCGGGATGACCGTACAGCCGAGCCGCTCCGCGCCGTAGTGCGCCCCGAGACCGCCGGTGAACAGCCCGTATCCGTACGCCACATGGACCTTGTGGCCCGGCCTGCCGCCGGCCGCGCGGATCGAGCGGGCCACGACGTCGGCCCACGTGTCCAGGTCGCGCTCGGTGTAGCCGACCACCGTCGGGCGGCCGGTCGTCCCGCTGGAGGCGTGGATGCGCCGGACCTCGGACTGGTCGACGGCGAACATCCCGAAGGGGTACTGGTCGCGCAGATCGGTCTTGACCGTGAAGGGGAAGCGGGCGAGGTCGGCCAGCGAGCGGCAGTCGTCGGGGTGCAGGCCGGCCTTGTCGAAGGACTGCCGGTAGAAGCCCACGTTCTCGTACGCGTGCCGCAGGGTGGACCGCAGCCGCTCCAGCTGGAGCGCCGCCAGCTCCTCGCGTCCGAGTCGTTCGCCGCTGTCCAGCAGATCCGTCATGCCGCGCCCACTCCCGTTCATTCACCGTGAACTCGTGACCAATCGGACTACCGATCATTCGGTAGATCCTTTCGAGGTCAGTAAATCGGCCCGGACCCCGTCCGTGGCAAGAGGGTGGCGCCGAATTTCTGGATCCGTGAGCAGCTGATTACGCTCGGTCGCCGTGACTCTCTGGCTGCTCAACCACCTCAGTACCCTCGCCCTCGGCGTCATGATCGTCGGCGGGACCGTCCTCGTCTCCCTCGCCGGGAGTGTTCTTCTGCGCCGCCGCCACCCCGGGCTCGCCGACGGGGAGCACAACGACATGGTGGGTGTCGTCCTCGGGATGTTCGGCGCGATCTACGGGATCATCCTCGCCTTCGTCATCGTCACCCTGTGGACGCAGATGGAGAACACCCAGAACGTGGTCGCCGCCGAGGCCACCGGCGTCGCCCTCATCGTGCGCGACGCCCGCGCCTTCCCGCCCGAGGCGCGCGCCCGGGTGGACGCCGCCGCCTCCGGCTACGTCCATGGCGTCGTCGAGGTGCAGTGGCCGCTCATGCGCGAGGGCGCGGCGGACTACTCCGTCACGAACGCCCGGCTCGACGGGCTGTACGACGCGCTCCAGGCGTACGAGCCCACCACCGAGTCGCAGAAGGCCTTCTACGCCCAGGCCGCCGCTACCCTCGACGACGTGGCCGGCGAACGCCGGGCCCGGATCACCATGGCCGGCCAGCAACTGCCCCTGCTCCTCCAGCTCCTTGCCGTCGGCGGCGCCCTCGTCATCATCCCGCTGACCTTCCTCTACGGGATGCGCAGCCGGCGCATGCAACTCCTCTTCGTCGGCGCGGTCGCCGCGCTCATCGGCTTCAGCCTCCTGCTCGTCGTCGTCCTCGACCGGCCCTTCGCGGGCGACCTGAGCGTCAGCCCCGCGCCGTACAAGGAGGGCGCGCTTGCCCAGTTCTGGGAGCCGTCCGCCGGGGAGGGGCTGGCGCGACGGTGACAACTCATCTGAACTTCCGCCACCACGGTTACCTCAAGATCGCACAATTGAGTGTGTTTGATCTTCTTTCTGATCATTCCGCCCGCACCCGGGGATATCGGAGGGAGCCAGAGGTCCGACCGGCGGCTCGTCCCCGGCCCGGAAGGACCCTTGTACGCCCTCAGGTCGCAAAGGACCCCCATGCCCGTCCTGTGCCGTCCCGCCGTCTCCGTCCCCGAGCACACCATCACCCAGGACGAGACCCTCGCCCTGGCCCGCAAGCTGCATGCCGGACACGCGCAACTCCCGCTCGTGCTCCGCCTCATCGGCAACACCGGAGTCGCCAAGCGCCACCTCGTCCAGCCCATCGAGCACACGCTGGCCCACCCCGGATTCGAGGCGCGCAACGCGGTGTACGAAACCCAGGCCAAGGCACGCGTGCCCGCCGTCGTCGACGAGGCCCTCGCCCACGCGGGCCTCGACGCCCGCGACATCGACCTGATCGTCTACGTCTCCTGCACCGGCTTCATGATGCCCTCGCTGACGGCCTGGATGATCAACAACCTGGGCTTCCGCAGCGACACCCGCCAGATGCCGATCGCCCAGCTCGGCTGCGCGGCCGGCGGCGCCGCCATCAACCGCGCCCACGACTTCTGCGCCGCCTACCCCGGAGCCAACGCCCTCGTCGTGGCCTGCGAGTTCTGCTCGCTGTGCTACCAGCCGACCGACCTCACCGTCGGCAAGCTCCTCTCCAACGGCCTCTTCGGCGACGCGGTGGCCGCCGCCGTGATCCGCGGAACGGGCGGCGTCGGCGTCCGGCTCGAACGCAACGGCTCGCACCTGGTGCCCGACAGCGAGGACTGGATCGCGTACAGGGTGCGCGAGACCGGATTCCACTTCCTGCTCGACAAACGCGTCCCCGGCACGATGGAGCAGCTCGCCCCCGCCCTCGTCGACCTCGCCGCCCGGCACGGACAGGACGCGGGCGCTCAGGACTTCTACGTCATCCACGCCGGCGGACCCCGCATCCTCGACGACCTCGGCCGCCACCTCAAGGTCGCTCCGGAGGCCTTCCGCTTCAGCCGCGCCACGCTGACGGAGTACGGCAACATCGCGAGCGCCGTCGTCCTGGACGCCCTGCGCCGGCTCTTCGAGGAGGGCGGCCCGCCGCCGGGATCGCCCGGCCTGATCGCGGGCTTCGGCCCCGGCATCACGGCGGAGATCTCGCTCGGCAGCTGGACCGGCGGCCTTCCGGGGGACGAGATCCGCCGCGAGTCCGTCCACCTGGACCCGCCTGCTCGCACCACGACGACCACGACCCCGCCGGTGTCGGTGCTCGAACCCCGCCGCGCTCCGGCGCCGATGGCCCCCGCCTCCGCGGATGTCTCTCCGGCCCCCGTGCCCCCCACCCCCGTACCCACTGCCCTCGCCGCGCGCCCCGCTCCCTCCCGCCCGCTCGCGTCGCCGAACAGCAGCCCCGCTCCCGCGAAAGTCGCCTCATGACCACCACCGCCCAGAACTCCCTCAGCCCACGCGTCCACTTCTGGGCCGTGCCCGACCTCACCGGCCTCGAGTTCGACCCCCTTCTCGCGAAGCTGCTCCACGAGGACCCCGTCTCCCGGGTCCGGCTGCCGCACGGCGAAGGCCACGCCTGGCTGGTGACCCGCTACGAGGACGTCAAGTTCGTCTCCGTCGACCCCCGCTTCAGCCGCCAGGCCGTCCACGGCCGCCAGATCACCCGGCTCGCCCCGCACTTCATCCCGATGGACGGCGCCGTCGGCTTCGCCGATCCGCCCGACCACACCCGGATGCGCCGCGTCGTCGCCCGGGCCTACTCCGCCCGCGCGCTCGCCGCCCTGCGCGACCACGCCCAGGCCACCATGGACCGGCTCCTCGACGCCCTGGAGGAACAGGGCGCCCCCGCCGATCTGATGGCCATGGTCAACCGGCCGTTCCCGCTCGCCATGGTCAGCGAGCTGATGGGAGTACCGGAGGGCGACCAGGGGCTGATGGCGCGCTGGTCCGACACGATCATCTCCGCCGGCGCGGGCCGCGAGGCCAGCGAGCAGGCCAAGGCCGACATGGCCCAGTACTTCACCGACCTCATCGGGCGCAACCACGGCACCGGCCGCGAGACCCTCGCCGCCGTGCTCGCCGACGCCGTCGACGACGGGACCCTGGAGGAGCACGAGGCCGTCGGCCTCGCCGTGCTCATCCAGATCGGCGGCGCGCACGCGGTGCGCAACAACAGCGCCAACATGGTCTACGCCCTGCTCACCCACCCGGAGCACCTCGCCCGGCTCCGCGCCGAACCGGAGCTGCTGCCCCAGGCCGTCGACGAGCTGCTCCGCTACATCCCGCACCGCAACGCAGTCGGCCTCTCCCGGATCGCCGTGGAGGACGTCGAGGTCGGCGGCGTCCTCATCCCGGCCGGCGACCCCGTCTACGTCTCGTACCTGACGGCCAATCGCGACCCGGACGTCTTCCCCGATCCCGAGCGCCTCGACTTCGACCGCGGCCACAACCCGCACGTCGCCTTCGGCCACGGACCGCACTACTGCCCCGGCTCCCAACTCGCCCGCATCGAGTCGGAGATCCTCCTCGACACCCTCTGGAAGCGGTTCCCCGGACTGCGGCTCGCCGTGCCGGAGGAGGAGATCGAGTGGCAGCGGGGCGCGCTGATCCGCGGCCCCGAGACCCTGCCGGTCACGTGGTGAGAGGACGCGTGGGGAGAGGACGTGCCGTGAGAGGACGTACGGCGCCATGACAGCGATCCACCCGGCAAGAGGCGGACTCGTCGTGCCACCCGGACACGGCAAGACCCTGACGACGGCGGCGCAGCGGGTGACGTTCAAGGTCACCGGCGCGCACACCCCGACCGCCTCCACCTTCGAGGTCGAGGTCCCGCCGGGGTTCGACGTGGGCGCGCACACCCACGGCCACAGCGAGGAGCTCTTCTACCTGCTCGAAGGCGAGCTGGACGTCCTCGCCTTCGAGCCCCTCGTCCGTACCCCCGACCGGTGGCGGGACTGGGAGTCCGCCTCGGGCGAGCGGGTCGTACGGGCCACCCCGGGCACCCTGATCCTCGTGCCGCCCGGCTGCCCGCACGCCTTCGCCAACCCGACCGGGGAGCCCGCACGGATGCTGTTCCAGGCCTCCCCGCCGCCCGACCACGAGCGGTACTTCGAGGAGCTCATGGAGATCCTCGGCTCCGGGGGCGAGGTCGACCACGCGGCGATCGAGGCGCTCCGCCGCCGCTACGACATCGAACAGCTCACGCCGCTGCGCCACGCGCCCGGCTGAGACCGGGGCGCGCCCGGCCGGGCCGCCGGGGTGCGTGCCCGCCGAAAACGGATTGCCGCGCCCTGGCGGCCGGTGCTGGAGTCTGCCCATGAACGACGAAGCGATCCGCGCCCTGCTCGCCCAGTACGACCGTCAGCTGCGCCTCGGCGCCCGCCCCGACGGGCCCGGCACCCGCGTGGAGCGGTCCGGGCCGGTCGTACGGCAGTCGGGCCCGGCCCACGCCTGGAACGGCGTCCTCTGGTCCGGGCTCGAGGAGCGCGACGCTGACGAGGCCGTCGCCGAGCAGATTCGTCACTTCACCGCGCTCGGGCTGCCCTTCGAGTGGAAGGTGTACGGACACGACGGCCCCGCCGACCTCGTGGACCGGCTCCTCGCCGCCGGGTTCACCGCCGAGGACGCGGAGACCCTGATGGTCGCGGAGGCGGCCACGCTGCCCACCTCCGTGGACCTCCCCGAGGGCGTCGAGCTGGTCCCCGTCACCGACGCCGCCGGAGTGGAACTCGTCACCCGGGTCCACGACCGGGCCTTCGGCGGCGACAGCTCCCACATCGGCCGCCAACTCCTCGACCGGCTCGCGGCGGCGCCCGACACCGTCGCCGCCGTACTCGCCATGGCCGGCGACGAACCCGTCAGCGCGGCGCGCCTGGAGCTGTACCCCGGCACCGACTTCGCGGGCCTGTGGGGCGGGGGCACGGTCGAGGACTGGCGGGGCAGGGGCCTCTACCGCGCCCTGGTCGCCTTCCGCACCCGGATCGCCGTCGAGGGCGGCCACCGCTACGTCCAGGTCGACGCGGCCGACACCAGCCGCCCGATCCTCCAGCGCCTCGGCTTCACCGCGCTGACAACGACCACGCCGTACGTGTACGTCCCCCAGGCGCCCCAGGTCGCCCAGGCGCACCGGCAGCCCTCGCTGTCGTAGCCGCCCGGCGCACGTTGACACGCGTGGGGCGACATGTTGCTATGGGGCGCCGCTCAGCCCTCCCACCTGCGCCGCGTCCCGTCCCCACCCGCCGCCCGTGCCCCTGCGGCGGAGCCCGAGAATCCGAGCGAGGAACCCATGCCGCAGCGCGCCGCGACCGTCGTCGGCGGCGGGATCGGCGGCCTCGCGGCCGCCATCGCCCTGCACCGGAGCGGCTGGCGCGTCGAAGTCCTCGAACGGGCCCCGCGGTTCACCGAGATCGGCGCCGGGATCTCCCTCTGGCCCAACGCGCTGCGCGCGCTCGACGTGCTCGGTCTCGCCGACACGGTGCGGGCCCTCGGCGCCGTCGAGGCCTCGGGCGGCGTACGCGACCGCCGCGGCCGCTGGCTCTCCCGTACGGACACGGCCGAACTCGTACGCCGCTTCGGCCATCCCCTCGTGGTCCTGCACCGCGCCGAGCTGCTGCGGGCGCTCACCGAGGCGCTGCCCCCGGAGTGCCTGCGGCCCGGCAGCGAGGTGACCGCCGTCCGCGAGGACGGCGACGGCCTCGTTGTCCAGCACGGCGGGGGCCAGTCCTGGGCCGACCTCGTCATCGGCGCGGACGGGCTGCGCAGCGCGGTCCGCGAGGCGCTGTGGCTCGACGCGCCCGCGCCCCGGTACGCCGGCTACACCGCCTGGCGCATGGTCACCGAGCCCCTCGCCGAACCGCCCGCCGAGGGCGCGGCGACCTGGGGACGCGGCGAGCGGTTCGGCTACACGGCCCTGCCCGGCGGCCGGATGTACTGCTTCGCGACCGCGTCGCTCCCGCCAGGTACCGGAACTGCCGCCGGCTCCACCGAGCACGCCGAACTGCTGCGCCGGTTCGGATCCTGGCCCGACCCGATCCCGGCCCTCCTGGCCGCCGTCCCCGCCGACGCGGTGCTCCGGCACGACCTGTACGAACTGCGCCCGCTGCCCTCCTTCGTGCGCGGCAGGGTCGCCCTCCTCGGCGACGCCGCCCACGCCATGACCCCCAACCTGGGCCAGGGCGCCTGCCAGGCCCTGGAGGACGCGGTCACCCTCGCCGCCTGCCTCGACGGCACCCCGGACGTGACCGCCGCACTCCGCTCGTACGACCGGCTGCGCCGCCCCCGTACCCAGGCCGTCGCGCGCCGCTCCGCCCGCCTCGGCGCGATCGGCCAGCTGGCGTGGCCGCCGGCCGTGTTCCTGCGCGACGTCGCCGCCCGGCTCACGCCGGAGCGGGCGACCCTGCGTTCCATGACACCGGTGCTCGGCTGGACCCCGCCCGGTCCCACCGCCACCGTGCCCGCTACGGAGAACGAGACGTAACGATGCCGGACTGGACCTATCACCCCCTGCGCGGCGCTGCGGCCGCCGTCGTCGGCACGCGCCGCTCGCAGCGCACCGCGCTGCGGCTGCTCGCCGCGGTCGGCTCCCGCCCCGTCGGCGCGCGGCTGATCGCCCGGGGCTTCGGACACCGCCACCCACCGGAGCGGCTCGCCGGCGAGCTGGCCGGTGTGCCCGTGGCCGTGCGCCTCGGGATATCCGTGCCCCCCGCGCTCGCCCACGAGACCGTCCGCGCCATGGCCCCGCTCGGGGCCGGTGTCGTCGAGGTGGCGCCGGTCGCGGCGGCCGATGTCGAGACAGTCCGCGCGGCCGCCGCCGGCCGCGCGATCGCGCTGGTCGTCCGTACCGCCGACCCGGAGGCCGAGGCCGCCCTCGCCCCGCACGTCGACGGCTTCACGCGCGACGACGAACCCCATGTCGTCCGGGTGTCGGACCCGTCGGTCACCGCCGCTGCCGCCACGCTCGACGACCCGAACGCCGTCGTGCTCGCCCGGCCGGGTGTGCTCGTCGAGGCAGGACCCGGCTGGTTCGCACGGGTCACCGAGGCCGCCACCCCCACCGCGCCCGCTCCGGGGCTACGGGACGTGGGCCGCGATCCCCGCCGCTGGCCCGCCTGGGTCTGGGGACTGCTCGTCGGACTCGGCATGATCGGCGCCGGACTCGGCGCCGCGGCGATCACCCTCGGGCCGGTCCTGCTCTGGTACGACCGCGACTACCTCGGCATGACGCTGGACGAGCTGCACGCCGCCAACCACCACCTCGTCCACTTCCTCCAGCACGACCGGATCACCATGGCCGGCACGATGGTGTCGATCGGCGCCCTCTACACCGGCCTCGCCGTCGGCGGGATCAGACGCGGCAGGGCATGGGCCCGCGAGGCGTACCTGATCTCGGGCGCCATCGGCTTCCCCACCCTCTTCTACTTCCTGGTCACCGGCTTCGTGGAGCCCCTCCACACGGCCACCACCCTCGTGCTCTTCCCGATGTTCGTGGCCGCCGTCCGCCGGGCCCCGCACACCCCGCGCTGGCGCCGGATGCCCGAGGGCCCGGAGCGCGAGCGGCGCCGGGCCCTGGTGGGCCAACTCCTGCTCATCGTCACGGGAGCTGGCCTGTTCTTCGGCGGCACGGTCATCTCGGTGGTCGGCCTGACCGGCGTCTTCGTGCCGAGCGACCTGGTCTTCCTGGGCGCCGACACCAAGGCCCTGGAAGCCGTGAACCCCCGGCTCGTCCCGTTCGTCGCCCACGACCGCGCGGGCTTCGGCGGCGCCCTGATGGCCGCGGCCGTGGCCATCACGCTGCTCAGCGCGTGGGGCTGGGGGCGGGGCGAGGCCTGGGTGTTCTGGTCCCTGGCCACGGCGGCGGCCTTCGGCTTCCTGCCCGCCGTCGTCGTGCACGGCGCGATCCACTACACGGACTTCCTCCACCTCGCGCCCGTGTACATCGGCATCCTCGCGACCGCCGTCGGTCTGTTCCTCGCCCGCCCCTACCTGTGCGCCAGGACGGCGGAGGCCTAGACCCAGAGGGCCCTAGGCCCAGTGGGCGGGGCGCTCGAAGGTCGTCGGGAGGCGGGTCGCCGCGTCGCCGCGCGCCGCGTTCAGCTGCGGCTGGGTGAGGAACAGGGCGTCCGTGAGGTCCGCGCCGGACAGATCGGCGTCGCGCAGGTCGGCGCCGATCAGGTCGGTCAGGGAGAGGTCCGCGCCCTTCAGGTCGGCGGCGATCAGCAGGGCCCCGCGCAGGTCCGCGCCCCGCAGCTTGGCCCCGC
Source organism: Streptomyces sp. NPDC026092 (assembly GCF_040638605.1). NCBI lineage: Bacteria > Bacillati > Actinomycetota > Actinomycetes > Kitasatosporales > Streptomycetaceae > Streptomyces > Streptomyces sp. NPDC026092. The sequence goes on from NZ_JBEZYN010000019.1 coordinate 31,590, forward strand.
GCAGCCGGGCCCCGATCAGGTCGGCCCCGCGCCGGCTCTTGGTCTTGCCGCCCGCCGCCGCCCGCACCAGGGTGCTGGTCTTCAGGAGCAGCGGGTTGACCTCGCCCCGTACGGCGCCGACGTCCAGCTTCTCCAGCGCGTCCGCCGACCCCTCGGTCAGCCCCTCCACGCGCGCGAGGGACTTCCGCAGCTCCGCGTGGACCGGGCGCGCGGCGGGCCGGGCGAGGGCCTCGGTGAGGTAGCGCAGCAGCTCGTGGAGCTGGCGCATCACCGGGAACACCTCGTACATCTGCCGCGCGCTCTCCGGCGCCTCGCGCCAGGAGACCCCGCCGAAGGTGACCTGGGAGACCTTCTGGCCCGCGCCGAAGCAGTCGTACACCGTGCAGCCGGAGTACCCGCTCGGCCGCAGCCGGGTGTGGATGCCACAGCGGAAGTCCTCCTGGAGGTTCCGGCACGGATCCCCGGAGGACTTGTTCACCGCGAAGTCCGCGGACTTGGCGAACGGGAGGGCGACGCAGCACAGCCCGAAGCAGTTCGCGCAGTCGCCTCGGAGGGTCTCGGGCATGGGAAAGTCGTTCCTTCGCGGGTGGGAGTCATCCCACCGTATCGCGCCTTCGGTCCGGATCGCGCCGTGGGCGAAATCGCTTGCGAAGATCATCCACCGGCGCGCACGATCGGTGCCATGCCGACCTTCACGACGTACGACGGGACCGAACTGGCCTATGACGTACGAGGGGAGGGGGAGCCGCTGGTCTGTCTGCCGGGCGGCCCGATGCGCGACGCCGCGTACCTCGGCGAGTTCGGCGGCCTGGCCGCGTACCGCCGCCTGATCGTGCTCGACCTCCGGGGCACGGGCGCCTCCGCCGAGCCCGCGGACCCCGCCTCGTACCGCTGCGACCGTCAGGTGGCCGACGTCGAGGCACTCCGCCGTCACCTCGGCCTGGAGCGGATCGACCTGCTCGGCCACTCGGCCTCCGGGAACCTCGCCACGCTGTACGCGGCGGCCCACCCCGAGCGGGTGCGCTCCCTCGTCCTCGTCACCCCGGGCACGTGGGCCGTGGGCATCGAGATCACCGACGAGGAGTGGGACAAGGCGGGGGAGGTCTTCGCGGACCAGCCCTGGTACGCGGAGGCCCGGGCCGGCCTGGCGACCATCGGGCCCGACACTCCCGCGCCGCGGGTCATGGAGATCACCGCCCCCTTCAAGTACGGCCGATGGGACGAGGAGGCCCGCGCCCACGCTGCCGCGATCACCGACGAGGCGCACTGGGACGCGGCGGCCGCCTTCCACGCACCCGGCGCCTTCGACCCGGAGGCCACCCGGGCCGCGCTGGCCGGCCTCACCGCGCCCGTACTGATCCTGGCGGGGGAGTACGACGGCGGGCCGAGCCCGGCACGGGCCGCCGAGCTGGCGGAGTGCTTCCCGTACGCCGAGGTGGTCGTCCAGCGCGGCGCGGGCCACTTCCCCTGGGTGGACGACGCGGGCGCCTTCGCCCGCCCGATCGCCGCCTTCCTCGACCCGGAGGTCCGCACGGTCACCGTCGACGGCGTCCGCCTCGCCTACCGGGTGTGGGGCGAGGAGTCCGCCCCGCCCGTCGTCCTGGTGCACGGGCGCGGCGGGAACAGCGCCGAGTGGGCGCGGATCGCCGGGGAACTGGCCGTGGACCGCCGGGTGTACGCCGTCGACCTGCGCGGTCACGGCCTGAGCGACTGGACGGGGCCGTACGGATTCGACGTGTTCCGCGACGAGTTGCGCGGCTTCCTGAAGGAGCTCGACCTCACCGGCGCCGATGTCGTCGCCCACTCGATGGGCGGCGCGGCGGCCTACCTCCTCGCCCTGGAGGAGCCCGGCCTGATCGGCCGGCTCGTCCTTGAGGAGGCGCCCGTCTTCATCCCGCTCGATCCGCCGCGCGGCCACGCGGAGCGCCCCGAGGGGCCGCTCCCGCTCGACTGGGCCGTCGTGCACGCGACCGACGCCCAGCTGAACGCGCCCGATCCCGCCTGGTGCGAGGGCCTGGCGACGATCACCGTCCCGACCCTGATCCTGGCCGGCGGCGAGATCAGCCACTTCGCGCAGGAGCGGCTGTCCTGGATGGCGGACGTACTGCCCGCCGCACGCCTGGTGACGATCGACGCCGGCCACGAGATCCACCGCTCCCAGCCGTCCGCCTTCCTCGCCGCTTTGCGGGCCTTCGGTATCTGAGGCCTGTCCGTATTTTGCGGACAGGCCTCAGACGCTGTGGCCGGGAAGGTTGCCGAGAGGGTTTGCCGGGAAGGTGGGGTCCGCTTCCCGTGACGGGGAAGGCTGAGCCTGTGTCACCGACGCTTGAGCGGGACCGGCACTACCCCTGCCGCGAATCCAGATCCAGAATCATGTCGAGCGAGCGCAGGCCATCCGCCCCGGTGAAGGAGCCGGCAAGGTGGAAGCCGTTCTTCCGGTAGTAGCGAATGGCGCGTGGATTGTCGGCGAGAACGCCACCCCAGAGGATGATCCTCTTCCTGCCGAAGCGCCGTGCGACGTCCGTGACGAGGGGGAAGACCCGCGTTCCCACCCCTCTCTCCTGGTAGTCGTCCGCCAGGGTGGGGCCGAACCGGCAATCGGTCGGTGCGAGGTGGATGCCGGCCTCGAGAAAGCGCGTCACGTCTTCGGGGTGGAGATCGAGGCTGAACTCGAGGAGGCCGACGATCCTGCCGGACGGCACTTCCTCGAGTACGAGCCTCAGCTTGTCGTAGCGCGCGAGCGCGTCACACATGTCCTGCGCAGTCGCGAGGTCGTACCCGTCGAACGTACTCAGCCGTCTCGATTCGGGCGACAGGGCCGCGAGGAACGCTGCCAGACGGTCCGCGTCGGTGCGGACGAGAGGGCGGAACACCACCTCCGAAGCGTCGTTCAGCGCCAGGCGGCGGGTCAGGATCGACGGATCGTCGGCGACCTCCGTCAGCGTCAGCACCCCGTCGTTCCCCGCTCATTCAGATGGATCACACTGCGTCGGCACGAACCTACCGCCGATCGTCTTCGGCGGCGAGGGAGCGGGCCCAGCGGTAGTCGGCCTTGCCGCTGGGCGAGCGCTGGATGGCGTCGGCGATCACCAGCTGGCGGGGGATCTTGTACCCGGCGAGCCGGGTGCGGCAGTGGGTCTGCACGGTCTCCAGGTCGAGCGCGGGGGCCCCGGCGCGCAGCTGGACGACCGCCGCCACATGATTGCCCCACTTCGCGTCCGGCACACCGGCGACCAGTGCGTCGTACACGTCCGGGTGGGACTTCAGCGCCTGCTCGACCTCCTCCGGATAGACCTTCTCTCCGCCGGTGTTGATGCACTGCGAGCCCCGGCCGAGGACCGTCACGATGCCGGCCTCGTCGACGGTCGCCATGTCGCCGAGCAGGACCCAGCGCTCGTCGCCCTTCTGGAAGAACGTCTCGGCCGTCTTCGCCGCGTCGTTGTAGTAGCCCAGCGGGACGTGGCCGCGCTGGGCGAGGCGTCCCACCTCGCCGATCGCGACCTCTTCGTACGTCGCCGGGTCCACGACCCGCGTCCGCTCGTTGACCTCGAGCCGGAAGCCCTTCTCCGGGCCCGAGTCGTCCGTCGCCTTGCCGTTGGAACCGGACTCCGAGGAGCCGAAGTTGTTCAGCAGAAGTACGTTCGGCACGAGCGCCTGGAACTGGGCCCGCACCGTCTCCGACATGATCGCCCCGGACGAGGAGACGCTGAACAGCGAGGACAGGTCCGTCCCCTTGAGCGGGCCGTGGAGCGCGTCGATGAGCGGCCTCAGCATCGCGTCGCCCACCAGCGACACGCTGGAGACCTTCTCCTTCTCGATCGTCCGGAGCACCTCCTCCGGCGCGTACTTGCGGTGGATGACCACCCGCTGGCCGTAGTTGAAGGCGATGAACGACGTCAGGGTCGAGGTGCCGTGCATCAGCGGGGGAGCGGGGAAGAAGGTGATCCCCGAGCCGCCCGCGGCGACCCGCTCGGCCAGCTCCTCGGGCCGCTTGACCGGCTCGCCCGCCGGGTCGCCGCCGAAGAGGCCGGCGAAGAAGAGGTCTTCCTGGCGCCACATGACGCCCTTCGGCATCCCCGTCGTACCGCCGGTGTAGATGATGAAGAGGTCGTCGGCGGAGCGCGGAGCGAAGCCGCGCTCGGGCGAACCGGCGGCTTCGGCGTCGGTGAACGGCACGCACTCCAGGGAGGGGGCGTCCTCGGGCGGGGTCCCCACCCGCACGAGGTGCCGCAGCTTCTCCGTCTGCGGCCGCGCCGCGCCGACCCGCTCGGTGAACTCGGCGTCGAAGACGAGCGCGGCGAGGTCGGCGTCCCGGTAGAGGTAGACCAGCTCCTCCTCGACGTACCGGTAGTTCACGTTGACCGGGACGATCCGCGCCTTCAGGCAGGCCAGGACGGTCTGGAGGTACTCGATCCCGTTGTACATGTGGATGCCCAGGTGTTCGCCCGGCCGGATGCCGGAGTCGACCAGGTGGTGGGCGAGCCGGTTGGCGGCGGCGTCCAGCTGCGCGTACGTGAGCCGGCGCTCCGCGCCCGTGCCCGGGTGGTCGACGTAGACGAGCGCCTCGCGCTCCGGGACCACGTCGACGACCGACTCGAACAGGTCGGCAAGGTTGTACTCCACCGTTCCTCCTGACCCCGCTGGTCGTCCAGGCCCGAACTGACTCGGCGGTCATTAGAGCGCCGAGCGGCGGAGGTGGGAAGGGGTCGCGCAGAACAATCTGACTGAGTGTCAGAAAACTATTGAACTGGAACCGCCCCTCCTGCAACCTGTTCTAGGTCTCGAGACGGGAGAACGCCCATGGGTGGGACCGAACACCTCACCGTGCAGCGCGAAGGCGCCACGCTCGTGCTCACACTCAACAGGCCGGAGGCCAAGAACGCCCTCTCGCTGCCCATGCTGGTCGGTCTGTACGACGGCTGGCTGGAGGCAGACGCCGACGACACGATCCGCTCCGTCGTCCTGACCGGCGCCGGCGGCTCCTTCTGCGCCGGGATGGACCTCAAGGCGCTGGCGGGCAAGGGGATGGAGGGCGAGCAGTACCGGGACCGGCTCAAGGCCGACCCCGACCTGCACTGGAAGGCGATGCTGCGCCACCACCGCCCGCGCAAGCCGGTCATCGCGGCCGTCGAGGGCTACTGCGTCGCCGGCGGCACGGAGATCCTGCAGGGCACGGACATCCGCATCGCGGGCTCCTCCGCCACGTTCGGCCTCTTCGAGGTGAAGCGCGGCCTCTTCCCGATCGGCGGCTCGACGGTCCGGCTGCCGCGGCAGATCGCCCGCACGCACGCGCTCGAAATGCTGCTGACCGGGCGGCCGTACGGAGCGGAGGAGGCGGCCCGCATCGGACTCGTCGGCCGCGTCGTGCCGGCGGGTACGGCGCTGGAGGCGGCGCTGTCCGTCGCGGAACAGATCAACGCCTGCGGCCCGCTCGCCGTCGAGGCCGTCAAGGCGTCGGTCTACGAGACGGCCGAACTGACGGAGACGGAGGGCCTCGCGGCGGAACTCGCCCGCGGCTGGCCGATCTTCGACACGTCGGACGCGAAGGAGGGGGCGCGCGCTTTCGCGGAGAAACGGTCCCCGGTGTACCGCCGGCAGTGACCTTTCCCCACCCCGCCCCTTTCGCGCACGATCCAGCCCCGCCGGCGTTTGAGGCGCGGGGTCTGGGCGGAGCCCCAGTTCGGGAAGGGGCGGGGTGGGGTGAACGCCCCGCGCAGCGGTCGCCCGCCCGCACCCACGTCACCACCCCGACCAAGGAGCCCCATGCCCCCCGCCCCGGAAACCCTCCGCGCACCCCTCGTCGTCGAGTTCCCCTTCACCCGCTCCCTCGGCCCCGTCCAGTCCGCCTTCCTGACCGGCCTCCGCGAGCGGACCGTCCTCGGGGTAAGGGCCGATGACGGCCGCGTGCTCGTCCCGCCCGTCGAGTACGACCCCGTGACCGCCGCCGAACTCCGCGAGCTCGTCGAGCTCGGCACCACCGGCACCGTCACCACCTGGGCCTGGAATCCCGAGCCCCGCACCGGGCAGCCCCTGTCCACGCCCTTCGCCTGGGTCCTGGTCCGCCTCGACGGCGCCGACACCGCCCTCCTCCACGCCCTCGACGCGCCAGGCCCCGAGGCCGTCCGCACCGGCATGCGGGTCCGGCTCCGCTGGGCCGACGAGCGGACCGGCGCCATCACGGACATCGCCTGCTTCGAGCCGTACGACGGCGAGGACGTACAGGAACCGCGCCACCACGACGGCACCTTCGACACCCCCGTCACCGGCATCGTCGCCCACGCCCGGCTCGACTACACCTACAGCCCCGGCCGCGCCCAGACCGGCTACCTGCAGGCGCTCTCCGAGCGCAGGACCGTCGGCGAACGCTGCCCGTCCTGCACCAAGGTGTACGTCCCGCCCCGAGGCGCCTGCCCCACCTGCGGGGTCGCCACCACCGAGCACGTCGAGGTCGGCCCGCGCGGCACGGTCACCACGTACTGCATCGTCAACATCAAGGCCAAGAACCTCGACATCGAGGTCCCGTACGTCTACGCCCACATCGCCCTCGACGGCGCCGGCCTCGCGCTCCACGGCCGGATCGGCGGCATCCCCTACGACCAGGTGCGGATGGGGCTCCGCGTCGAACCCGTGTGGAGCGAGGACGGCCGCTACCCCGACCACTACCGGCCGACCGGCGAACCCGACGCCGACTACGACACGTACAAGGAGCTCCTGTGACGCCGGACCGACAGGACCGCGAAGTCGCGATCGTCGCCTTCGCCCAGACCGACCACCGGCGCCGCACGGACGAACTGTCCGAGGTCGAGATGGTCATGCCCGTCCTCCACGACGTGCTGCGGCAGACCGGACTGAAGACCGCCGACATCGGTTTCACCTGCTCCGGCTCCTCCGACTACCTCGCCGGGCGCGCCTTCTCCTTCACCATGGCCCTCGACGGCGTCGGCGCCTGGCCGCCGATATCCGAGTCCCATGTCGAGATGGACGGCGCCTGGGCGCTCTACGAGGCCTGGGTGAAGCTGCTGACCGGCGAGGCCGACACCGCGCTGGTCTACTCGTACGGCAAGTCCTCGCCCGGCTCCGTACGCGATGTCCTCACCCGGCAGCTCGACCCCTACTACCTTGCCCCGCTCTGGCCCGACACCGTCGCCCTCGCCGCCCTCCAGGCGCAGGCGCTCATCGACGCCGGACACACCGACGAGCCCGCCCTCGCCGCCATCGCCACGCGCAGCCGTCAGGACGCCACCGCCAACCCGCACGCCCAACTGCCGGGCGCCCGCGAGCAGGGCGAGTACCTCGTCGGACCGCTGCGCACCGGCGACTGCCCGCCCATCGGCGACGGCGCCGCCGCCGTGATCCTCGCCGTCGGCGACCGGGCCCGCGAGCTGTGCGACCGCCCGGCCTGGATCCGCGGCATCGACCACCGGATCGAGGCGCACTCCCTCGGCGTGCGCGACCTCACCGACTCGCCGTCCACCCGGCTCGCCGCCGAGCGCGCCGGGGCCTTCGAACGGCCGGTCGACACCGCCGAACTGCACGCGCCCTTCACCTCCCAGGAGGTCGTGCTCCGCCGAGCCCTCGACCTCGACGACAGGGTGAGGGTCAACCCGTCCGGCGGAGCGCTCGCCGCCAACCCGATGATGGCCGCCGGCCTCATCCGCCTCGGCGAGGCCGCCGCCCGCATCCACCGGGGCGCCTCCGACCGCGCCCTCGCCCACGCCACCTCCGGCCCCTGTCTGCAACAGAACCTGGTCGCCGTCCTGGAAGGGGAAGCCCGTGCCTAAAGAGCCCGTCGCCGTCGTCGGAATCGGCCAGACCAAGCACGTCGCCGCCCGCGGGGACGTGTCGATCGCCGGACTCGTCCGCGAGGCCGCCGTGCGCGCCCTGGAGGACGCCGAGCTGACCTGGGCGGACATCGACGCCGTCGTCATCGGCAAGGCGCCCGACTTCTTCGAGGGCGTGATGATGCCGGAGCTGTACCTCGCCGACGCCCTCGGCGCGGTCGGCAAACCGATGCTGCGCGTGCACACCGCGGGCTCGGTCGGTGGCTCGACGGCGCTCGTCGCCGCGAACCTGGTGGCCGCCCGGGTCCACGGCACCGTCCTGACCCTCGCCTTCGAGAAGCAGTCCGAGTCCAACGCCATGTGGGGCCTCTCGCTGCCCGTCCCCTTCCAGCAGCCGCTGCTCGCCGGGGCGGGAGGCTTCTTCGCCCCGCACGTCCGCGCCTACATGCGGCGCACCGGCGCGCCGGACTCCGTCGGCTCCCTCGTCGCGTACAAGGACCGGCGCAACGCGCTGAAGAACCCGTACGCCCATCTCCACGAGCACGACATCACCCTGGAGAAGGTCCAGGCCTCGCCGATGCTCTGGGACCCGATCCGCTACTCCGAGACCTGCCCGTCCTCCGACGGCGCCTGCGCGATGGTCCTCACCGACCGTGCGGGCGCGGCGCGTTCGCCCCGGCCGCCCGCCTGGGTGCACGGCGGCGCGATGCGCAGCGAGCCCACGCTCTTCGCGGGCAAGGACTTCGTGTCGCCGCAGGCCGGGAAGGACTGCGCCGCCGACGTCTACCGCCAGGCCGGCATCACGGACCCGCGCCGGGAGATCGACGCGGTCGAGATGTACGTCCCGTTCTCCTGGTACGAGCCGATGTGGCTGGAGAACCTGGGCTTCGCCGAGGAGGGCGAGGGCTGGAAGCTCACCGAGGCCGGGGTCACCGAACTCGACGGCGACCTGCCCGTGAACCCCTCGGGCGGCGTCCTGTCCACCAACCCGATCGGCGCGTCCGGGATGATCCGCTTCGCGGAGGCGGCGATGCAGGTACGGGGGCAGGCGGGCGAGCACCAGGTGGAGGGGGCGCGCAGGGCGCTCGGACACGCGTACGGAGGGGGCGCGCAGTTCTTCGCGATGTGGCTCGTCGGCGACCGTCCACCGGCCGCCTGAGCCGCCCGGGCCGCCCGCCGGAGGTCTGTCGGCACCCGGTACCGCTCGCTACCCTGAGCCCCGGACGACGACGTTGCGCTATGCGGGAGGAGCACGGACGTGGCGGAGAGCACCACCACCCAGCACGCCTTCATGGGCTGGAACAAGCCGGACCTCGACCTCACCGGAGCCGACTGGCGATCGGGCAGCCAGGGCGCGGGAGACGTCCAGATCGCCTTCGTGGAGGGCTTCATCGCCATGCGAAACGGCGGCCGCCCGGAGGCACCGTCCCTGATCTTCACTCCGGCGGAGTGGCGCGCCTTCGTGGTCAACGCCCGGGAGGGCGAGTTCGACTTGACGTGACGGGGGGCGCGGGCGAGGGGGTGCGGGGGCGGGGGCCGCTTTGGCAGGGGTCTGGCGGCCGGGCGGCCTGTCGATCCGTCCCCACGCCCTAGGCTGTCGATCATGACCGCGGAACGGAACCTGGACCGGCTCGTCGCCGGGATGCGGCCGGAGCTCAACTCCGGGCGCTACGTCTTCACCACCGTGGACGGGCCCGCTCCGGCGGGTGTCGTCCCGGTCGTCACCGTCGCCGAGCCCGAGGGGCTGACGCTGGTCGTGCGCCAGGAGGAGGCCGACGCGGCCGGCCTCGCGTACGACTACGTGGCCGGCTGGATCACCCTGCGGGTCCACTCCGCGCTCGACGCCGTCGGGCTGACGGCGGTGGTCGCGCAGGGGCTGGCCGAGGCGGGGCTGAGCTGCAACGTCGTGGCCGGCTTCCACCACGACCACCTCTTCGTCGAACACTCCCGGGCGGCGGAGGCGTTGGCCGTGTTGCGCGGAATCGCGGAGAGTGCGTCCGGCTCCGCCGTCTGACCTCGTGAGGGGCGCGTCCGGGCGTACGCTGAGTTCTTCGCGGGGCTCTCAGGCCCGGCCGCACTCATCCGCGCGCCGGGTGTGCGCCCCCGGCGTGGGGGTGGAACGTGGTGGTACGCAGCGGCGGTCGGGACCGCCGGGGCTTCGGCCTGTTCGAGCGCGAGGCGGAACTCGCGGCGGCGGAAGAAGCGTTGAACCAGTTGGCCGGCCTCGGCGAGGACGGCCCCTGGCCCGGGACGGGCGACGACGGTGCCCGGTGGACGGGCATCGGCGACGAAGAGTGGCGCGCGGGTGGTGAGGACGGCTCGGGGGTGGGGACCCCTGGCGACGTCCCGTCTCAGCGTTCCGGTGCCGACGGGCCCGCGCGCCCAGGCGCCTCACCTCAGCCGGCCGCTGCCGGTAGGCCCGTACGCGTGGTCGTCCAGGGTGGCAGGCCCGCGAAAGCGGGAAGCCGCACCCCCCGTGGTGGCGTCCTCGCCTTCGCCGCGCCCGCCGGGCTCGGGAAGACCACCCTGCTCGCCGAGATCCGGCGGCGTGCCGCCGCCAAGGGGTGCACCGTGCTCGCGGCGCGCGGTGGTGACCAGGAGCAGCGGGTCGCCTTTCACGTGGCCCGGCAGCTCCTTCAGCCGCAGCTCGCCGTCGCCTCCGACACCGAACTCCGCGCCCGCCTCGGCAGTTGGTACGACATCGTCGGCCCCGCCCTCGGTCTGTGCGCGCCCGCCGACGGTGGGCCGCCCGACCCGCAGGGGCTGCGCGACGGGCTCGACTGGGTCCTGACCCATCTCGCCGTCCGGCGCGCCCCGCTCGTCGTCGTGGTCGACGACGCCCACTGGGCCGACCCCGAGTCCCTCGGCTGGCTCTCCGCCTTCGCGCCCCGCGCCGAGGAGCTACCCATGCTGCTCGTCGTCGCCTATCGGCCGGACGAACTGCCGGACACAGGAGATGAGTTCACCGGGCGGCGGTCCGGGCGCCGGCCCCTCGGCCTCGAGCCGCTCACCTCCTCCGCCATCGCCCGCCTCGTCCGCGACCGCGTCGGCGCCCACGCCGACGACACGTTCTGCCGCGAGTGCTGGGCCGTCACCTCCGGCAACCCCTTCGAGGCCGTCGAGCTGGCCGCCAAGGTCCGCGACCGGGGCCTCGAGCCCCGGGCCGAGGCCGCCCACGAGCTCCGCGACCTCGCCGCCGCCGTCAAGGGCCACGGCCTCGCCGCCACCCTCGAACGGCTCGGCACCTCCACCGTCCGCCTCGCCTGGGCCTGCGCCGTCCTCGGCACCGAGATCTCGCCCCAGCTCGCCGGAGCCGTCGCGGGCCTCGGCACCGAAGCCGTCGCCGAGTGCGCCGGACGGCTGCGCGACGCCCGCGTCCTCGCCGGCACCGAGACCCTCGAGTTCGTCCACCCGCTCATCGCCACCGCCGTCTACCAGGCCATCCCGCCCGCCACCCGGGTCGCCCTGCACGGCCAGGCCGCCTGGTGCGTGACCGACGCCGGACTCGGCGCCACCGCCGCCGCGCGCCACCTCCTGGAGACCCACCCCGAGCAGGACCCCTGGGTCGTGAGCCAGCTGCGCGAGGCCGCCCGCGAGAACCTGCGGGCCGGCGCCCCCGACGCCGCCCGCCGCTTCCTCGCCCGCGCCCTGCGCGAACCTCCCGCCGACGACGAGCGCGCCGCCGTCCTCTTCGAGCTCGGCAGCGCCTCCCTGCTCACCGAGCCCGCCACCACCGTCAACCACCTGCGCGCCGCCCTGGAGGAGCCCGTCGCCGACCCGGCGCTGCGCCACGGCATCGTCTACCGCCTCTCCCAGGTCCTCGCCCACAGCGACCGGCTCGTCGAGGCCTCCGAACTCCTCGGCCGCGAGTCCCGGCTCACCACCGACGCCCGCAGCCGGCTCCGTATGCAGTCGGAGAAGTTCATGTGGGACGCGTTTCGCGCCGACGAACCCGACTCGCCCGCCCGCTCCCGCCGACTCGCCCGGCTCGCCGACCGGCTCACCGGCCGTGACCTCACCGAGCGGTACGTCATCGGCCTGCGCGCCTGGGACGCCACCCTGCGCGCCGAGCCCTCGACCGTCGCCGTCGACCACGCCGAACGCGCCCTGGAGGGCGGCCTGAGCTGGGCCGACGAGAGCCGCGGCTTCGAGGTCCCGGTCCTGGTCGCCCTCACCTTCCTCTACGCCGACCGCCCCGGCCGCGCCGAGGAGCTCTTCGCGGCCGGCACCGCCGAGTTCGAGCGCCAGGGCTGGCACGGCGCCCACCTCTCCTTCGCGTACACCCTCCTCGGCTACATCCGGCTGCGCCGCGGCCGGCTCGTCGAGGCGGAGGACTTCGTCCGCGCGGGGCTGCGCCTCGCCGAGCGCGTCGGCGCCCGCACCCCCGCCCTCTGGTACGCCGTCGGGGTCTCCATCGAGGTGCTGCTCGCCCGCGGCCGGGTCGAGGAGGCCGACCGGATCGCCCGTACCCACGACTTCGGCGAGCCGTTCCCCGCGGCCGTCACCTTCCCCGACTCCCAGACCGTCCACGCGGAACTGCTCCTGGCCAGGGGCCACGTCGAGGAGGCCGCCGCCGAGCTGGCCGCCGTCGGCCGCCGCCTCGACCCGCGCGGGATGCGCAACCCCGCGTGGTGCCCCTGGCAGCTCCACCTCGCGCTCGCCGAGGCCCGGGAGACCCCCGAGCGGGCCCGCGAGACCGCCCGGGAGGCGGTCGCCAGGGCCCGCCAGTACGGTGCGCCGTCCGCGATCGGCCAGGCGCTGCGCGTGACCGCCGAGATCTCGGGCGGCGACGAGCGGGTCAAGCTGCTGGAGGAGTCCGTGGACTGGCTGGAGCGCTCACCGGCCGCGTACGAGCTCGCGCGCTCCCTGGTGGCCCTCGGGTCCGCGCTGCGGCGTGTCGGCAGGACAGGGGAGGCCGCCGACCGGCTCTACCGGGGCCTGGAGGCCGCCCAGACCTGCGGAGCCGACGGCCTCGGCGAGGAGGCCAGGGCCGAGCTGGCCGCCTCCGGCCTGCGGCCGCGCGCCCTCCATCCGGCCGGCACGGACGCGCTCACCGCCCGGGAGCGGCTCGCCGCCGACCTCACGGTCCGCGGCGAGGACCCGGCCGTCGGGATGAACACCGACCGGGCCGCCGTGACCCTGCTGCTGTCCTCCGTCTACCGCAAGCTCGGCACCGACCGCTCGGGCCTCGCCCAGGCCCTCCGCCGTGCCGACGCCGACCCGAGCACGGCCTGACCTTGCACCCGCCGGACGGCCGGTCCGACGGCGGGCCGGAAGGCGGGTCGGACGGCCGGTCCGACGGCGTGTCGCGCGGCGCCGCGGGGCGCCCGCGCCGTAGCCGCCCCGGCGCGTCGCGGTAGGGGCCGGGACACGTACCATGGCCGTATGTCCTTCCTCCGCCGCCGCAGCGCCGCCACACCCGCGGGCCCGGACTTCGATGTCCTGGCCATGGACCCGGGGGACTGGCCCGGCAATCTCGGCGCCGGTCTGCTGCCCGCGCCCGACGGCAGCTGCCAGGGCGTCTTCCTCCGCTACGACCTGTTCGGCGGCCGCGGCCCGGCGATGATCATCGGCAATCTGCCGGAGGGCTCCCCGGCCCGTGAGCTCGCCGACGGCCAGATCCCCTTCGAGGTCGCCCAGCTCCTCGCGGCCCTGGAGAACGACGAGCCGGTCGAGGTCCTCGACACCGAGGACATGCCGGTGATGCAGGGCGACAACCTGCTGATCGTGCGTCGGCTCAAGCTCTCCGAGAGCCGTATCGCCTGCGTGCAGTTCGACCGCAGCGACAACGTCCTGGTGACGATCGCCAGTTGGGACCGTCCCATCACCGACGACCTGTACGCTCTGCTCAAGCCGCTGCCGGCCGAGCTGTTCCAGCAGGGCTGACCGAAGACGAGGGACGGGGGCCGATGAGCGCACGCGTCGACAGCTGGATCTGGGCGGTCCGCCTCACCAAGACCCGCTCGCAGGCGGCCGCCGCCTGCCGGGCCGGACACGTCAAGGTCAACGGCGACCGCGCCAAGCCGGCCCAGCCGGTGAAGCCCGGCGACGAGGTGCGCCTCTTCCACGGCGGCCGGGAGCGGATCGTCGAGGTCAAGCAGCTCCTCACCAAGCGCGTCGGCCCGCCCGTCGCCGCCGAGGCGTACGTCGACAACAGCCCGCCGCCGCCCCCGCGCGAGCACGTGGCCCTGGCCGCCGTCCGCGACCGCGGCGCCGGCCGTCCCACGAAGCGCGAGCGCCGCGAACTCGACCAGCTGCGCGGCCGCTCCGACTGACCCCGGGAGCGACCGCGCCACGCGCGGTCCTTACGGCACGAACGCCTCCGCGAGACGCGCCGCCGCCGTACCGATCCCGGTCGGACCCACCACCCGGCTCAGCCCACCGCCCGAGTGCACGTCCTTGGGGCCGTAACGGCGCACGCTCCGATGCCAGTTGAGGATTCCGGCCAGCCAGTCCTCCAACTCCCCTACGTACGCCCCGAAGGCGGCCCTGCCCGCCTTGTCCAGCGCGAAGTCCTCGTACAGCAGCGGCAGTTCGTGGCTCTTCAGGTGCTCGAACTGGCGCAGTCGTCCGCGCATCAGGTCGTCGACCATCGCCACCGCCGTCGGGTAGTCGCAGTCGAAGAACTTCTGCAGCACAAGGACGCCGTTGTGCACCTCGCCCTCCACCTCGATCTCCTTCTGGTAGGAGAAGAGGTCGTTGAGGAGGGTCGCGTAGTCCGCCGCCGAGTTCTCGAGCGCCCGTACGGTGCCGGAGCGGAAGATCGCCGGCGGCAGCGACTCCGTGCGCCGCAGCTTGCACAGCAGCATCGTGAGCTCGGAGCCGAAGGTCGTGCGCCGCATCTCGATGTAGTCCACCGGGTCGGGCACCCGGTGCTGTGCCTGGTTGTGCAGCTCCCAGAGCCAGCTGTCGAGCATCGCGTCGACGGCCACCCGCAGGTGGGCGCGGGCCGCCGGCGCCATCGGCGCGACCGTACGGGCCCACAGGTCGGCGAGCGAGCACTCCAACGGGCTCACGGCGAGCGCCCGCCCGGCCGCCGGATCCTCCAGCGACATGACGGACTTGAGCCGCTCCGTGCACTCCTTCGCGCCGATCAGGTTCCGCGACCGGCCGAAAACGACCGGGTAGTAGTCGTCGGCGTAGGTGCCCCAGACCAGCCACTCCGCGCTGAGCCGGAGCTCCTCCAGGGTGGCGTCCGGATCCAGCCCCGCCGCGCAGAGCGCGAAGTCGAAGCCCTCCGCCCGCTCCCGGTCCCAGATGTCCTCCAGGAGCCCCATCCGCTCCGCCCAGTCCATGGAGAGCCGCTGCGCCTCGTGGCGGTGCGGGCTGAGCGACAGCGGGTAGGGCAGGTCGAACTCGGGCAGCAGCGAGGGCCCGACCCGCTGGTACGGGACGTGCGTCAGCGCGCGCAGCCGGGAGGCGGCCGGCCTGCCGAAGAGCGTACGGATGTCGAGGGCCGAGGTGCCGAGGACCCCGTCGAGCCGCGAAGGCCCGGTGTCCAGGCCCTCGTTCATGTACCGGCTGGAGCGCATGTGCCACTCGTGGCCCCCGGACTGCCAGTCCTGCAGCCCCTTCGTGTACGCCGCGACGGCCGCGCATTCTTCTGTGTTCAGCCCCTTCTCCAGGCAGAGGCCCGGGACTTCGGTGAGGGCCGTGTTCTCGAACTGGTGGAGCCGGGAGGTCAGCAGGTCGTTGACGGCCTCGGCCGCCTCCTGCGTCGTGCACCCGAGGAACTTCTCCAGGACGAGGACCCCGTTGCTGTTCTCGCCCTCGTCCTCGACCTCCCGCTGGTACGAGAACAGGTCGTTGCGCAGGTGCACCGCGTCGGAGAACGTGTCGCGCAGCACGAGCAGCGGCCGGGAGTGCGCCACCTGGCGCGGGACCTCCGCACCCGCCGCGTACTCGACGAGCCCCGCCGACCAGGGCGCGCCGCCCACCTTGCGGCGCATCTCGATGTACTCGACGGGGTTGGCGATCCGGCCCTCGTTGATGTTGTCGAGCTCCCACAGCGACTCGTTCAGGAGCGCCTCGGTCGCCGCGGAGAACCGTTCCCGCCAGCCGGTGGACATGGACGGCACGGTGCGTGTCCAGAGGTCGGCGAGCCCCGCCTCGACGGGGTTGGTCGGCGCGGGCATCGTGGCCGACGGGTTCATCGGCATGAAGAGCGGCAGCCGGTCGAGGTACGCCTTGCTACCCGGCCGGTCCTGGGTGCGCTTGAAGACCTCCAGGAAGTGGTCGTCGAAGAAGAAGACCCACGTGTACCAGTCGGTCACCAGCGACAGCGCCTCGGCGTCGCAGTCGGGGTGGGTGTACGAGCAGAGCAGCGCGTAGTCGTGGGACTCGAGGTCGTGCTCCTCCCAGACGCCGGAGCCCTCCAGCATCCCCATGGACCGTGCCCACTCGCGCGTGTGCGTGCGGGCGGTCTCCACATGGGGGTTGAGCCGCGCCGGATACGGGACATAGAAATCCGGCAGGACGAAGGGCTGAGCCATGCGAGTGAGGCCTTTCGATGAGCGTGGGCAGTGATCGGCCGAGCATTACCCCTCGCCCGTACGGCCCACGCGACACCGGAATTAGTCATATGAACGGATGCGGGGTGTCGCCGGGACCTCTGCCCGCCGACACCCCGCACGCTCTGGCCGGATTCGCCTCAGCCTCGCGAAACCCGCACGTCAGCCGCCTTCACGAAGGCGACGCGATGGCCGAATTGGATCTGGTAGTACTCCTCCTGGCCCCGGACGACCCGATGCCCGGCGGGGTCGAACGTGGGAGCGAAGTAGTACTCGCCCGGGGTGCGCCCGCCCACGACGTACGACTGCCCCGCGAGCAGCTTGTACGGCAGCGGCGAGACCGCCTGGACCGGGACACCCGCCGGGTACGCCGAGGCCTCCGGGTAGGCGCGCCCGTACACCGATACCTCCGCCAGCCCCTCCCTCGGGGTCAGCAGCAGCCCTCGCGCGTTCACCGCCGTCCGCTCGCCCTTCGGGTCGTGGAACCAGGCCTTCTGGCCGAGGTACCAGATCGCCGTCCAGTCGCCCCGCCGCTCGGCCACCGCGTACTGCTGCCCGGTCGAGGCACGCGCACCGGTGTCGTTGACCCCGGTCGTCGAGTCCTCGCCGCCCGGCCGCAGCCCGGCGTCCTTCACCAGCGGCGCGTCGGCCGCGGGCGCCGTGTGCAGCCTGACCGCGCCACTGCCGTGCGGGGCGCACGCCTCTCCCGTCTTCACGCACCCCGTGTAGGTCGGCTGGTGGGTGGCGTACTGGGGCCGGATCGTCACCACGCGCGCGTGCGGACCCGCGCTCGCCGTGAACGGGCGGTCGAGGAGACGGAAGTAGTGCGCCCAGTCCCAGTACGGACCCGGGTCGGTGTGCATCCCGCGGATGGTCGAGGTGACCGTGCCGGGCACGTTGTCGTGGCCGAGGACGTGCTGCCGGTCCAGCGGGATGTCGTAGCGCTGGGCGAGGTACTTCACGAGCCGCGCCGAGCTCCGGTACATCGCCTCCGTGTACCAGGAGTCCGGCGCCGTCAGAAAGCCCTCGTGCTCCAGGCCCACCGACTTGGCGTTCACGAACCAGTTGCCGGCGTGCCAGCCGACGTCCTTGAGCGGCACGTGCTGCGCGACATGGCCGTCGGACGAGCGCAGCGAGTACTGCCACGACACGTACGTCGGGTCCTTCACCAGCTTGAGCGTGACGTCCCAGGTCGCCTCCGTGTCGTGCACGACGATGTACTCGATCGACTGGGACGCGGGCCGGTTCGCCTTGTCGTGGTTGCCGTAGTCCCCGTCGCCGAACTCCTCGTACGGCGCCGGGATCCACTCGCACGCCACCGTGCGCGGGCACTCCGTCGGCCCGGTACTCGGACTCCGCAGCCCCAGCGACCCCACCTGCCCCCGCGCGGGCGCGACGTCCGGGTCGGCCGCGAGCGTCACCACCTGCCCGCTGTCGGTCGTACGGGACTCACCGGCGCGGATCACGTCGAACACGTCGTTCGCGTACGCCGTCGCGGTCGCCGTGTCGTCCGCGCCGGAGTACCGCGCCACCGCGCCGAACCAGTCGGCCGGATCGGCGCTGAGCGGCCGGCCCGACGCGCGCTGGGCGGCGGCGAGCAGCGCCGCGCCGCCCTCGATGTTCGCCGCCGTACCGGTACGCAGCTCCTCCGCCGGGATCCCGGTCAGCGCCGCCGCCCGGTCCAGGGTCTTGAGCCGGTCCGGCAGCTGGTCCCGCGTCCGCAGCGGCGTCGCGCTCTCCGAGCCGTGGCGCGGTCCGCGCGCGTCGTCGCCCCGCGCGTCCTCCTCGCCGTGCGAGTGGTGCGGGGCCTCGGCCAGCGCGGTCACCGCGTCCGTGAGGTGCATCGGGCCGTAGCCCCCGGTCACGCTCGGCGCGCCACCGTGCCCGTCCCACCGCGACTGCAGGTACGACACCGCGAGCAGCACGCTCGGTGGCACGCCCTGCCGTTCGGCGGCCGCCGCGAACTGGCGCTGGAGCGAGCCGGGCGCCGGCGGTCCGGCCGCGGCCGGCGGAGCGGCCGAGAGGAGAGGGAGGAGCAGAGCTGCGGACGCCACGGCGCCCACCGCTCGGGGGACCCGTGTGCGGGACGCGGAACGGTGCAAGGCGGCCTCCAGGTACCAGGGGTGATGAGGGGGCGTGCGGGGCCGGACCCGTACAGGGGTAACGGTTTCCCGACGATCCGTCAATCACCCGCACCGACACGTGAATTCCCATGTCAGGGGCGGTGTCATGGAGGTGTCGCGGAGTTTCGCGACGGCGGCGCGCGGGCCTGCGGCGCGTCAGTGGAGTGGACCAATGGTCCGGTGTTGGGGGCGGTGGGGACGGGGGCGGCGGGCGCAGCGGGCGTGGCGGAGAACGCCGAACGCCGTGCGCCCGGTGTGTCGGCACCGGGCACACGGCGTGTCACCCCCGTCGGGACGGTCGGCGCTTCCTCAGCGCGTACCGACCGCCGCGCGCACGGCCCGCCGTGCCATGGCGCAGTCGTCGTGCAGCCGCCGCAGAAGCCGGCGCTGCTCCTCACCGGGCGAGACCGCACCGGACGGGACGGGGACCGAACCCGCGGGCGGAGCCTCCTTGATGGTGCGCTGCACCGCCGTCTCGTACGTACGGATCTCCCGGGTCAGCACGATCATCAGGTTCACCAGGAAGGCGTCCCGGGACGCCGGCCCCGCCTGCTGGGCGAGCTGGCTGATCTGGCGCCGGGCCATCGGTGCGTCACCGAGCACCGACCACATCGTCGCCAGGTCGTAGCCGGGCAGGTACCAGCCCGCGTGCTCCCAGTCGACGAGGACGGGTCCTGTGGGGGAGAGGAGGATGTTGGAGAGCAGGGCGTCGCCGTGGCAGAACTGGCCCATGCCCTGACGGCCACCGGCGTGCGCCAGGCCGTGCAGCAGCTTCTGCAGGTCGTCCCGGTCACGGTCGGTGAAGAGACCCAGCTCGTGATAGCGCGCGATCCGCGCCGGGTAGTCCAGCGGGGCGTCGAAGGTCCCGGCGGGCGGACGCCAGGCGTTGAGCCGGGCGATCGCGCCGAGCGCCGCGCGCAGATCCGTGCGGGGCGGTGCCTCCACGGGGTGGCGCGTCAGCGCCGCCGCCCGCCCCGGCATCCGCTCGATCACCAGCGTGCAGTTCTCCGGGTCCGCGGCGATCAGCCGCGGCGCGCGTACCGGAGGACGGTGCCGGACGAACGAGCGGTAGGCAGCTATTTCGTGCTGGAACCGCTCGACCCACGCGGGGGAGTGGTCCAGTAAACACTTCGCGACCGCCGTGGCCCGCCCGGTCGTTCCGACGATCAGGACGGAACGGCCGCTGCGCCGCAGGACCTGCACCGGGTTGAACTCCGGGCAGATCCGGTGGACGGACGCGATCGCCATCCGCACCTGGGCCCCCTGGGGGCCCGACAGGTCGATTCTTCCGCTGAGCGGCTGAGCGGCACTGCCCGCCCATCGCCTCGACCGGACCGCCGGAACGACGGGCGCGAGGTACGGTCCGCTCCCGGCCGGTACGGAACGGTGCTGGGGCCGGGGCGGGGCGGACACGGAGGACGATGCTGTGTACATGGGGAGACAGATCCCTTCGTGTGCCGACGAGTTGCGTGCGTCGCCCCGCCCGACCTCCGGGCCGCACCCTGGGGAATGAGGGCCGGTTGCCGGGGCGGGGTGGCGCGTTCCTACCTGACACCCCGGCGCGGGTGGCGGAACATTGAGCGCACCCTGGCGAACCCTGGCGAATAGTCGCCAGCCCTATGACAGGGGGTTACTGTCAACTCAGCCGAGAACCTGGGGGCTTAGACGTGACTGGACAGACCAACACCCGCCTGGCAGACCTCTTCGGCCTCGCCGGCTGGTCCAAGGGAGAGCTCGCGAGGCTCGTCAACAGGCAGGCGGCGGCCATGGGCCACCCGCAACTGTCGACCGACACCTCACGGGTGAGGCGATGGATCGACATGGGGGAGACCCCGCGCGACCCCGTACCCCGGGTGCTGGCTGCACTGTTCACCGAGCGACTCGGTCGTGTCGTGACCATCGAGGACCTCGGGTTCGTACGACACGGGCGTGCCGGGAGACGGCAGAACGTCAGGAACAACGACAACCCTGACGGGCTGCCCTGGGCGCCCGAGCGTACGGCAGCGGTCCTCACCGAATTCACGGGAATGGACCTCATGCTCAACCGACGCGGCCTGATGGGCGCGGGCGCCGTGCTCGCCGCCGGCTCCGCCCTCACCAGCGCCATGCACGACTGGCTCCACACCGACCCCGCGCGCGCCGCCACCGCGCCACGCGCCAACGATCCCCTCCACGCCGACCCCGCTGGGTTCGACCGCTACGAGGCCGCCCCCATCGGGTCGGAGGAGATCGAGGCGCTGGAGCGTTCCGTGGAGGTGTTCCGCGCCTGGGACGCCTCCCGCGGCGGCGGCCTCCAGCGCAAGGCGGTGGTGGGCCAGCTCAACGAGGTGGGCGGCATGCTCGCCTACCACCACCCCGACCACCTCCAGCGGCGCCTGTGGGGCGTCGCCGCCAACCTGGCCGTCCTGGCCGGTTGGATGTCCCACGACGTGGGCCTGGAACCCACCGCCCAGAAGTACTTCGTCATCGCCGCGCACGCGGCGCGCGAGGGCGGCGACCGGCCGCGCGCCGGGGAGGCCCTGTCCCGCGCGGCCCGCCAGATGGTCCACCTGGGCCGGCCCGACGACGCCCTCGACCTGATGAAGCTCGCCAAGTCGGGCTCGGGCGAAGAGGTGTTGCCCCGCACCCAGGCGATGCTGCACACCATCGAGGCCTGGGCGCAGGCCTCCATGGGCAAGGGCCAGGCCATGCGCCGTACGCTCGGCGAGGCCGAGGAGCTGTTCGTCTCCGACCGTTCCGACGTCCCGCCGCCGAGCTGGATGCAGAACTTCGACGACGCCGACATGCACGGCATGCAGGCCCTCGCGTACCGCACGCTCGCCGAGCACGACCCCGCCGCGGCGGTCCCGGCCCAGCGCCACGCCAAGTTGGCCCTGGACCTCCGTCGCCACGGCCACAACCGCTCGAAGCTCTTCGACTACATCTCGCTCGCCTCGGCCTGCTTCATCGCCGACGACCCGGAGCAGGCCGACCGGTACGCCCGGCTCGCCCTGGTGTCCATGGGCGAGACCTCCTCGCACCGCACCTGGGACCGGCTGCGCGAGATGTACCGGCTGACCGGGCAGTACGCCGGCTACGCCAAGATCGAGGACCTGCGCGAGGAGATCGCGCTCGCCCTGCCCAAGCCTGCGGCCAAGCGGCCGCGGAGCAGCGGGATCTGAGCGGGGTCCGAGTTCGAAGGAGATTCGAGGGCGGGAATCGGCCTCGGTACGTATGTGCGTACGTACGAGAAAAGGGCGCACGAGAAAAAGGGGCACACCGGCCGTTGCCGGTATGCCCTCCTAGTCGCCGACCCGCACCACCATCACGCAGGCGTCGTCCTCGCGGGGTGCCTCACCGAACTCCTCCACCACCGACCGTACGCAGTCCTGCGCGTCCCGCGCCCCGGTCAGCCGGGGGGCCAGCGCGAGCAGCCGTTGCGTACCCGTGTCGTCCAGGCCGCCGCGGCGGGTCAGTCCGTCCGTGTGCAGCACCAGTAGATCGCCGGGGAGCAGCCGGATGGACGCCTCCTCGTACGCGGCCCCGGTCGTCGCTCCCAGGAGCACGCCGTCCGGCCGCTTCAGGGCGCGCCCCGTTCCGTCGCGGAAGAGCAGCGGGGCGGGGTGGCCCGCCTGCGCCCAGGTGAGGGTCTGGCTGACCGGTTCGTAGCGGCAGCACATCGCGCTGCCGAGCGCCGGCTGCACCGAGGTCTCGAGCAGCTGATTGAGATGGCCCATCAGGGCTCCTGGGCGAATTCCGGCCACGGCCATGCCGCGCAGCGCGCCCAGGAGCATGGCCATCGACGAGGTGGCGGAGACGCCGTGGCCGGTGAGGTCGCCGACGGTCAGAAGCGCGTCGCCGTCGGGCAGGGCCAGCGCGTCGTACCAGTCGCCGCCGATGAGGCCGGTGGTGGCGGCCGGGAGATAGTGGCCGGCCACGTCGAGCGGGGCGCCCGGGCCGCCGTGGGCGAAGCTCAGGGAGCCGCGCCACGGAGGCAGCACGGCCTCCTGGAGCTCGACGGCGACGCGGCGTTCGGTGCGCTCGATGTGGCGGGTGCGCTGGAGGCTGTCCCGGGACTCGCGGACCGCGCGCTCGCTGCGCCGCAGCTCGCTGACGTCGCGCAGGACGGCCCACATGGAGGCCGTGCAGCCGTCGGAGTCGAGGACCGGCTCGCCCATCATGTGGAGCGTGCGGACCCGGCCGTCGGTGCGGACGACGCGGAACTCGCCGTCGATCGGCTTCCCGTCGATCAGACAGTCCGTCACCATGGCCTGCAGCACGGGCTGGTCCTCGGCGAAGACCATGGACGGCAGTTCGTCCAGCGACATCGGGCCGCTCTCGGGGTTCCGGCCGAAGATCTGGTACAGCTCCTCGGACCAACTCACCTCGTCGTTCAGGAGGTTCCACTCCGCGCTGCCGACGCGGCTGAGGAGCGAGCCGGTGCGGGCGGGCGCGGGGCCGCCGTACGCGGCGCCCGGGTCGGAGGCGGCTTCGACGGTGTCCTCGGCGGCCTCGATGAGCTCGACGCCCGCCGCGAGCGTGGTCTCGTCGGGGATGCCGGCCTTCAGCTGGCCCAAATGGGCGCCCAGGTCGTCGAGTTGGTGCACGGCGAGATCGCAGAGGGCACGCTGCCAGCGGTTCTTCGGGTCGTCCTCGTCCAGAACGGCGTCCCGGCGCACGGCGTCCACGTCAACGCGCAGACGGCGGGTCTGGGAGATCAGCGCGTCCACGGTGCCGGGCTCCGGCGGCTGGGCTGGACGGTCCGCGTAGAGAGGGGACGGCATGTCGTACTCCGATACAGGCGCGGCGCGGGCGAGCGGTGTAACAAGGCCCGGATATGACTGTTGCACAGGCTGAGACAGCCCGTAAGGGATTTGGCAACACTCGATACGGTGGTGCTTCTGGCATATGCCAACGGCCCGCCGATTATCGGCCATCGGGGTGGTAACGGGAGGGGGCGTAGAGAAGGTTACGGTGCTCGTGTGCTGAACGACGACCTGGACACGGTGGGGACGGCGGTCCTGCTCGCGGCGGCCCCGGCGGGACGCGGACGGGCGATGGACGCGGCGGCCGTTCTGCCCGGTTTCGCGGCGGTTCCGCCGGGTGTGCTGACGGGCACGCCGGTGGCGACGGTGGTCGAACTGGCCGACCCGCTCGACCCGCAGACCGTCCTGACGCGCCTGCGCTCCGCGGCCGCCGCGCCGGGACCGCTGGCGCTCTTCCTCGCGGGCCAGCTCCAGATGGACCGCCGCCAGCACCTCCCGCACCTGGCGCTCGCGCGCAGCACCCCGACGACCCTGCGGTACACCGGGCTGCCGTGGCACTGGCTCGCGGCGGAGCTGGCGGTGCGGCGCGCGGGCACGACGACGGTGGTGGCGGACCTGGTCGCCGACGCGGAGCTCTGGGAGCGCCTCGGCGCCGCCCAGGGCCTGCTCTCCCTCGGCCCCGGCATCCGCCTCTACGGCCGAGTCGCCCCGGCCCCGCGCCGAAGCGGCGCCCCCGTGACACCGGAGTACCTGCGCCACTTCGCCACGGCCTGGCGCACGGGCGCCCGACCGCCGCTCGCGCTGCTGCACGCGGAGGCGGCGGGTGCGGGGGGTTCGGGGGAGGCCGTGTTTCTGACGCAGGAGGTGACCTACGGTCCTTCGCAGTCGAGTTCGCAGCCCGTACAGGTGCTCGGGGAGGTGGCGGCCGTCGTGCCCGCGTCGGTGCCTGCGTCCGTACCCGCACCCGCTCCTGCGCACGTACCCGCGCCCGTGCCCGAGCCGCAGCCGGAGCACGGGCGGGCGGTGGCTGTCGCGGCTCCGGTGGACGTTCGCCCGCTCGCGCCCGCGGCGCAGGAGCCCAAGGCGTCCGAGCCCGATCCGCACCCCGCCATCCTCGCCGCGGCGCGCGCCGGGCGGCACGGGGAGGCGGTGGCCGTCGCCGTTGCCTGGGAGCAGGTGGCTCTGCGGCGGTACGGGGCGCGGTCGCCGGAGGCCGTGCACTGGATGGAGGTACGCGCGGACCTCGCACGGCTCGCCGAAGAGCCCGTCCGCAGCTGCGAGTTGTGGATCGCCGTGGCCCGGGCGCGGCTCGGCCTGAGCCAGGGGCCGCAGGACCCCGAGGTCGAAGGCGCGGTGGACCGGGCCCACCATCAGTGGGAGCGGATCGAGGACCCGGCTCGAGCGCGCGAGTTGGGCAACGCCCTCGTCGCGCTCCGACGCCGCGTCCCCGGCCGCAGGGCCGGCGCGCTCGCCGCGCTCCAGCGCCGAATGGCTTGATCGTCTACGGAGCCGCCGGCGGTACGACACGGATCCCGAAGCCGAACGATTCGGTCGCCCGGGCGATGCCGATGAAGAGCAGGGCGAAGTGCTCCTGTCCGCGCGCGCTGACGATGCCCCCGAGGTCGAGCTGGGACTCCCGGGGCCAGCCCAGGTCGAGCAGCAGCCCGCTCACCGTCCGCTTGGCGTCCGCGTCGTCGCCGGACAGGAAGATCGTGCTCGGCCCCTCCAGGGACCCGGGGGCGGTCATGACGACGCTGTCGACCGTGCAGAGCGTCTTCACCACCGGCGTACGGGGGAAGGCCTGCTGGATCTCCTCCCCGAGACTGACCGTCGGGTGCGTGAGGGTGTCGTCCTCCTGGTAGCCGACGGCGACGTCCAGCAGTACCTTCCCGGCCAGGGCCGGTGCGCCGATCGACTCCAGGAGGGGCACCGACGCCGCCCCTGGTGTCGCGTTCACCAGCACCTCCGCGTGCGCGGCGGCGGCCGACGGATCCCCGACGCGGACGCCCGCGTCGAGCAGTTCCTTCAACTCCCCGAGAAGCTCCGTTTCCTCGGGTCGCCGCGACCCGAGGACGATGTCGTGGCCCGCGCGGCTCCACCCCGCCGCGAGCGCCCGTGCCACATGTCCCGTACCCAGAAGTCCGATTCGCATGACGACGACGCTAGGCGCGCGCCACCGTGTACGTCATCGGACGATGGTCGGGGCGTGACCCGCAAACGGTCTAGGGCGGGCGGCCTAGGGCCCGTCGTCTTTGGTCAGTGTCGGGGATTCCCCGAACGGAGAATCCGGTCGCCCGGGCTGCAAGTCTGTCAGCAGACTCGCGATCATGAGGTCTGACGCGCGCGGCCCGGTCCTCGAACGCTTCCGCTGGATAGGCGGCCATGCCGACGTCTGGCAGATCTTCCGTGACCCCGGGGCGCTGGCCGCGGTGGTCCGCGGACTGGCCGGGCCGTTCAGGGAGAACGGCGTCACGGCCGTCTGCGGCATCGAGTCGCGGGGGTTCCTGCTCGGCGCGGCAGTGGCCGTCGAGCTCGGCGTCGGCTTCGTCGCGGTCCGCAAGGGCGAGGGGATCTTCCCCGGGGAGAAGGTCACCCGGCGCAGCGCCCCCGACTACCGGGGCACGCGTCAGGAGCTGCGTCTGCAGCGGGCGGCGGTGGGCCCGGGAGATCGGGTGCTGCTGGTCGACGACTGGATCGAGACCGGCAGCCAGGCGTCGGCCAGCTCCGCTACGAGGGCATCCCGGCGCCTTGCGATCGCACGCACCGGACGCCGCGAGCCCCGCCCTTCGGGCGGACGACCATGGTTTCCGGACACTCCCTAGGGCTCTTACGGACGTCGAGTGGCCTTCAATAACCTGGACCGGCGCTCGGCAATCCATGCCGGAACCTTGGATAGTTGGTCTATCTTAGGGGCTCCGCACCCATCCAGGGGGATCACCGCCGTGGAACAGCTGACGGGGGAGGACCCCGCGCACATAGGCCCGTATCGCCTGATCGCCCGTCTCGGTGCCGGCGGGATGGGTCTGGTCTATCTGGGCCGCTCCGACCTGGGGCGTACGGTCGCCGTCAAGGTGGTCCAAGCCGAGCATGCCCAACACGTCGAGTTCCGCAGGAGGTTCGCCCGCGAGGTGGCCGCGGCGCGGCGGGTGGGTGGAGCTTGGACGGCCGACGTCCTGGACGCCGACACCGATGCCGCCGTGCCGTGGGTGGCGACCCAGTACATCCCGGGGCCCGACCTGACCACCGTCGTGGCCCAGGACTTCGGTCCGCTGCCCGAGCAGTCGGTCCGCACCCTGGCCAACCGTCTCGCCCTCGCCCTGCAGGCCGTGCACGAGGCGGGTCTGATCCACCGTGACCTCAAGCCGTCCAATGTCCTGGTCACCGTCGACGGCCCCCGCGTCATCGACTTCGGCATCGCGCGGGCGATGGACAGCCTGGCCGGCGACAGCCTGCACACCCGCACCGGCATGCTCATCGGCTCGCCCGGCTTCATGTCACCGGAGCAGGTGCGCGGCCTCGAACTCACCCCGGCGTCCGACGTGTTCTGCCTCGGAGCGCTCCTCGTCTACGCCGTCACCGGGCGCCTCCTCTTCGGCGCCACGGACACCGGCCTGAACGCCCACCTCTTTCGGATCGCCGAGGAGGAGGCGGACCTGACCGGCGTACCGGATGCGCTCGTCGATCTCGTACGCGCATGTCTGCACAAGGACCCGGCCAAGCGGCCCACCCCGCGTGAGGTGGCCACGCGCACGGAGACCGACCAGACCGGTGAGTGGCTGCCAGGGGCGGTACTGGCCCAGCTCGGCCGCCGTGCCGCTCATCTGCTGGACTACGCCCCCGCCTCGCCCGCCGGCGCACCCGCCGAGCGGCCGGACCCGCGCGTCCTGGCCGCCGCCCAGCCGACGCCCCCACCGCCCGCGTACGTTCCGACGGCCCCCGCGCACTCCGGGGCACCGCCCGCGTTCGGTGCGCCGCCGGGACCGCCTCCCGGCCTCTCGTACGCGCCTACGTCCCCGGTCCACCCGGCCGATCTGGCGGTTCCCCCACCCAGGCGCTGGTGGGGCCTGGTGGCGCTCGCTCTGGCGCAGCTGGTCGTGCTGATCGACGCGACGTTCGCCAAGACGGCGGTGGGGCGGGAGGCTTCCAGGGACCTGGGGCTCCCTCACGACGGCCTGCGGGTGTCGTCCACCGTCTACCTGGACGTGATGCCCACCGTCTATGCGCTGGCCTTTGTCGGGCTGCTGCTCTTCGGCGCCCGACTCGCGGACCTCGTGGGCCGCAAGAGGATGCTGATGATCGGCCTGGTCGGGTTCGCGGCGGCCGCCGCGATCGGCGGCATGGCACCCAGCCCCGGCACGTTGGGCGTTGCCCGCGCCCTGCAGGGTGCCTTCGCCGCGCTGGTCTCGTCGTCCGCGTCGCTCCTGGTGTCCACCTCCTTCACCGACCCGCGGGATCGCCGCAAGGCCTTCGGGGTCTACGTCGCGATCGCCGGCAGCGGCCCGGCGCTCGGCCTGTTGGCAGGCTGGGTGCTCCCGGTCCTGTCCTGGCGGTGGTGCCTGTTCGCCGCGATCCCCTTCGCCGTGGTCGCGGGGATCGGAGCGGCGACCTGGGTGCACGACCGCCCGGGCCGGATCGGCGCCCGCTTCGACGGGCTCGGCGTGCTGCTCGGCTCCGTCGGGATCGCCGGCATCAGCGGGGCCGTTCCCCACTTCACGGGCCAGTCGGTCATCCTGCTTCCCGCCGCCGGCATCCTGCTCGTGGCGTTCGTTTGGTGGCAGACCAGGACGGCCGGTGCCCTCGCCGCGCCCTCCGGCGTCAAAGCCCAAGCACCGGTCGCCTACTTCGCCGCATTGGCCCTGGCCAACGTCGGCGTCGTCGCCCTCCTCATGGCCATGGGGCTCCACTGGTACGACTAGGGCCTGTCCGGCGAACCTGAGGACGTGCCGGGATCCCGCGGCACGCAGACTGCCGTCAGCCGGCCACGACCTCGATGAGCGAGAACGGTGCGGCCTCCGCGAGCGGGGTGACCGAGGTGAGGGACAGGCCCGCGCGGTGGCACAGTTCCTCGAAGTCCTTGCGGGTACGCTCTCGGCCGCCCACGTTCACCAGCATGTTGAGGTCGCTCAAGTAGGTGATTCCGCCGTCGAGTACGTCGACATCCGCGGTGGTGTCGACGACTTCGGGAAGCACGGGCTCGACGATCAGGACGAGGCCGCCGGGTGGCAGCACCTCTCGGCAGTGGCTCAGGATCGTGACCGCCTGGTCGTCCGTCCAGTCGTGCAGGACGCTCTTCATCAGATAGAGATCCGAGCCCCCGGGGACCGAACGGAAGAAGTCCCCGGCGATCAGAGAGCATCGGTCACTCACCCCGTGCCGAGCCGTCGTCGTCGGCGCCTCGGCCAGACCCCGCGCCGTGTCGAAGACCACACCGTTGAGGCCCGGATGCGCGGCGAGTACACCGGCCAGAAGAGTTCCGTCGCCGCCACCGACGTCCGTGACGGTGGTGAACCGCCCGAAGTCGAAGGCGTACGGCAGCACGGCGGCGGTCTCCGCGACGGCTTGGCTCATCGCCGCGTTGAACCCCGCCGACAACTCGGGGTGTTGGGCGAGGTGGCTGAAGAAGTCCGTGCCGAAGAGGGTGTCGAACGCGACATCGCCGGTGCGGACACTGTCGTCCAGGTGCTCCCAGGCGCGTACGATCGCCGGCTCGGTGAACATCCCGACGAACGACGTGAGCGAGTCGGGGCGGCCGGGATCGAGGAGTGCGCCCGCGGGGGTCACCGTGAAGGTATCGGGGGCGTGTTCCCGCAGCAGGCCGAGCCCGGTCAGGGCGCGCAGCAGCCGCGTCATGGGCTGGGCTTCGGTTCCGGCGTCGGCGGCCACGTCGGCGGCCCGGCGTGGCGTATCGCCCACCAGCTCGACCACCCTCAACCGGATCGCGGCGCGCAGGGTGTGCGCGGCCATACTCCCGAACGCGAGCCGGACGACCAGATCGCGGTCGGCCATGCCTGCTGCTCGGACATCGGTGTTCGGCACAGGTGCCTTCCTTCCTTCGTGTGGTGGTACGTGCATGAGCCGGCGTGGGCACTCGTGCGTGTGGCCGGTCTCCTTGGTGTGGGCACGGGTCAGTCGGCGGACCTGGTCCTGCCGGCCAGCGCGCCCGGCGTGCACCCGGCGAGGGCCAGCACATCGCGATGGAGATGGGGCTGGTCGGCGTATCCGCACGCCAGGGCGACGTCGCCGGGGCTCTCGCCCGCGCGGAGCGCTCGGGCGGCGTGGTCGAAGCGGACCAGCATGGCGGCACGCTTGGGGGTGAGGCCGATCTGGGCACTGAACCTGGACCACAGCCGCTTGCGGCTCCATCCGGAGGACGCCGCGAGGTCACCGACCCGTATCCGGCCTCGGCGGGCCACGATGGTGTCCCAGGCGGCGGCGACCTCGGGCGACATCGACGGTGCCCCCGCGGCCCGTCTCGTGAGGAACTCGTCCGTCAGCGCGAGGCGTTCCTGCCACGTCGTGGCGTCGGCCAACCGCTCGCGGAGGCGCCGCTCGTGCCGTCCCCACAGGTCCTCGAGAGAGGTGACGCACCCGTCCAGTTCGCGCGGGGAGACGCCCAGCAGGGCATAGGCGGCCTGGGGTGACAAGCCCACCTCGACGCACTCGACGCCCTCGCCACGGACGCGGGCCGGGCCGGGCGACAACGAGGCGACGAGGCTCCTCATGGGTCGGTGCCCTGTGGCACTCTCCACCGTGACCGGGTTGCCCCCGAGCTCGATGACGACGGTCACCGTGGGCTGGGGGAGCACCCAGTCGTCCAGCCCGGCGGCGTCGCGGTCACGGAATCCGGTGATCCGGACGCCGTCGAGGGACGTGCCGCCGAGGGGATGGGCGACCTCCCAGCCGTTCTCGGCATCGCGATCCATGGGGGTGGCCCCCACTTCGTGTCTGCGCATGCCTCTACCGTCGCCGACTTCAGTGGGCCCTGTCTTGTACGAAAGTTCCCTGGGTTCGCCCCAGGGAACGGACCGTCTCCGCCGGTCCGGCCGGCGGCCCCGCCGATCGGCCGGAACGGAGGAACCGCCCCGAGCGACCTGCCCGGCCGCAGGGGTGGCTCGAGACTCACCCGTGACCTGCGGAAAGATCCACGACGGGGGTTACCGGGGGTTCTGTCGCCACGCGCACAGGATCGTCACCGAACCGACATACCGAGCGGTCGGAAACCCCTTACGCAGGGGCTATACCCATGAGTAACGTACGCGGACCCACCAGCGCCACCCGCCCGTTCCCCGGGGCGGCAAGGAGCGAGATCGATGTCGTACCACCAGCCTTTCCCGGGCCCACCGCCCGTACCCCCGCACCGGAATGCCGGGCGGCACCGCCAAGAGGCGGCGTCGCAGTCCTGGGAGGGTGGATCGCAGTCCTGGGACACCGATCCCCAGGCAGCCTGGGACTCGTCCCCGCGAGCGTGGGACTCCTCGCCGCAGGGCTGGGACTCCGCTCAGCAGCCCTGGGACGCGTCCCAGCAGCCGCAACAGCCCGCCGCCACGGACGATCGTGATGATCTGCATCGGCTCGGATCGGCCTACCGCAGGCTCCGCCGCGTCGCCACGTTCACCGCGCTCGGCTACTTCGTCGTCTTCCTTTTCCTGTCCGGCTACGCCCCCTCGATGATGACCAGCACTCTCACCGGTGGTCTCACCACCGGTCTGGTCCTGGGGCTCCTCCAGCTGCCCGTGGCGCTGGTCGCGATCGCGCTGTACGAGCGGATCGCGCGCAAGCGCGTCGACCCGCTCGCCGCGGCGATCCGCGAACGCGCCGAGCGGGCGGCCGCGGCAGCCGCGCCCGGGCCGGAACGTCAGAGCCGCTCCGGACGTCCCGTGTGGCAGCGGCCCACCGGAGGTGCGCGCGCATGACCAGCTTCAGCTCCGAGGCCCAGACCATGTCGCTGATGGCGTTCATCGCGGTCATCACCGTCACGCTGCTGCTGTGTGTGATGACCGGCCCCGACCGTGACGACCTGGGCGATTTCTACACCGGCTACCGCTCGCTCTCCCCGGTCCAGAGCGGCCTCGCGATCGCCGGCGACTACATCTCCGCCGGCACCGTGCTCGGCACCATCGGCATCATCGCGCTCGTCGGCTACGACGGCGTCACGCTCGCCCTGAGCACTGTGCTCTCGCTGGTCCTGATGATGTTCCTGCTCGCCGAACCGCTGCGCAACGCCGGCCGGTTCACGATCGGCGACGTCTTCACCCGGCGTCTCCCCGGCCCCGCCGTGCGGATCACCACGGCCGCGGTCACCCTGATCGCACTGCTGCCGCTGGTGATCTTCCAGCTCGCGGGCGCCGGCGATCTCCTCTCCGTCGTCCTCGGCTTCGACGCCGACGGCTTCAAGACCGGGGCGATCGTGTTCCTGGGCCTGTTGATGATCGCGTACGCGGCGATCGGCGGCATGAAGGGCACCGCCTTCATCCAGATCGTCAAGACCGTCGCCCTGCTCGGCGCGTCCCTCGCGATCGCCGCGCTCATCCTCAACCGCTTCGACTTCAGCCTGCCCTCCCTGCTCGACGCCGCCAAGCGCGGCAGCGGGGCGGGAGACGCCTATCTCGCCTCCGGTCTGCAGTTCGGCGGCAGCGAACTCGACATGATCAGCACTCAGTTGACGGTCGTGCTCGGCGCCGCGGTGCTGCCGCAGATCACCATGCGCATGTTCACCGCGCGCAGCGCGGCAGCCGTGCGGCGCTCGATGTCCTGGGCCGTGTCGACCGTCGTCGTGACCTGTCTGCTGATCGCCGTCATCGGCTTCGGCGCGGCCGCGATCGTCGGCCACCAGGGGATCGTCGCCGGCGACCCGCAGGGCAAGACGGCGTTCCTCATGGTCAGCCAGGCCGTCATGGGCACGGAACAGACGACCGTCGAGACACTGCTGTTCACGGCCGTGGCGACAGCCATCTTCCTCACCCTGCTGGCCTCGGTCGCCGGGATCACCCTCGCCTGCGCCAACACCCTGGCGCACGACCTCATCACGCACGGGCTGCGCCGCAAGGCGAAACTGAAGGACTCCGCGGAGATGGCCATCGCCCGGACCGCCGCGGCGGGCGTCGGGCTCGTGGCGATCGCGATCGCCGCCGGTGCACGGCATCTGAACCTTCAGGCACTGGTCACCCTGTCGTTCTGCATCGGCGCGTCCGCGGTCGCACCGGCCCTCATCTACAGCCTCTTCTGGCGCCGCTACTCCCGTACGGGACTGCTCAGCACCCTCATCGTGGGCAGCGTCTCCGCGTTCGTCCTCATGACCGGCAGCAACCTGGTGTCCGGATCGCCCCAGGCGATCTTCCCGGACCAGGACTTCAACTGGTTCCCGTTCACCACGTCGGGCATCCTCTCGGCCCCGCTGGGCTTCCTCGCGGGCTGGCTCGGCACGGTGCTCCGCGAACGTGACCCGGCCGACCAGCGCATGCGGTACGAAGCGGTGGAGGAGACGATCCTGGCCGGCACACCCGCGCCGAACAGCGCCCCCGCGTCCTGACGCGCACACCTCGACGCAAGGGCGCCCGGCCGGAAGTTGCAGGCCGGGCGCCCTTTCGGCCGTCCTGAGGTGCACAGGGTCCGGCACCGAGCTGGTCGAGCCCGCCGACCCTGGCGAACGGAGCTGAGATGATCGTACGTATGCACGCCTCACCCTCCGCCGCGTCGCGCGGCGACCTCGCCACCGAGCGGCTCCTGCTGCGGCCCGTGCGGGCGGCCGACCTGCCGGCCGTCACCCGGCTGTGGACCGACCCCGAGGTCCGGCACCACCTGGGCGGGCCCGTGAGCGAGCAGGTCGTGCGGATCCGGCAGCGGCGGGTGGTCGGCGCGCCCGGGGTGCACGCGGTGGTGCGGGTGGCCGACGGGGTCCTGCTCGGGATCGTGACCGTGGAGCCCGGGGCGCGCGACGGGGAGACGGAGGTCTCGTACCAGTTCCTGCCCGAGCACTGGGGGCACGGCTACGCACGCGAGGCCGTCGCCGCCGTCCTCGACGCCACGCTCCGGGACACGCCGAGCGTGGTCGCGCTCACCCAGGAGGCGAACCACCGCTCCCGACGGCTCCTCGAAGCCGTCGGCATGACCCACGTCTCCTCCTTCGTCGAACACGAGGCCCACCAGGTCCTCTACCGACGCGGCGGCGGACGTCCCCCGGCTCCGCCCGTCAGCTGACCTTCTCGCCCGCCGCCAGCTTCGCCACCATCCGCTCCAGACGCTGCGCCCGCCCCTTGGGCGTGCGCGCCTGCCACAGCCGCAGGATCACCAGATACTGGTCGGTCTTCCCGAGCCCCGCGTAGAACTCCCGGGCCCGCTCGTCGGCGGCCAGGGCGGCCGCCAGGTCGTCCGGTACGGTCGCCTCCGCCTGCGACGGGTACGCGGATGCCCACCGGCCGTCCGCCTGCGCGGCCCGCACCTCGGCGAGCCCCGGCTCCCGCATCCGCCCCGCCGCCGTGAGCGCCTCGACCTTCCGGACGTTCACCTGCGACCAGAGGCTGCGGGACCGGCGCGGGGTGTACTTCTGGTGGTAGTACGTCTCGTCACCGCCTCTGCGCTGACCGTCGATCCAGCCGAAGCAGAGCATGCAGTCGAGGATCTCCGGATTGGTGAGCGACGAGCCGCCCTTCCCCTTCTTGGCGATCCTCAGCCACACCCCCGGGCTGTCGGCGTGATGGACCTCCAGCCACGCCTCCAACTCCGCCACCTCCGTGACGGTCATGATGTCGAGCCCTTCGTACCGCTCCACCGCCCGGCTCCCCTGTCGTGGTCGACGTCGTCCCCGGAGTCGCCGGGAACGCTCATGACCACGATAGGGAGAGGCACTGACAGTGGCGCCTCGTCAGAAGCGGGCGTGGGTGGTGATGTCCGATTCGAACTGGGTGATCATCTCCGGTGTCACGGTCGGCCGGCACTGACCGATGGCCTCCAGGTAGTCCGCCGTCGTCGCGCCGGGCAGGCGCTCGTCGGCGGTGGAGCGGGGGCCGACGGCGACCAGGTCGCGCTCGAAGGAGTTCTGGGCGGCGATCCGGGCGGCGTGTTCGATGTCGGCGGGCGTGAACAGGTCGCTCGCCGCGACCAGTTCGTCGATGTCGACATCGGAGCGACCCTCGGTGTAGCGCCCCCAGATCGCGGCGCGGGCCGCCTTGTCCGGCGTACCGATCGGGATGAGGTAGTCGAAGCGCCCCGGGCGCAGGAAGGCCGGGTCGAGGGAGCGGATCGAGTTCGTGGCGCAGACGAGCAGCCGCTCGTCCCGCTCGCGGAAGCCCGGGATGAGCTTGAGGAGTTCGTTCGTCACGCCGTGCATCCCGCCGGGCTGCGCGGGCTCCTGGCGGACCGGGGCGATCTCCTCGACCTCGTCGATGAAGACCAGGACCCGCTCCAGCTCCGCGATCCGGGCGAACGCGGAGCGCAGCGCCGCCGCCAGATTGCCCTCGTCGGCCAGCCGGGACGGCAGGATCTCCACGAACGGCCAGCCGAGCCGGGAGGCGATGCCCCGCGCGAACGTCGTCTTGCCGGTCCCAGGCGGACCGAACAGGCCCACCGCGCGCGGCGGCCGCACACCGTGCCGCGCCGCGCGCTCCGGCTCGGCGAGCGGGAGGACCACACGCCGTTCGATCAGGTCCTTCTCCCGCTCCATGCCGGCGACCTTGGCCCACAGGTCGCCCGGCAGCAGCCGGCCGCCGAGGTCGTCCAGGAGATTGGCGGCGGGGCCGTGCAGCGGCTCCACCTTCTCGAAGTAGGCGACCGCCGGCTGCCGGGTGTATCCGGCGTTCAGGAGGCCCTCGCCGAGGAGGTCCTCCTCGGGCAGCACGTACGCGATCCGGCCGACCCGCGCCGCGACCAGCCGCCGCTCCAGCTCCACCAGGAGCGCGCTGGCGAGGCCCCGGCCACGCCAGGCGGACGAGATCGCGATCCGCATCACCCAGGCCCGCTCCCCGGAGACGGAGGCGAGCGCGGCCCCGATGGGAACGCCCTGGTGGACGGCGACGACGGCCGGCTGGCGGGAGGTCAGGGCGCTGATGCACTCCGCCAGGGAGAAGACGGACTCCTGGCCGAGTTCGGCCGTGGTGTCGATCAGGTGGACCACTGCGGCGAGATCGCTCTCGCGGTAGTCATGGATGAGCCAGTTCACCGATGCCGCCCCTCGTTCGTTCGCTCGCGCGTCCGTGCGTTCGTCCGTGCCTTCGTCCGTGCGATCGCTCGTGTCGCGCCGTTGCGGCGAGGCTAGGGGCGGGGGTGAAGGCGGGTCGTGCGCCATCGTGCACAAGGCGCGAGCGGCGATTGCTACGAACCGTCACTGGGCGTACGGCGCCCGACAGGCTGTCCCGTACGACTGTCGGCAGGGCTGCCTGGAGTGGCTTCGGGCAAGGCCGTCCGGCACCGGTTGGCTGGAACTGGCCGTTTGGAACGGGCGAAGCCCCCGAAGGAACCTTCCTTCGGGGGCTTCGCGAGGGTGTTGCTCAGTACGCGGGCGCGAGCTTGGGGTTCGGGCCGTAGGCGTTGTCGGTCTGGTTGCCCTCGGTGGCGAGGAACACGATCAGGATGATGCCGCCGACCAGCGGGACCAGGTTGATCAGGATCCACCAGCCGGAGCGGCCGGTGTCGTGCAGACGCCGGACCGTCACACCGAGACCGGGCAGGAGCACGGCCAGCGCGTAGATCGCGTAGAGCAGCGGGTACGTGCCGATCGCGAAGTCGATGACGGCGACGATGATCAGCGCGAGGATGTTGAACAGCACGAACATCCAGTATTCCTGGCGGCGCGCACGGCCGGTGAATACCGCGTACTTCTTGAGAACGTCGAGGTACCAGTTCACTTAGTCCCCCCAAGGACTGGGAAATGCGAGCGGGAGCCTGTCCCTGTGGAGCAAGCTTACGCAGAACTTATGTGGCCGAAACGCCGACGGTCAATTCGTTACCTGGGATGGGGTGTTGGGGGTCGGTGTGTCTGGATTTGCGTATGTGGCACGGCGGTAGCGGTTTGCTTACGCACGGCGACGGCGCCCCGTCCCGGCCGGGGATAGGGCGCCGTTCTTGGAGAGGATCAGAGCTTCGTCACGTCTTTCTGGTCTTGCTCATGAGCAGTCCGCCCGCCGTGAGCGCGAAGAGGCAGACGCATGCGCCCGTGATGACGTTGCTCAGGATCGCGCCGGTTCCGGCGTCGGTGGTGGCGACGACCCAGGGGGAGAGGATCAGCCATACGCCGAGCGCCAGGACGACGAAGTTCAGGTCCTGGGACCGCTCGGGCGCCATCGACATGCAGAGGCCGAGGATCGCGAGGGCGATGCCTGTGACCAGGTTGCTGAGGGCGAGTTCGGGCCTGGCGGCCGAGAAGTGAACCACCCACCCGGAGACCGCGGCGTAGATACCGGCGAGGATCACGAGCTCCTCGACCGCGGCGACACCTCGGGTCTGGAGTATTTGCGAGTACCGTTCTCGCATTTCCGGAGCGTCGGGGTGTGCCGTGATATCACCGGGACGGTGAGAGACGTCAGACATACGACTCGCCTCCTTCTGGCGTCCTGCACGTCTGATCGCGCTTGCGGCGTCGTACCGCGGTTTCATTGTGCTCTTATCTGGCCTTTATGTGTAGGTCTGTCCGATATCGTATCCGTACAGAAATCAAGGGGTGGATTAGCGCGGATCCGCCAAGGGGGAGAGCATTCCGTGAATGTTCAATAAGCCGTCATGTGGTGTACGGGTGCGTGATGATCTCCATGTTGTGGCCGTCGGGATCGTCGAAGTAGGCACCCCGGCCGTTGAAGAGGTCGTTCACGCTCCCCGGATCCGTATGGCTGGGGTCGGCGTAGTACGTCACGCCGGCCTCCTCCAGGCGCGCGATCATCACGTCGAACTCCTCGTCCGGCACCAGGAACGCGTAGTGCTGCGAGACGACCGGCGCGTCGGCGTTCTCGTAGAAGTCCAGCGTCACGCTGTTGTCGGCGGCCACGGGGAGGAAGGGCCCGAAGGGCGCACCGACCTCCAGACCCAGGATCGCGGCGAGGAACTCGGCGGAACGCTCCTTGTCGGTGGCGTGCACGATGGTGTGGTTGAGCTCGGCGGTCACTGGCCCTCCCGATGGGTGAGGTGAACGACGGTCTTCCTCCTTCGACGCTAGTCCGCCACCGGGGGTGGCGGGAGGGGCGCGCGATGTGCGCGCCGGCCGCCCGGGGGCCGGGTCGGGGCGGGAGCAGGCGTGCGGCCGGCACGGCGGCAAGCGCGGATGGGCACGGGGCCCAGCGTGGGCCGTCGCGGGGCAAGCGCGGGCAGGCGTGGAGGCAATCGTGGGCCGGCGCGGAGGCAAGCGCGGGCGGGCGTGGAGGCGATCGCGGGCCGGCGCGGGTGCAACGGAGCGGCCGGGGAGGGGTGTCCGGCGTAGCCTGGAAGTGGACTCGGGGAGTTCACGTCACACCGCCGGGAGGCGGAGAACCATGACAGGAATCGTCTCCAGAAGCTTCGACTCGGCGGATGAGACCCGTCCGTTCGAGGACGCCAAGGGCCGGCTCGACCTGATCACCACGGACCGCGGCCCGGTCGGCCGCGCGGTCTTCGAACCCGGCTGGCAGTGGAGCAAACACATCAAGCCCATCGCCGGTACGGACAGCTGCCAGGCCGCTCACCTCGGCTACGTCGTAGGCGGCCGGATGAAGATCGTCATGGACGACGGCGAGTCCCTGGAAGTGGGCCCCGGCGACCTGTTCACCGTCAAGCCGGGCCACGACGCCTGGGTCGTCGGCGACGAGCCGTGCGTGGCCCTGGACTGGGTCGGCTTCGGCGACTACGCCGTCCGCCCGGGTACGTGAGGCCGCTCTGACGCCCGGAGTCCTGACGCCCGGATGCTCTGAGGCCCGGACAGCGGCGAAATCCGGTGGTCGTCGGGCGCACCGCCTCGGCACGATGACCGGATGACCGAAGATCACCGCGTCCAGCCGCCCCGTACCGCCGACGAGCGGACCACGCTCACCGCCATGCTCCAGTTCCAGCGCGACACCCTGGAGTTGAAGTGCGCCGGGCTCACCCCTGAGCAGCTCAAGGACCGGGCCGCGCCGCCGTCGGGGCTCTCCCTCGTGGGGCTCGTACGGCACGCGGCGGAGGTGGAGCGCGGCTGGTTCCGCAATGTGATCGACGGTGAGAACAGTCGCAGCCCGTGGACCCCCGCCGGTTCCACGGACTGGGCCGACTTCGATGTGGACGACCTCGACGAGGCCGGAGTCGCCGAGGCGTTCACGGTCTGGCGCAAGGAGTGCGCCCGAGCGCGCGCCGTCGTGGACGCGGCGGACTCCCTGGACGTCTGCGGACATCAGGGCGACGAGGCCTACTCCCTGCGCTACGTCCTCGCCCACATGATCGAGGAGTACGCCCGCCACAACGGCCACGCGGACCTGCTGCGCGAACGCCTCGACGGCGTCACGGGCGAGTAGGCCCGGAGTTGGGGGAGGCGGGTGCGGCGATCCTGTGGATCGCCGAAAATGCCTGATCAAAGGGTGCGTCGGCCTGTTATCGTCGCCCGCATGCCCGAACTGGTCGCCCCCACCGCCCAACTGCACCGCTCCTGGCTCGAAGCACACGCCGAGTGGAACCCCGGCACCCGTCAGGCGGGCGCCGGGATAGGGCTGGCGGAGGAGCAGGCGCTCGCGATCCCCGAGGTCTTCGCCTCATGGGTCGGCCGCCTGTGCGAACAGTCCGACCGGACCCGCACCTTGGGCGAGGGACGGGTGCACGCCACTCACTGGTGGATCGTCGAGGACGGGGTGTACGTCGGCGCGATCGACCTTCGCCACCGGCTCAACGACTTCCTGCTGCGCGCGGCAGGACACGTCGGCTACAGCATCCGCCCGTCCGCCCGCCGCCGGGGCCTCGCCACCTGGGCCCTGGGCGCGATCCTCCCCGAGGCCCGCGCCCTCGGCCTGGACCGCGTCCTGGTGACCTGCGACGACGACAACGTCGCCTCCGCCCGCGCGATCGAGCGCAACGGAGGCGTCCTGGAGGACATCCGCATGACCGAGATCGGCCGTAAGCGTCGCTACTGGATCGCCCTGTGAACGCCGGAGACGGGCGGTGGGGGAGCGCAGGGGAGTGGGACACCTCGGACTCCACCGCGGAGTCCGAGGTCGCCGAGGCGATCGCCGCGGAGCTGCGGCTGTTGGACCCCTCCGTACGCTCCTCGCGTTCGCTCGCCGGAAGCCTTCTCGACCCCGACTTCGTGGAGGTCGGAGCGTCCGGCCGCCGATGGACGTACGAGGAGATGGTCTCCGCGCTGCCCGAGATGCAGGGCGCCGTGGACGACGGACCGCGCTACGAACCGTCCGGGATGGCCGGTACGCGCCTCGCCCCCGGCCTGGTCCACCTGACGTACGCGACGCGCATCGACGGCCGGCACGCCCTCCGCAGCTCCCTCTGGCGCCGCCACACCGACGGCACCTGGCGCATGTACTACCACCAGGCGACCCCGGTCCCGCAGCCGCCGGATCGGTCCGAGGCGCAGTAAGGGCGGCGCGATCGGCGAGAAGGAGCGGCAGCCCAGACCTGTTCTAGGGGCGGACGGCGCGGACGTGGTCGGCTGAGAGGTGGAGTTCGTACGGCAGGCAGCAGTCGGAGCAGAGGGTCGCGACGAGGGTTCCGCAGGCACACATCTGGTTCATCCCGCCGTCCGGGGTCGCTCCGCAGCAGG
This sequence comes from Streptomyces sp. NPDC026092, assembly GCF_040638605.1. Classification (NCBI taxonomy): domain Bacteria; kingdom Bacillati; phylum Actinomycetota; class Actinomycetes; order Kitasatosporales; family Streptomycetaceae; genus Streptomyces; species Streptomyces sp. NPDC026092. Next base: position 71,442 of record NZ_JBEZYN010000019.1, read on the forward strand.
CGGAGGAGGCGTGCTGCAGTGTCAGGCCGCGCGCGTCGTCCGGATTGATGACGATGTTGCCTCGGGGACCTTGCGACACGAGCCATTGCCCGCGCCCGTTGCCCATCGTCCCGCGGCGGGGCATCGCAGGGCCGGGGATGGCGGTGGCGACCAAGGGGGCACCGTAGGGCTCCGTCTCGATGGCGTAGTGGCCCGACGGCACGGTGGCCGGCGACGGGCCCGGCTCGTCCGCGTCCCACCATGCGAAGAACGGAGGCTCGGGAACCTCGGGCAGCCGGGTGAGCGGTTCCGTCAAGGGCACCTCACACGTCGTGCACACGAAAAGCACCGCATCGGACGCCGCGGTTCCATCGGCGACATCACCAGGCGCGGCGGCCGGCCTCGGCGGGGGCTCGGGCTCGCCATGACCCGGATCCTGATCGTGCTCATCGCTCATACGCCGACCGTACGCGGCGAGAAGGGCGCCGCTGAACTCGCCATGTTCGGGACCGATATCCGCGTGGCAGCCGTTCACCCTGTGGTCCTGGTCGAAGGCGGTTGGTCGACTTCCGTCCCCTTGCTGCCACCGGACCGGTTCGCGGACGGCGTGCGAGCCCTGCCGGGTATCTCCGTGCACGCGACTGCGGCAGGGGCCCTGAGAGCCGGGGACACCAGCGTGGCTGTCACGCGCAGTTGGGGCAGCCGGTGATGTGAGTGGTGTGCAGGGACTTGAGCAGGGCGAAGTCGGCCTCGACTGCGCGACTGGAGTACGACGCGAGGGTGCCGAGCCCCGTGTGCTCACCATTCTTGAGGATCAAGCCCGGAGCCTCAGCCGGGGCCAAGCCAGGGCCGTCACCGGTCTCGACCGTACTGATCGAGCACCATGGAACGACTTTCGTGCGTCCCAGGCCACGCTCGATGAGACCCGCGGAGTCGATCCGTACGCCCATGACACAGCTGCGGAAGGCAAACCAGATGCCGAATGCGACGGTCACGGTGTTGAAGACCGTGCCTGCGGGACCGGAGGCACCCGCCCCGCCGATGAGCGTCAACGCGCCCAGCAGCGCGAAAGTACTCCCCACCATGATCAGGGCCGTGCGCTGCCACGGTCTGTGGAGAGTCTGGGTCGGTATCGGGGGTGGTGTAGCGGACTCCATGGCCCTGACTCTATGCAGTAGTTCGTACGCCGAGCAGGCGATTCACCGTCGCAAGATCAGCGACAGGGCGACAGGACGCTCTCGCTCCTGGCCAACAAGGACGGCGCCCTCATGGCCTGTCATCGGAGTCGCAGGACGTCAGGAGCGCGATCGTCGAAGATCTCGATCAGTCAATCGAAGGCCGTCGTTCCGCTCTCTTGTCCGGCTGCGGCAAGGTCGGCGCCGACCGAGGGACGGTTGGTGGGGTGGCAGCGTGACAGTCGGATCTCCAGCCGGCGAGCTGTCTCCGGATAGACGTGCGGCTCCGCGTTGTGTCCCTCCGATTCGGCCCGGCACCAACGCGGCTGGAGAGCGCCCGCGACTTCATCGAGCGCCGGTGCAAACGCGGATGGGTGGCCCGGCCGGCGCAGCCGCCCGTAGCCCGATCGCGACCGTCTGCGCGCCCGCTCCGCCCCGCGCCGTCAGCCGAACGCGTCCGTCATGCAGTCCCGTGCGCACGCGCCCCGTTCGTACTCGTGGCGGAGGGCGGCTGCCGCGAGGTGGGGGTCGGCGTTCGGGCGGTCGAAGTGTTCGTCGGCCAGGCGGAGGACGTCCGAGACCGTGATGATCGCCGGTTCGCCGGCGCCCGCCGCCCCGCGTGCGGAGGCGATCGCCATGCCGGCCGCCCGTCGCAGGACGCGCCAGTGCTCGCGCTCCATGGCGGCCCAGGCCCGCGCGGGGGCCAGTGGCCGGGCCGAGCGGCCCTGGCGGGCGGCGCCGAGTGCCATGAGACCGATCCCGGCGGCGACCACCAGGATCCCGACCGCCGTCCCCGCCTGCAGCCCCGCCATGCGCGACCTCCCTGCCGTCGAGTCAGTGGTACCCCGGTCGACCGGACTCCAGTCGGCGCGAGGCGAGGACCTCACTGACACGCGTAAGTGACACGTGTCACCTTCTCGCTCCAGGCGTTGACTCGGCTGATCATCGGCCGGACGCTGCTCCCATGACCGTCACCTCCGTCACCACCACCCGCGGCCCCGTGCGCGGCGAACGCCGGGCCGACGGGAGCCTGCGCTTCCTCGGCATCCCGTACGCGCAGCCGCCCGTCGGCGAACTCCGCTTCGCGGCGCCCGTGCCGCCGGAGCCGTGGACCGAGCCCCTCGACGCCACGGCGTACGGGCCGACCGCCCAGCGGCGCCCCTTCGCCGACGTCACCACCATCCCCGAGCCCTCCATCCCGGGCGCCGGGGTCCTCAACCTCAACGTCTTCACGCCGGACACGGACCCCGAGGCCGGGCTGCCGGTCCTGGTCTGGATCCACGGCGGCGGTTACGTGGCGGGGTCGGCGGCCAGCCCCTGGTACGACGGATCGGCCTTCAACCGGGACGGTGTCGTCCTGGTCTCCCTCGGCTACCGGCTCGGCATCGAGGGCTTCCTGCACCTCGACGACGCCCCCGACAACCGGGGTGTCCGCGACTGGATCGCGGCCCTCGAATGGGTCCGCGACAACATCGCCCGCTTCGGCGGCGACCCCGCCAAGGTCACCGTCGCCGGCCAGTCGGCGGGCGGCGGCGCCGTCCAGACCCTGCTCGCCGTCCCCGCCGCCCGGGGCCTGTTCCGGGGCGCGCTCTCCGTCTCCGGGGCCGTCATGCGCCCCGACGGCCCCGAGGTCGCCCGCGCCGCGTCCCGCCTGTTCACGGCCCGTACCGGCGTGCCCGCCACGGCCGCCGCGCTCCGCGACCTGAGCGACGACGGACTCCTCGACCTCCAGGACCGCCTCGGCGCGCCCGGTCCGGACCGTGAGGGCCTGCCGCCCCTGCTGTCCCTGGCCCCCTTCGCCGACGGCGAGCTGATCCCGGAGCCCGTCCTCGACGCGCTGACGACCGGGGACGCGGGCGCCGACGTGCCGCTCATGCTGGGCTTCACGGCCCACGAGTTCAACGCCATGCCCGCCCCCGGCCCCGACGGCCCGCCCGTGCCGGTCCTGCTCGGCGCGCTGGGCCTCGCCGAGGAGAAGGTGGCCGCCTTCACGAAGGCGTACGCGGCGGACGGCGCGGACACCCTGTTCGGTCAGGCGCTCACCGACGTCACCTTCCGCGCGCCCTCCCTGGCCGTCGCCGACGCCCGCGCGGCGAGCCAACGACCCACCTGGCTCTACGAGTTCCGGTGGGAGTCGCCCGTCAACGGCAGCGCCTTCCACTGCCTGGACCTGCCGTACGCCTTCGACCTCCTGGCCGCCGAAGGCGTCACCGCCGTCGCGGGCGAGGCGCCGCCCCGCGCTCTGGCCGACGCGATGCACAGCGCCTGGGTCGCCTTCGTACGGGACCAGGACCCGGGCTCCTCCTGGCCGCGCTACACGACCGGTGACCGCGCCACGATGCTCTGGGACACCGAGTCGCGCGTGGAACACGACCCGCTGGCCCAGGTCCGCGAGATCTGGCACGACTGAGCGGAGGAGCCCACGGGGTGCCCCGCGCCGGGGCGGTCACGCCGGTGCGGGGTGCCCCGCCCGGGCGAGGGCCTCGATGATCGCCGCCGAGAACGGCCGGACGTCGGCGGGCCTGCGCGAGGTGATGAGCGGGAAGCCCCCGGAGGTGTCGACGACGACCTCCCGGTCCCGCCAGGTCCCGCCGGCGTTGACGAGGTCGGTGCTGATCGAGGGGTAGGAGGTGAGCTCCTTGCCCGCGACGAGCCCGCTCTCGATGAGCAGCCACGGTCCGTGACAGATCGCCGCGACGATCTTGCCGTGCGTCGCGAAGGCCATGAGGAGTCGCTGGGCCGTCTGGTCCGTCCGCAGCCGGTCGGCGTTGACGGTCCCGCCCGGTACGACCACCGCGTCGTACGCGTCCGCCGACACCGCGCCGTACGTCGTGTCGGGCCGGACCGTGTCACCGGGCCGCCGGTCGGACACAAGGGTCACGACGGGTGCGTCCTCGCGCGCGGCCACGGTCACCTGGGCGCCCGCCTCCCGCAGGGCCGCGACCGGCTCCTTCAGCTCGTCCTGCTCGGTTCCGTAGTTGGTGGTGAGGACGAGCACGTGCTTTCCGTTGATCGGGTGGGTCGGGTTGCTCGACACGACGCGTACCTCCTGTCGATCCGTACGCCTCCACCCACGCGACTCACCACCCACAGCGCGGTCAAACGGGACAGGTCAGCCCGCCCGGAATCCGATGGTCCCGTCCGGCAGTACGGCCTCCACCGTCGCGCCGTGCTCGACGGTGCGGCTCACCGTGCAGAACTTCTCGTGCGTGAGCCGCACCCCGCGCGCGAAGACCTCGGCGGCCTTCGGGTTGTTGTCGGGCAGGTCGAACTCGTAACTGACCCTGATCCGGCCCACCCGGCCGTCGTCCTCCGGCGTGGAGACCGATTCCACGACGATCCGCAGGTCGTCGTGGTCCACGGCGCGCGCCGTCCGGTCCACCACCATGCCGCCGCAGCCGCCCATGGCCGCGAGCAGCAACTCGACCGGCGTGAACGAGGGCTGGGCGTCCGGGTCGTCCGCCGCCCCCATGCGTACCTCCGCGCCCCGGTCGTTGCGGGCGGTCCACTGCCGGTAGGCGGTACGGACGGTCTCGATGCGGTAGTCGGCCATGGCGGCGTCTGCTCCTCGGTGCGTGTGCGTGTGCGTGTGCCGTTGGGGTGAGTGTTGCCGGTGCGTCGATCGTTCACGCAACCCCACCGGGACCCGGGCCGCCAAGGGGACGCGCCGCGACGGCCGTGGGCCCGTCTGAGTATCCCGGGCAGCCCGGGTGAGTACGTCGCCGGATGCCCGGCCCGGGCCGCCGACGATGGAATGGGGTCATGACCACGGACGCCCGGCGCACCAGCCGTATCCAGCACGTCACGGCCACCGGCTCGGCCGTGGCGGTCGCGCTGCTCCCGCTCGTCGTCGGCATGATGCTCGCGCGGAGCGTGGGCGCCGACCCGATGACCTCCGTGAACGCCCTGATCACCAGTGGCGGCCAGCGCGCCCGGCTCTCCCGCTGCCAACTGCGCGCCGTACGACGGCCGGCGCTCCCCACGTTCAAGGCCCTGCCCGCGCTGCCCTCCTTCCCCGCACTTCCCGCACTCTCCGTTCTCCGGGGGCGGTGAAGCTTCCCCCAACGTCCACCCAACTCTCGGGATCGGGACCGGTGTTGATGCTCCTGTGCGTAGCCTTGGAGGTGGGGAGTCGGCTGCGCGGGGGTGGGGCTTGTGACTGCTGGATCCGGGTCGGAACGGCGGGGGAGAGGGCCGCTGGGCGGCCGCCTCGCGCTCTGGCTGATGCTGATGGCGGCCGTGTTCGCCGCGGCCCCGGCCGCCGCCGTCACGGCGGGCCCGTCCGCCGAGGCCCGGGTACGGGCCGCTCGGCCTCCGGCAGCGCCGGTCGCCCGGGCGCCGGCCTGCGACCCCCGGCGCGCCAGTCCCCGCCCGGACAGGGTGGACGGGGAGGCGGTGCGGCGCATCCGGGAGCGCGGGCATCTCGTCGCGGGCGTCGACCTCAACAGCTACCTCTGGGCCTCGCTCGACCAGGACGCCCAGGAGCCGTCCGGCTTCGACATCGACATCGTCCGGGCGATCGCCCGCGACATCCTCGGCCCGAAGGCCACGGTGCGCTTCGTCAGCATGCCGCCCGCCCAGCGGATCCCGCGGCTGCAGAACCGCCAGGTCGACGTCATCGTGCGCACGATGAGCATCACCTGCGAGCGGCTGGTCGACGTCGCGTTCTCCAGCGTCTACTTCGAGACCGGGCACCGGCTCCTCGTGCCCCAGGACTCCGAACTCACCGGCTTCGACTCGAAGCTGCGCGGCCGGCGCGTCTGCCTGAGCAAGGGCAGTTCGGCCTCCGACCTCCTGAAGAACTCCGGCACCGGCGCCGTCGCCGTGGAGACCGCGAGCCATCTCGACTGCCTCGTCGAACTCCAGCAGCGGAACGTGGACGCCGTCCTCACCCACGCCACGCTCGCCGCCGGTCTGGCCGCCCAGGACCCGACACTCCGGATGGTCGGGCCGCTCCTCGACACCTCGCTGTACGGCGTCGCCATGAACAAGGGCGACACGGACCTGGTCCGGCGGGTCAACGCCGTCCTGGAGGACTACCGCGCGGGCGGCTCCGCCAGCCCCTGGATGGTCTCGTACAACAAGTGGCTCGCCCCGACACTGGGCGCGAACCCACAGGGCCCGCCGGCGGCCGCGTACGCGGACTGAGTCCGGGCGAACGTCGCCTTCAGCCCCGGAACGTCGCCCTCAGCCCCGGAACGTGGCCGGCCGCTCGGGAGACGCCTCCGCGAGGGCCTTGGTGACGGCCTCGACGCCGGCCCGCAGACCGTAGACCGGGGTGTCGGGCTGCTGGCGCCAGGAGTCGTCGATCCCGCCCGCGTCGACCGTGTCGAAGCCCAGCTGGTCGATGAGGGCGCGGACGGTCTTCTTCGCGACCTCGTCGTCACCGGCCACCGGCAACGCCAGCCGCTCGGGGTCGCCGGCCGGCAGCGGCCGGTCCAGGATGTCCTGGGCGTAGGTGCCGTTGAAGGCCTTGATCACGGGGTGGCCGAGGTGCCCCTCGGTCCAGCGGCTCTCGGTCAGGCCGTCGTCCTCGATGGCGGCGATCCGGCCGTCGCGCTGCGGGTAGTAGTTGTTGGTGTCGATGAGGGCGAAGCCCTCCGCGGCGCCCGCGAAGAGGCCCGAGGGCAGGTCGGGAACCGCCTTCAGCGGTACGGTGACGACCACGATCTCCGCGCCGCGCGCCGCCTCGTCGACCGTGACGGGCGTCGCGCCGGTCTCCTCGGCGAGCGCCGTGAGGGTGTGCGGGCCACGGGAGTTCGCGACGGACACGTCGTGACCGAGTGCGGTGAGGCGACGGGTGAGGTTGCCGCCGATGTTGCCTGCGCCGATGATGCCGATCTTCATGGACGTTCGTTCCTTCCGAGCGTGCAGCGGGTGCGACGGGGTGTCACGCATGCTCTGAACCTCCCTCCCCGGGCCAGGTATTCCCGGTTCGTCCTACCGTGTCGTGAGGGCTTGAGGTGGCCGCTGTGAATCCTGCGACGTTCCGGGATACGGAAGCCCGCTGATGAGCGATGATCCATCCAAGATCCCATCCAGGATCGATCCACAATCCCATCCGAGATCCGTCCGACGACGTGGCGGTCCGTGGAGAGGGCAGTCGATGACCGTGCGAGAAGACGCGCACCAGCAGGGCCGACAGCAGCAGGACCAGGAGCGGCCGGAGTCGGGACCCGACCGGCGCCGCTTCCTCGGGTACGTCCTCGCGGCACCGACCCTCACCGTCGCCGTGCAGCTCGGCGAGGCGGTCCTCGCCCCCACCCCGGCGGTCGCCGCCGTGCCCGCGCTGGTGCCGTCCCTGCCCGGGCCTTCCGAGATCTACGATCTCAACGACATGCTCACGCATGCCGCCCTGCCCACGGCGAACCTGATCACCCTCCGCATCGAGGCAGACGGCTCCGTGTCCTTCGCCCTGCCGCGTGCCGAGGTCGGCCAGGGCATCACGACCTCTTCCGCCATGCTGATCGCCGAGGAGCTCGACCTGCCGCTCGACAAGGTGCGCGTCACCCTCGCGGACGCCCGCCCGGAGCTGCTGTTCAACCAGATGACCGGCGGCTCCAACACCACCATCGCCACCTTCACCCCCATCCGCGTCGCCGCCGCCGTCGCCCGGGGCCGGCTGCTGCGCGCCGCCGCGCTGGAGCTCGGCGAGCTGCTGGGCTCGCTCACCGCCAAGGCCGGGGCGATCGTCTCCTCGGCGACCGGCCGCAGCATCGGCTACGGCGAACTCGCCGCGAAGGCGGCCGCGGTGAGCGACACGGCGGTGTCGGTCGCCCTGAAGAAGCCGTCCGAGTTCAAGGTGATCGGCACCTCCCAGCGGCGGATCGACGCCCTGGAGGCCGTGACGGGCCGCAAGAAGTTCGCCATGGACGTGCAGGTCCCCGACGCCCTGCCGACGATGGTCTGCCGGCCGCCGACGATCAACGGCACCGTGCGCTCGGTCGACAACCTGGCCGCGGTACGCGCCATGCCGGGCGTCACCGACGTCGTACGGATCTCCACCGGCGTCGCCGTCCGTGGCCGTACGTTCGGCCAGTGCATCGACGCCGTCCGCGCCCTCAAGGTCACCTGGGGACCCGGAACCGCCGAAGGCGCCTCGGACGCGACCGTCCAGCGGAAGCTGCGGGCGGCGGAACTCCCTCTCGTCGTGCCGCCGTTGCCCCTGCTGACCAAGGCGGTCGACGCGCGCTTCACCTTCCACTTCTCCAGCAACAGCGCCCTGGAGACCAACTGCGCGATCGCGGACGTCCGTTCGGAGTCGGCCGAGATCTGGGCGAGCCTGAAGACGCCGATCGTCGCCCAGGAGCAGATCGCCCTCCAGCTCGGGCTCCCGATCAACGCCGTGAAGGTCCATGTCACCGAGGGCGGCGGCTCGTTCGGCCGCAAGCTCTTCCACGACGCCGCCGGCGAGGCCGCCGAGATCTCGAAGGCCATGGGCAAGCCCGTGAAGTTGATGTGGCACCGGACCGACGACTTCCGCCAGGGCCGTACGCACCCCATGTCGACGTCCCGGGTCCGGGCCACGTACACGCTCGGTGAGGTGCTCACGTACGAGCAGCGCCACACCTCCGTCGCCACCGACTTCGGCCACGGACTCGGCGAGATCATCACCTCGACGGCCGCCCAACTGCCCGTGGGTGACCTCGCGTTCTCCGAGACGATCTTCGCGCTCACCCAGCAGAGCCCGTACCACTTCGGGGTCACCACCCAGCTGCTCAGTGAGACCGACAAGGGCTTCAACACCGGCTCCATGCGCGGCATCTACTCGCCCAACGTCCGATGCGCGCAGGAGCTGGTCGTGGACGAGCTGGCCAAGCGCATGGGCAAGGACGCGTACGCGTTCCGCCGCAAGCACCTGAAGGAGGAGCGCGCCCGCGCGGTCCTGGACAAGGTCGCCGAGGTGGGCGACTGGGGCCGGTCGATGCCCGCCGGCACGGCCCAGGGCATCGCGCTGCACCCCGAGTACCACGCCTTCGTCGCCGTACTCGCCGAGATCGACTGCCGGCCGGAGACCACCGGCCGGAAGATCCACGACGCGTACACCGGCCCCCGCGTCACCAAGGTCGTCTGCGCGGTCGACGTCGGCCTCGCCGTCAACCCGCGCGGCCTGGAGGCCCAGATGATGGGCGGCATCATGGACGGCATCGCCGTCGCCCTCACCTCCGGCCTCCACCTCGAGGACGGCCGGTTCCAGGAGGGGAGCTGGGACAACTACTTCTACACCCGGCAGTGGAACACCCCGCCCGAGCTGGAGATCGTCGTCATGCCGCCGACCTCGGACCGGCCGGGCGGCGCGGGCGAGCTGGCCGTCGGCGCCGCGATGGCCGCGGTGGCCTGCGCGTACGGCCGGGCCACCGGCACCATGCCGACGACCTTCCCCGTCAACCACGCCGAGCCGCTCGCCTTCGAGCCGCTGCCGACCACCCCGCCGATCCCCGCCTCGCCGGTCGACGGCCTCGACCGCGCCTTCTAGGACCCAGGAGCCACCGTGCCGCACCACACCTTCATCCTCAACGGCAAGGCCGTCACGGCCGAGGTCGAGGACGACGTCCGGCTGCTGTGGGTGCTCCGTGACGTCCTCGGCGTCACCGGACCCAAGTACGGCTGCGGGCTCGGCGTCTGCCAGGCGTGCACCAGCCACATCAACGGCAAGGCGTTCAACCCCTGCTCCGTCCCGGTCAAGGAGATCGCCCCGACCGACGAGATCACCACGATCGAGGGCCTCCCGGCGACCGTCGGCAGGGAGCTGCACCCCATGCAGGAGGCGTGGCTGGATCTCGACGTGGTCCAGTGCGGCTACTGCCAGCCCGGGCAGATCATGACGGCCGTGGCCAAGGTCCGCGCGGCGCGCGAGGCCGGGCGGGAGATCGACGAGGCCGACCTCGACGAGATCCGCAACATCTGCCGCTGCGGAACCTACAACCGGATCCGCGACGCGATCGTGGCGGGAGCCCGCCGGATGCCCTGACCAGGGCGGTGCTCGGTGTGCGGGGGCGGCGGGGTTGCGCTCTGCTGGACGGGACGGCCCTCGGCCACCCCCGCCGGGCCCCGCCGGGGCCCGGCATCCCCCGAAAGGATCCACCCGGACAACGAGCGCCGTATGGCCGCGCGGATGAACCCGCGCAAGACCGTCGAACTGGACGCCGGCCACGCCTCCCTGGCCTCCCGGCCCGGCCCGGTGACCGACCTCATCGAGGAGGCGGCCGGCGCCGGGGCCTGAGAGCCATCGGGTCCATCTGCCTGTCCGCCTCTCCGTCCGCCGCCCAAGTTGTCACGAGAGCGGCGCCATCCCTTCCGGTTGTGTTCGTCATGGCTTCCCGTGTCGTGCCCAGGATCCTCCTGGGTACGACACAGAGAGAGGCCCCTCCCGTGCAACGACGTGAGTTCGCAGCAGCCGTCACCGCCGCCATCGCCGCCCCGGCCGTCCTGGCCGCGCCTCCGGTGCAGGCCTCGGACCGTGCGGACGACCGCCGTGCCGACGAGCGCCGGGGGAGCGAGGGCCGGGGCGGCGAGGGGCTGCCGCACCACATGCTCGCGGTGCTCGCCGCCGAACTGGACGACAAGGTCGCCGCCCGCGCCCTCGTCCCGCACCTGTACGACGTCGGCTTCGACTGGCGCCCGGAGACGACCGCACTCGGCGAGATCGACTTCGTCGTCGCGTACGGCTTCGGCAACCGGCCCCCGGCCGGCGGCGGCGACCCGTCGAAGGTGCGCTACGAGCCCGGCCCGGTCAACGAGGCGCTGGCCGACACCGTCGCCGCGCTCCGCAAGCGCCGGAACGTGCCCGTCTACGCGCAGTGGGAGATCGCCCGCTTCCTGGAGTCGAAGCACCACATGACGGACGTGACCTCGATCGAGCCGGTCATCGCCCCGGACGGGACCATCACCTACCTCTCCACCGACGGCGTCGCCGCCCAGGTCGCCGAGGCCAGGAAGGGCCTCCCCGGTGGCATCGGCACGGCGGGCGTCATCGGCTTCCGCGACCACGTGAAGCGGTGCGTGCAGACCACCCGCGACCGGGGCATGCGGGCGTTCGCGCCGCGCGGGATCGAGCTTCCGGGGACGTACGACGCCGAGTCCGGCCAGGCCTGGACGCGCCGCCGCGATCTCTACCTGGTGCACGACATGACGGCCCAGTGGACGGTCCTGCGCCAGAAGCTGATCGCACGCGCCTACCCCAACGGCTGATCCGGGCCGACGTGTTCCGACCCCTTGTGGGCCTCGCGGCAACTCCTTACTGTCGGGTAAGTCGCCCTGACGGACAGGGCAGTTGATGCCGCACGGTCTCCCGGAAGGAACATCGATGTCTGCTGTCCGGACGCGGGGCGCCCACCGCCTCCTGCTCGGTTCGCTCGCCGCCGCCCTCGCGCTGACCGTCGGGGGCGGCGGCGTCACCGTCGCCGCCCCGCCGGCCGCGCCCGCCGCGTCGGAGGCGCCCGCAGGCCTTCGGCAGGTGATGTTCGTGGGGAACAACTGGGACGGTACCGCCGACGTCATCGAGGCCACCGGGGACTTCTCCCGCATCGGCCGGATCAACGTCATCCCGGACCGCGAGGCCCGGATGTGGGAGATCGGGCTCAACCCCGTGAAGCTCGCCTTCTTCCTCGGTGTCCGGATGGGTCCCGGCGAGGGCCACGACCAGTTCGTCGACGACATGTACGCCACGCCCGACGGCTCGGCGATGGTGGTCTCCCGGCCGAGCTTCGCCGACGTCGTCTCCATCGATCTGCGCACCGGCGGGATCAACTGGCGCTTCCCCGTGTCCGGTTTCCGCTCCGACCACATGGCCGTCTCGCCCGACGGCACCCGCGTCGCCGTCTCGGCCTCCACCTCCAACCGGGTGCACGTCCTCGACATCACCACGGGCCGGGAGGTCGGCTCCTTCGCCACCGGCGACAAGCCCCACGAGAACGTCTTCACCGCCGACGGCCGGTACCTGTGGAACATGGCCATCGGCGAGGTCACCACCGCGCTCGATGGCCCCGGTTGGGACTGGACCAAGGGCGACCGGCGCATCACCGTGGTCGACACCCGCACCTTCGAGCAGGTCCGGGTGATCGACATGCGCGCCCGGCTCGACGCCTTCGGCCGTAAGGATCTCTCCGACGCGGTCCGTCCCGTGGCCTTCACGCCGGACGAGTCCACGCTCTACTTCCAGGTCTCGTTCCTCAACGGCTTCCTGGAGTACGACGTCGCCGGCGACCGCATCACCCGGCTGAAGACCCTCCCCGAGAACCCGGCGACCGACCCGGACCGCACCACCTGGGTCAACGACTCGCGCCACCACGGCATGTCCATGAGCCCCGACGGCTCCAAGCTCTGCGTCGCCGCCACCATGGACGACTACGCCACCGTCGTGGACCGTACGAGCCTCCGGGAGGGCCCGCTCGTGCCGGCCGCGAAGCCGTACTGGGCCACCGTCAGCGGCGACGGCCGCTCCTGTGTCGTCTCGGAGAGCGGCGCGGACCGGGTGACCGCAATCGACTTCGCCACCGGGCGGGCCGTCGCCTCGGTCGCGGTCGGCGACCACCCCCAGCGCGTCCGGCTGGCCCGTATACCCGCCGACTGGACGGGCCCGGCCGCCCGCTGACGGCGTCTCGGCGAGCGGCGGGGCTCAGGTCGTGGCGGCCGACCCCGTCGCCAACTTCTCCCGTACGGCGTCGAGATACTCGGCCACCGCGTCCCGGTTGCGGGTCAGGAACCGGATGCGCTCGGTCATCCGGTCCCGCTCGCCCTCCAGCGTGGCGAGCATCTCCGGTGTGGCGTCGGGGAAGTGGATGACGCGGGGCTTGTCGAGGCAGGGCAGGATCTGCTTGATGATCCGCGTCGGCAGCCCCGCGTCCAGGAGGCCGCGGATCTGCAGGACCCGGTCCACGTTCGACGCGTCGTAGACGCGGTAGCCGTTCGGCAGGCGATCGGCGACGATGAGGCCCTGCTCCTCGTAGTAGCGCAGCATTCGGCGCGGGGTGTCGGTGCGGTCCGCCAGTTCTCCGATGCGCATGTGGTCCACCTCACAGCAACTCGCTTTGACCTTCACATCAATGTGAGGGTTTCAGCATACGTGGCATGAGCAACCACACCGCACAGAAGCCCGGTTCGCCCACGAGTGAGGACCGGCGCTGGGGCCGCCGCGAGGACCGGCGCAGGGACCGGCGAGAGGACCTCCGCGAGCGCCGGCTGCCCTCCGGTCGGCTGCCCTGGCCCGCGCTCCTCGCCCTGGCCACGGCCGTATTCATCACCAGCCTCACCGAGACGCTGCCCGCCGGCGTTCTCCCCGCGATGAGCGCCGACCTGGGCGTCGGCGAACCCGCCATGGGCCAGTCGGTCACCATCTACGCCGTCGGTACGGCGCTCACCGCCATCCCGCTGACCGCCGCCACGGCCTCCTGGCGCCGCAAGCGGCTGCTGCTCGCGGCGGTCGTCGGCTTCGCCGTAGCCAACACGGTCACCGCGCTCTCCACGCACTACCCGCTGACCATGGCCGCCCGGTTCCTCGCGGGCGTCGCCGCCGGGCTCGCCTGGGCCCTGCTCGCCGGCTACGCCCGGCGGATGGTGGCCGTCCACCTCCAGGGGCGGGCGATCGCCGTCGTCATGACCGGCATTCCGGTCGCGCTCTCCCTGGGCGTGCCCGCCGGGACCTTCCTCGGCGCCGCCCTCGGCTGGCAGGTGACGTTCCTCCTCATGACCGCGCTCGCCGCCGCCCTCACCGGCTGGATCGCCCTCACCGTCCCGGACTTCCCCGGGCAGCCGCGGGGCGGCCGGGCCCCGATCCGGCGGACCCTGGCCGTCCCGGGCGTCGCCCCGGTCCTCCTGGTCACCCTCGTCCTCGTGCTCGCCCACACGATCCTGTACACCTACGTCGCGGCCTTCCTCGACCACCTGGGCATGGGCGGCTCCACCGGCACCGTCCTCCTCGTCTTCGGCGCGGCCTCGCTCCTGAGCATCTGGTTCACCGGCCTGCGCATCGACCGGGGCGTACGGGCCCTCACCCTCGCGGGCGGCGCCCTGTTCGCCGTCGCCGCGGGCGCGCTCGCCGCGGCGGCGGACGGCCCGGCCCTCGCCTACGCGGCCGCGACCCTCTGGGGGCTCGGCTGGGGCGGCGCGCCGACCCTGCTGCAGACGGCCGTCGGCGACGCCGGCGGCGAGGCCGCCGACACCGCCCAGACCATGCTCGTCAGCCTCTGGAACGCGGCCATGGCGGGCGGCGGCATCGTCGGCGGCCTGCTGCTCGACCGCCTCGGCGCGGGCGCCCTGCCCCGGAGCGTCCTGGCGCTCCTGATCCTGGTCCTCGCCGTCGTCGCGGCGGCCCGCACCCACGGATTCCCCGCCCGGCGAGGCCGCGCCGACGGGTGAAGCCCCTACTCGTCATACTTCGGAGCTACGCGCCGACTGTCCCCTCTGGCGGGACGCCGACCACACCGCGTGATCCATACCTTCCGTACCGGAACGACGAACCACTCCGGTACGGAAGGACACGCCATGGCGTCCCGCCCGCGCAGCCGTCGGCTGCGCCGCACGCTGCTCACCGCGCTCGTCATCGCCTCCGTGGCGGTGCCGACCGCGGGCGCCGCCCGCCCCGCCGCCGTCCCCGCGCCCGTGCCGCCCGCGCTGGGCCCGCTGGCCCCGGCCACGGCGGCAACCCTCGACGCCCGGTACGCCGCCAACCGGGACGCCGTGCTCGCCGCCGCGCGGACCGCCGCCGACTACGGCGACCGGAAGCGGGCCGCGGTCCTGCGCGCGATGGCGGGCGGGGACCGGCACTTCCTCTCCTTCGACGGCCGCGACGGCGGCCGCAGCGTCGAGGTCGTCGGCGACCTCGCCCGCGCCGAGCGCGTCGCCGTCCTCGTCCCCGGCTCCGACACGGCGCTCGGCAGCGAGCGGTTCCGGGCCGGCGCCGTCGCCCTCCAGCGGGAGCTGGGGGAGCGGTCCGCCGTCCTCGCCTGGCTCGGGTACAGCACCCCCGCCGCCGCGAGCGCCGCCGCCGTCACTCCCGGGCGCGCCGACGAGTCCGCCCCCGAACTGCGCGCGTTCACCGCCGATTTACGGGCCGCCATGCCCGCCGCCCGGATCACGCTCCTCTGCCACTCGTACGGCTCCGTCGTCTGCGCCAGGGCCGCCCACGGGCTCTCCGTCGACGCGCTCGTCCTCTACGGGAGCCCGGGCACCGGCGCCGACGGCGCCGCCGATCTGCGCACCGGGGCCACTGTCTGGGCGGGCCGGGGCGCCGCCGACTGGATCGCGCACGTACCGCACCTGCGGCTGCCGCTGCCCTTCGGCGAACTCGGCTTCGGTACCGACCCCGTCGACCCGGAGTTCGGCGCCCGGGTCTTCGACGCCGGGGCCGGCGGGCACAGCGACTACCTCGTGCCCGGCTCCGTACCGCTCGCCAACTTCGCCCGGATCGTGGAGGGAAGGGAGCCCAGCCGTGCGTGACCTCGTCCGCCGTATCGAATCCGCCACGCCACCCGGCCGGGACCGTGCCCTCGACGCGCTGCGCGCCCTCGCCATCCTCGGCGTCGTCCTCGGCCACTGGCTCGTGACCGCCCTGATAGCCGACAGCGGTACGGTGCGCGGCGCCAGCCCCCTCACCCACCTGCCCGAATTCACCCCGGTCTCCTGGGTGTTCCAGACCCTGGCCGTCTTCTTCCTGGTCGGCGGCGTCGTGGCAGCCCGGGGCCACGCCGCCTCCCGTACCCGGCACGAGAGCTACCGCCACTGGCTCGGCGCCCGCCTCGGCCGCCTCTTCCGGCCCGTCGCCGCCGTGCTCGCGGTGTGGACCGCGGTCGCGCTCGCGATGCTGGCCGGCGGGGTGCCCTGGCAGACCGTGCACGCCCTCGGCAAGCTCGTGCTCTCCCCGCTCTGGTTCCTGCTCGTCTTCGCCGCGCTCACCGCCGCGACCCCGCTCGTCGCCCGCGTCCACCCGCTCTGGCCGCTCGCCGTCGTCCTCCACGTCGACCTGATCCGCTTCGGCCTCGACGGGCCCGACCGGGTCGGCTGGATCAACGTGGCCGCCGGCTGGCTCGTCCCGTACTGCCTCGGCGCGGCCTGGTCCCGCGACGGGCTGAAGGACCGCCGCACCGGCTGGGTCCTGCTGCTCGGCGGGGCCGCCACCACCGCCCTCCTCGTCCTGTTCGCCGGCTACCCCGCCGCCATGGTCGGCGTCCCCGGCGCCCCGGTCTCCAACCTCAACCCGCCCACGCTCGCCGCCGTCACCTTCGGCCTCGCCCAGTGCGGTGCCGCCCTGCTGCTGCTCGATCCGCTGCGCCGCGCCCTGCGCCGGCCCGCCGCCTGGGCGGCGGTGGCGCTGCTCAACCTCAGCGCGATGACCGTCTTCCTCTGGCACCAGACCGCGATGATCGCCGTCACCGCCACCGGACTCCTCGCGGGCGAACTCCTCGGCCACGGGGCGCTCCTGGGCCTGCACTCCGTCCCCGACGGATACGGCTGGGTCCTGGCCCGCGTCGCCTGGCTCCCGCTCTTCGCCGCCGCGCTGCTGGTCTGCTGCGCCGCGTTCCGTACGTACGAACGGGGCGGAGGGACCGCCCGGGCAGGCCGCGGGCGGCGCCCCGCCGAGACGAAGGAGGCACGAGGTGCCTAGGGTTGACACGCAGAAGCCGGAGTACGTGGGGGAGCGGGTGGGGGAGAGCTACGGCGTGCGGATGTGGCACGGGCTGCGGGAGACGCCGCGGACGTTACGCGACGAACTGGGGACCTGGACGCGCGACCCGCTGCCCCGCCACACCTGGCTGGGATGGCTGCCCCACGCCCACGTCGTCCTGTTCGCGGTGCTCGTGGGCATCGGCGACATCAACGTCTACGCCCGGGTGGTGGGTCCCGGCTCGGGGCAGGCCCGCGCGCTCGTCACCGTCCAGGTGCTCGCGCTCGTCCTCGCCCTGTCCCGGCCGGCCGGAGCCTGGTGGATCTCCACGACCGCGCTCTTCCTGATCGGGCTGAGCACCCAGCACGTCACCGACGCGCCTCTCTGGCCCTGGAGCGGGTTCGGGATCGCCCTGCACACCCTGCTCCTGCTCCTGCTGGCCCTGCGGGTCTCGGCGCCGGCCGCCGGATTCGCGCTGGCCGTCACCGTCCTGTCCGGCGCGCTGAACCTCCTCCTCGCGTCGGCCGAGGGCTCCCTGACGGGCGGGACGATCGCCTTCACGACCGCCGTGGTCGTCGGCGTCGCGCTGCGCAGCAGCCGCGTCGCCCGGACCCGGCTCAGCGCCCAACAGGTCCTCACCGCCGAGGAGCGCTCCCGGCGCACCCTCCTGGAGGAGCGCGGACGGATCGCCCGCGAACTGCACGACGTCGTCGCCCACCACATGTCCGTCATCTCCATCCAGGCCCAGGTCGCCCCGCACCTCGTCGAGAACCCCTCCGACGAGCTGCGCGAACACCTCGCCGGCATCCGCCAGAACGCGGTCGAGGCGCTCACCGAACTCCGCCGCGTCCTCGGCGTCCTGCGCGCCGAGGACCCCGCCGCCGAACGCGGCGCGGACGCGCCCCAGCCCACCCTGGACCGCCTCGGCGAACTGCTCGACAACGTCCGCGCCGCCGGGGTCACCGTCGACGCCACGACCACCGGAGAGCCCCGGCCCATGGCGCCCGGCATCGAACTCTCCGCGTACCGCATCGTCCAGGAGGCGCTCAGCAACGCGATGCGGCACGCCCCCGGCGCCCGTGTGCGCGTGGAGATCCGCCACCAGCCGTGCGGACTCACCCTCCGCGTCGCGAACACCCCGCCGGCCCGCCCCGTCGATCAGGCCGCCGCCCCGCTCTCCGCCGGCCCCGGGCACGGCCTGCTCGGCATGCGCGAACGCACCGCGATGCTCGGCGGCGAACTGGCCACGGGCCCCACTCCCGAGGGCGGCTACGAGGTGACCGCCACCCTCCCCGTCCCGAGCCCGGCCTCCGCGCTCCCCACTTCCCGTAACACCGCACAGAAGGACGGCACATGACGAGCGGAACGATCCGGGTGCTCATCGCCGACGACCAGATGATGGTCCGTCAGGGCTTCACCGTGCTGCTGAACGCCGAACCCGGCATCGAGGTCGTCGGCCAGGCCGTCGACGGCGCCGACGCGGTCGCCCAGGCCGCCCAACTCGCCCCCGACGTCGTCCTGATGGACATCCGCATGCCGGGGACCAGCGGCATCGAAGCCACCCGCCTCCTCACCGAGCCCGCCGACTCCACGGTCAAGGTGCTCGTCCTGACCACCTTCGACCTCGACGAGTACGTCTACGACGCGCTGCGCGCCGGAGCCTCCGGCTTCCTCCTGAAGGACGCCTCGGCCGAGGAACTCGCCCATGCGGTACGGGTGGTGGCGAGCGGGGACGCCCTGCTCGCGCCCCACATCACCAAGCGCCTCATCGCCGAGTTCTCCCGGGTCACCGCCGCACCCAGAGTCCCGCTCAAGGACCGGATCGGCGATCTGACCGAGCGCGAGACCGAGGTGCTCGCCCTGATCGCGAACGGCCTTTCCAACGCCGAGATAGCCGCCCGGCTCGTCGTGGCCGAGCAGACCGTGAAGACCCATGTGAGCCGCATCCTGGTCAAGCTGGGCCTGCGCGACCGCACCCAGGCCGCCGTCTACGCCTACGACACAGGCCTGGTGCGCCCGGCCGGCCACTGAACCACCGGCCGTCGCCCGTCAGTCCGTGTCGGTGGCCGCGACGACCGCGACCCGCGTACGCGTCGGGTCGAGGACGGCGAACGCCAGGTCCGACAGGTCCCCGAAGAAGAAGTCGCTCCGCCCCGGTGCGAGGCGCAGCCAGCGATGCTCGGCGGCGGCCCGCACCGCGTCACCGAGCTCCACCGACAGGTCCAGGTCCATCAGGGCGTACATCGCACGCCAGGTCACCAGCCTGGAGTACGCCCGCGGCCTGCCGTCGCCCCACATGCCACCGTCGAACGCCGGGACGAACAGATCGCCGGCCACGTCGTCCGCCGTGGTGTGGGCCACCGCCAGGGTGTCCGGCGTGAAGCCGGTCAGGCAGGGTGAGCCGAGGGAGGTCAGCAGTGCGGAGTTGAAGTCGACGGCATCCACCGGCTCGGGCAGGGTGAAGAACTCAGCCGCGCAGCGCCCCAGTTCGGCCAAGGGCGCGACGGCGGTCTCGGCCCGTCGCTCGTCCGTCTCCCGCCGGGCAGCCCGCCCGGCCTCGGCCCCGGCGTCCGTCGGGGGTATCGCAGGGTAGGCGGCGTACAGCTGCTCCGGACGCAGGGAGCTGAGCATGGTGCCCTTCGTCCAGGACCGTTGCCGCATGGCGTTCTCGAAGTGGAAGGAGGCGAGTGGCAGCCAGGAGAGCGGATGCCCGAGCTCGCGCAGCCCCGCCTGGAACGTCACGTACGGTTCGTCGCGCAGACCCCAGCGCAGGGCCATCTCATGGAGCAGACAGGCGCGGAACTCCGTGGTGGGATCGCCCGCCACCGGCGGCCGCTCGAAGTGCGGGCGGAGCGCCGCCGAACTCGGCCGCCGCACCAACTCGTGCGCCACATGCGCCATGAGGGCGGCGGCCCCGGCCGCCTCGCCGAGCCGCGCCGCGTGCTCCCCGACCCGTACCGCGCCGTCCGTGGCGGCCTGGGAGTGCCCACCGGTCAGGAACTCGACCAGCTTCAGGATGTCCGGGGCGTACCAGGTGGGCGCCCCGCGGGCCGGCTCGACGGCCAAGTGGTAGAGCCGCTCGGGGTCGGTGGCGGCATAGACCCGCAGCGAGGCGTCGTTCGGCAGGGCGGTGGCGGTGGAGATGGCGGTGTCGGTCGTGGTGGTGGCGGCGGAGGCGGTGGTGGGCTCGGGCATGGAGCCCAGGCTACGGGCCCAGGACGGGGCCCATCGGATGCCCTACGCCCTGCGGAAATGCTTCGGCGGCCATTACCCCGAACAGTTACGGTCCACCCTCGAATGGCGGCCCATCTGAGACCGCACCAGCGTTTCGGGGCATAGCTGCCCATGTGGACCTGAATGATGGCTGGCGCAAGGAACGCGGCCGGATCCAGCAGGTCTCTCCCCCCACACAGGAGAAAACGCCATGGGTAACGCATCGACCGTTTCGAAGATCCTCGAAGGCCCCGAGTACGAGAAGGTGAGGCAGTTGGCGGAGGAATCCATCAACCAGTCCCTGGATCGGATTCTCGAGCGGCAGGGGCGATCCGGGGCGGAGCCCCTCGAGGCCGGCAGCTGCTTCAGCCTGCTCAGCGTCGTCATCACAGCCGCCGAGCAGTGACCGATCACAGACTCTAGGCCCGCGGCGCGCATGCCGGGGGCCTACGGGAAGTCTTGAATCGCCCCGCCTTCCCTTCGAAGGCGGGGCGCATCACCGGGAAAGAGCAGCGCGTGCCCGACCTTCAGACCAGTCAGCTCTACTGTCTTGCGGACCGCCGCCATTACGAGGCTCCCGACCGGTTGGCCGATGGGGACACGCGCTTCACGCTCCCCGAGGCTCCCGGCGGATGGCGCTGCTCGGCTCAGGGCATCTGGACCGTGCTCACCCCCGTCGATCATCGACCACCCGAGCAGGGGTGGAAGATTCACGTCGCCGCCCTCCCGGCGGAGGCTCCCAGCACATTGGCCGCCGCCTCCGGCATCTGTTTCGCCGCCGGGGCGCCGTTCAAATTCCTGCGGAGCGCGGACATGGTACGCATCATGTCCGCGACGCACACTCCGCGGGCCAGCAGCGGCAAATTCCTCACCGTCTACCCTGCGGACGAGGCGCATTTCGGCAAACTGGTCGAGGAGTTGTCCGCCGCGCTGAAGGGCAGGCGCGGTCCGTACATCCTCAGCGACCTGCGTATCGGCGACAGCCCGGTACACGTCCGCTACGGCGCTTTCCGTCCTCGGTACCGTCCCGGGCCGGACGGCGTGCCGGCTCCCGTGCTGCGGGGGCCGTCCGGAGCATTCGAATCCGACGAGCGACGGCCGGTGTTCCGCGTCCCGACCTGGGCGCCCCTGCCCGACGTGCTCGTGCCGCACATGGCCGCCCGCGAGAACGACACGGAGTCCGGCCCGCCCTATGTGGTGCGCGACGCTCTGCACTTCACCAATGCGGGTGGCGTCTACCTGGCCGACGACGTGCGCACCGGCGACCGCCTCGTTCTGCGCGAGGCCCGGCCGCACAGCGGGCTGGACCCCTACGGCGCGGACGCACAGAAGCGGCTTCGCAGGGAGTACGCCACACTGCGCCGCCTCGCTGAACTGCCGTGCGTCCCTCAGGTGTTCGGACTGCACGAGACCTGGGGACATCTCTACCTGGCGGAAGAGTACGTCGAGGGCGAGACGCTGTTGCACGCGGTCATCGCCCGCACCCCGCTGGTCCATGTCGGACACACCCGACAGGATCTGGCCGAGTACGTCGCCTGGGTGGACGGTGTGGTGCGGAGCATCCGCGAGGCCCTCACCGCCGTACACGCCAACGGCATGGCATTCGGGGACCTGCACCCGGGCAACGTCATCATCCGCCCGGACGGCTCGGCCGCCCTGATCGACTTCGAGTATGCCGCGCCCCTCGACCGACCGGACGCGCCACGCCCCGGCGCGGCCGGGCTCACCCCGCCCGCCCACCTCACCGGCGCCGAGGCCGACCTGCACGCACTGGACATGCTGCGGCTCTGGATGCTGCTGCCGATGACCGAGCTGCGGGACCGCCACCCCGGCAAAGCCACCACCATGGCGCGACTGGCCATCGACCGGTTCCCGTCCCCCGCCGGGGAGTCGGCGCCCGTACCCGACGCCGACGAGAACGTCGTACGAGCCATGTTCGGCATCCCCGACCATGATGCGGGCTGGCTGGACGGCAGCGCCGCCCGCCCGGACTGGCCGGCCCTGCGTCGGGCCCTGACGGCCGGCGTGCACTCCGCCGCGAGCCCCGAACGCACCGACCGGCTGTTCCCGGGCGCCCCCGAGGTGTTCTCCTACGGCGGGCACACGCTGGCGCACGGCGCGGCGGGTGTGCTCGGCTCCCTCCACCGCGTCGGCGAACCGGTCCCGGAGACGTACACCGAGTGGTTGCTCGCAGCGGCACTGCGCGCCGACGCGAGCGCCGGCGGAGGGCTGTTCCACGGACTGCACGGCACCGCCTCCGTGCTCGCGGACCTCGGTCGCCGGGAGGAAGCCCTCGAACTGGCCGACCGTGCGGCCGAACCGCCCCCGTCGGCGAGGGGACTGGCCACCGGAGCGGCCGGGGTCGGGATCGTCCAGCTCAAGCTGGGCAATGTCACCGCGGCGCTTCGCATCGGTGAGCGCCTGGCCGACGAGCCGGTGGACCCGCCGGACGAGGCCGGTCTGCTCGTCGGCGCGAGCGGCCCGGCACTCCTGCATCTGGCGCTCCACCGGGCCACGGGCGACACGCAGTGGCTCCGCGCCGCCCGCGTCGCCCTCGCCCACGACATGGCGCGATGCGTGACCCGACCGGACGGAACCGTCCAGGTGCGGCGGTCGGGTGACCGCTACCTCGTCTACCTGGGCATGGGCAGCGCCGGCATCGCGATGGTCGCCCAGGCGTACCTCGCGGCGGCCGGCGAGGACGACCCCGAGATCACCGCCTTTGTCGCCGGAACACGCCTGGCCTGCACGAGCCTGTTCGTCCGTGAACCAGGTCTGCTGCAGGGGCGGGCCGGTCTGGCCGCCGGGCTCGCCGCGCTCGGCGCACCACGCACCGAGGTCACCGCCCAGGCGGCCCGGCTGGCCTGGCACGCCGTCCACGACGGGGGCAGGCTCCTGATCCCCGGCGCCCAGATGCTGCGGTTCTCCGCCGACCTGGCCACGGGCTCCGCCGGTGTCCTGCTGGCCCTGCATGCCGCGCTGACCGACACTCCGGTCTCCCCGCTGTCCCTGCTCGCTCTGGACTGACCGCCTGAGTCACTGCCGACAAGGGGAGCAGTACGGCGAACCACTCCCGTCACAGCACGAGCGGCCACGGGCCCCCGGCGGGGACCCGTGACCGCTCGGTGTCGCGCGACGGTGGGCGTCAGGCCGTGGGCGGTACCCGGGACGGGCGGCCGGAGCCGCGGGTCAGGGAGTAGCCCGCGACGCCGGCAAGGGCGGCGAGGACGCCGCCGACCGCCGTCCAGATCCAGCGGTCCGTCCACCAGCCCGAGGACCAGCCGTCCTCGGGTGCCCGGGCCTCGACCGCCGAAGGACCGCCGGCCACGGCCGCGTCCTCCGTCGTGGCACCCGGCACCAGCGGCGCGGCGAGCGAGCCGCCGCCCGCGTACGCCCCGCCCTTCTCGGCCGAGACAGCACCGACGCGGGCCGTGAACGGCTGGCCGAGGTCCTCCTCGGGCAACCCCGTCACGGTGAGGCGGATGTAGTAGCTGCCGGGCAGCGGGTCCTCGTCCCAGGTGTCGGCCCACGGGCGGACCGGGCGCAGGGTGCAGGCGAGCTCCACGGTCGGAGCCTCCTTCGCCGCGACCCGGGACTGCATCCCGTACATGCACGGCTGGCGGCGCCGCAGCCCGTCGTACACGTCGATCCGCCAGGTGGAGGCGCCGTGCCGAGCGGTGGACTCGGGCAGGGTGACCGAGGCCGTCACCGTCGGCCGCTGCCCGGTGTCCGCGGGGAACACCCAGTACAGGTAGTCACCCGTGGACGCCTCCGCGGTGGCCTGCTGGCCCTGCCGGAAGAAGGCGGCGGTGCGGAAGGTGGTGCCGGCCTCGGTCGGCCCGGCCTTCGCGTCGGCGCTCGCGCTGCCGCTCGGGGTCGGGGTGGCCGAGTCCGCGAGGGCGGGCACGGCGACCGGGCCGAGGAGTGCGGCGCCCGCGAGCAGGGCGGTGGTCAGCGCGCGTACGGTACGCATCAGTTGGTCCTCCAGACGGCGACGCGCCAGCGGGACACCCAGCCCCACAGCAGTCCGCCCACGAAACCGGCCAGGACGAGCGCCCCGAGCAGCCACCAGCCGCGGCCGAGGCCGAACGCGGCCACGTCGGAGGCTTCGGCGGGCGCGTCGACGATGTCGAGGGCCAGCTCGATGGGCATGCCGGGGGTCGTCTTCACCGACGGGGGCGCGGAGAAGGAGTTGCTGATCTGGAGGCAGACGGTCTCCGCCGCGGGCTTGTCCGCGTCGATGCCGTCCACGGGCTGCTTCGGGTAGCGCAGACCGGTCGAGATGACGTCCGTCCGTCCGTCGCCCGCCTCCGAGCCGCGGACGATCTCCCGGCCGCGCAGGGTCACGGCCCGCAGCAGCACGCCGTAGTCGTTGTTGACGGCGCGGTCGGCGGACACGCTCACCGCGGCGCGCAGCTCCTGACCGGGCAGCACGTCCACCCGGTACCAGCGGTGCTGACCGAAGGTCTCGCGGTCGGTGTACAGACCCGGCTTGAGCACCGGGGCGTCCGCGCAGCGCTCGGCGCCCTGGGTGGCCACCGGAGTGACGACCGGGTCGGCCGCCCGGTCGACCAACTGTCGGACCCGCTTGGAAAGTTCCTCGGTGTGCCGGATCGAGGTGTACGTGCCGCCGGTCGCCTCCGCGATGCAGGTGAGCTGCTGGCGGATCTTGGCGTTCGGCACCAGGCCCAGGGTGTCGATGGTGAGGTGGATGCCGCGGGCGGCGATGTCACGCGCCACCTCGCAGGGGTCCAGCGGGGCGCAGGTGTCCTCGCCGTCCGTGATGAGCACGATCCGGCGGGTGGCGTTGGCATCGCCCTTGAGGTCCTCCGCCGCGCCGAGCAGGGCGGGCCCGATCGGGGTCCAGCCGGTGGGGGCGAGGGTGGCGACGGCGGTCTTGGCCTCGGTGCGGTCGAGCGGGCCGACCGGGTAGAGCTGCCGGGTGTCCTTGCAGCCCTTCTTGCGGTCGTCGCCGGCGTAGTCGGCGCCGAGGGTGCGTATGCCGAGCTCCACCTCCTCGGGCACCGCGTCGAGCACCTCGTTGAAGGCCTGCTTGGCGGCGGCCATCCGGGACTTGCCGTCGATGTCGGTGGCCCGCATCGAGCCGCTGACGTCGAGTACCAGCTCGACCTTGGGGGATTCCTTCGCCGCCGGTTCGTCGGCGGAGGCACCGCTCGGGAACAGCCCGACGGCCAGGACGGCGAGCAGCGCGCAGGCCCCGGTCGACAGCCGTTTTCTCGTGATCATGGGCCGGATCGTAGGGATGATCGTCCGACAATCCAAAACGGCCCCGTGCGCGGACTCCTGAGGGGACGTCCGCGGATGCGTGCGCTAGGGCCTTTCGTTTGGATCACGCCGGGCTCGCGGGGTCTGGCACCGCGCTTCGCCGCGTTGTCGTCGGTTTCCAACGCTCCGCGTTGACGCCCTCCTCCGCCTTGCGATGCACGGCACCAGACCCCGCTCCCTGATCCGGCCTGATCCAAACGAAAGGCCCTAGCGGTGTTCGGGGTTCGGGAAGTCCTCGTGGCAGCCCGCGTCCCAGGCCGCGCGCTGGTTGCCGTGGGCCGGGATCCCGCCCGCTTGCCTGAGCATGGCGGCCAGATGCATCAGGTTCCAGGCCATGAACGAGGTGTTCCGGTTGGTGAAGTCGTTCTCCGGTCCGCCCGAGCCCGGGCCCAGATACGACGGCCCCGGCCCGGCCTCGCCGATCCAGCCCGCATCCGCCTGCGGCGGGATCACGTACCCCAGGTGCTGGAGGCTGTAGAGCATCTTCATGCACTGGCGGTCCACGTCAGTGGCGTTCAGCCCTGACGGGCGCACCCTGGCCGCAGGCGACAGCGGTGGCACCGTCACGTTGTGGAACACCGCTGACCCCAGGCATCCCGTTCGCTTCCCTGAGACCCTCACCGGGGCGAACGGGCTGATCTTCTCCTTGGCGTTCAGCCCCGACGGCCGCACCCTGGCCGCGGCCGGCGACGACAATCTCGGGAGCATCGCCCTGTGGGACGTCAGCGACCCTGCAAAGCCCGTCACCAAGCCCGGCATCTCCAATTCACACACGAGGTCCGTCCTCTCCCTGGCGTTCAGCCCCGACGGCACGATGCTGGCGGCCGGGGGCGACGGCAGCAACGCCGCCGTCGGACTGTGGAGTACGACGGACCCAGGGGTCCGCATCGGGAAGCCGATCGACCAGCCGACCGCCACCAGCACCTGGGTGGCCTTCAGCCCGGACGGCCGGACGCTCGCCAGCGCGAACAGCCGCGGCACCGTCACCCTGTGGAATGCCACCGACCCCAACCACCTCACGCGCAGGGGCAGTCCCCTGACCGTGCCCGGCGGCAGCCTGTGGTCGGTGGCGTTCAGCCCTGACGGGCGCACCCTCGCAGCGGCCGGCCACACCGACAACGGCACCATCAACCTGTGGAACGTCACCGATCCTGACCACCCCACCCCCATCGGCCGCCCGCTGACCGTGGAGACCGGATTCGTCGCTGTTCTGGCGTTCAGCCCGGACGGTCATACCCTGGCTGCCACCACCGACGACGGCGTGGCCACGCTCTGGGACCTGAACGTCGAGTCCGCCATCTGCCGTATCTGCGCCGCGAGCTCCGGCGCCTTGAACCGACAGCAATGGAGCCGATACGTTCCCCAGCTGTCGTACGACCCACCCTGCGTGACCACCAAGTAGGGCCTGGCCAGGTTGATATCGGGCCTGGCATGTTGCGGTGACAGTGCGCCGGTTCAGGCCGCGAGGAGCATCTGCAGTTCGCGGGTGCCTCTCCAGCCACATCGAGCGGCATCAGATCACCGCCCCGCGTCACTCGGGAATCGGCTGGGGCAGCAGACCAGCCCCGACTGGATTCCCTTCAGAGAAGTTGAGACGACGGGTTCGTTGTCAACGCCTCGATGGGATGGCCGAGGACACCTGCGTATTCACCGAGGTGGACGGGCAACGCTGTCCCGGCTCAGGACGTCAGGCTGAGGCCGCTGTCGTCGCGGGCGCTGCCGCGGGATGGACCTGCTTGATCCGGAGCTGACTTCCACCGGACCTCCGACCGTTCTGGCCCGCACTCAACGGTGTTCGGGGTTCTCGAAGTCGAACCGGCAGCCGGCGTCCCACTCGGAGCGCTGGTTTCCGTGGTCGGGGATGCCACCGGTGTTCTTGAGCATCCTTGCCAGGTGGAGCTGGTTCCAGGTCATGAAGGTCGTGTTGCGGTTCGTGAAGTCGTTGTCCGGCCCGCCGGAGCCGGGGTCGAGGTACGACGGGCCTGGGCCGGCCTCGCCGACCCAGCCCGCGTCCGCCTGCGGCGGAATGACGTAGCCGAGGTGCTGGAGGCTGTAGAGGACGTTCATCGCGCAGTGCTTGGCGCCGTCCTCGTTGCCGGTGATCAGGCAGCCGCCCACGCGACCGTAGTAGGCGTACTGGCCGCGCTCGTTGAGGATCGACGAGCAGGCGTACAGGCGCTCGATCACCTTCTTCATGACCGAGGAGTTGTCTCCCAACCACACAGGCCCCGCTAGGGTCAGGATGTCGGCGGCCATCACCTGCGAGTAGATGACGGGCCACTCGTCGGTCTCCCAGCCGTGCTCCGTCATGTCGGGCCACACCCCGGTCGCGATGTCGAGGTCCACTGCCCTGAGCACCTCGACCTGCACGCCCTGGCGCTCCATGATCCCGGTGCTGATGTCGATCAGCCCCTGTGTATGGCTGCGCTCCGGCGACCGCTTGAGAGTGCAGTTGATCACCAGGGCGCGGAGATCACGGTAAGACGTGCCGGTTTCGGTCATGGATGCGTTCCCCTGCGGACGAGTGGGCGTCGGGCGGCGAAACACGCCCGGCTGCCGACATCGATAGGGCCCCGGGTTGGTCCGGCCGAAAATCCCGTCTACTGTCTCGCCTCGTTGAGTGGAATGACCGAAACGCCGCGCCAAGGGCGGCCCCGATCATCCGCATGGCCCGCACCGATGACAGGTAACCCCGACTCAGATCGGGCCGCACAGCACGGGTGCTCCGTCATGTCGGGCCACACCCCGGTCGCGATGTCGTGGTCGACGGCCCGAATGAGCGAGGTCGTCACGCCCTGCCGCTCCATCACGGACCGGCTGCGGTCGATCAGCCCCTCGGTGTTGCTGATCTCGGGGGAGCGTTTGAGCGTGCAGTTGATGTAGAGGGCGCTGAGATCGTCGTAACGGTACGGGGCGTCGGGCATCGGCCGTCTCCTCGCGGGTGGGGTCTGGCGGAACGGTGTGGGGCGGTACGGATGCCACGCCACTCGACCAGCCTCGTCACCCCGGGGCCCGGCGGCCAGCCCTGGGCGACCGACCGGATGACGGACCGGGCCTCGTGGGCCCGTGCCGGGGCCGTCACCGTCGTACGCGGGCCGCCACCGGTAGATGGTCGCTGCCCGTGTCGGGGAGCGTCCAGGTCGCGCCGACCTCGGCGGCGCCGCGCCCCAGGACGTGGTCGATCCGGGCCATAGGAAGGCCCGCGGGCCAGGAGAAGGCGAAGTCGTCGCGGTTGCCGCGGACCTCGGACAGCACGGGCGCGAGGCCCCGGTCGTCGACGGTGCCGTTGAGGTCGCCGAGGACGAGGACCGCCGCTGACCGGTCGGCCGCGAGGGCCCGCCCGAGCCGGGCCGCGCTCTCGTCGCGCCACCCCGTCGCGTACCCCTGGCTCGCCCGCAGCCGGACCGACGGCAGATGGGCCACGTACGTCGTCACGTCGCCGTGCGGGGAGCGGACGACGGCCCGCAGGCCCCGGTCCCAGCCGGCGCCCACGGCCGCCGGTTTGAGGTCCACGCGCGCGATGTCCGTCAGCGGGTGCTTCGACCACAGCCCCACCGTCCCCACGGTCGCCCGGTGGGGATGAGTGGGGTCGAGGACGATCCGGTACGCGGGCAGGCTCTCCGGCGTCAGCTCCTGGAGCGCGATGACGTCGGGGTCAGGACCGAGAAGGATCCGGGCGACGCGGGACGGGCTGGTGTTCTCGTCGCTCACGTTGTGCTGCACGACCGTCAGGTCGTACGTCCGGGAGGCGTCGGAGGTTCCCAGGGGAACCCGGAACACGCCCACCCAGACGGCGCCGACGAGCAGGCAGACGAGGGCGGGGACGAGCGAGCGGCGCACGGCGGCCACCACGAGCCCGACGGGCACGGCGAGCCCGAGCCATGGCAGGAACGTTTCGACCAGGCTCATCGGATGGCCGGGCAGCCCGGGCAACCACTCATGGACCAGCAGCAGGCCGCCGGCGACGCCCACGAGGACCGCCGTGAGCAGCCCGCGCCTCTTCTGTGTCTCCTCCACCTGATCCCCCTTCGGGGGAGGGGACGCCCTCGCGCTTGATCCAGTTCCGCAGGCCGCCGGGCCTCAGACCGGCCGGCCGTCCCTCGCCACCACCCGGCCCGCCCGGACCACGAGCTCGCGACGCGGCTGGTCGACCACCACCTGGGCCACGCACTCGCCCTCCACCAGCATGAAGTCGGCCGGGGAGCCCGGACAGAGGTCGGCGTGCGGCAGGCCGAGCAGGTCCGCGCCGCCGTCCGAGGCCAGCCGGAAACAGGCCTCCAGCTCCTCGTCGAGCCGGACGTCGAGCGCCCAGCCCGCCAGCCACGCCCGGTGCAGCATGTCCGCGTTCCCGAACGGGCTCCAGCTGTCCCGTACGCCGTCCGAACCCAGGCCCACCCGGACCCCACGTTCGGCGAGGCGGCGGAACGGGAGCACAGTGGTCACCGACAGCGCGACCGTGGTCAGCGAGACCCCGGCGTCGGCCAGCACGTCCGCCATCTCGTCCAGCTCGGCCCCGGACAGCTCGGCCACCGCGAACGCGTGCCCCACGTTGACCTTGCCCCGCAGCCCGAGCGCCTTGGTCCGGGCCGCGATGTCGCGCAGCGGCGCGAGCCCGCCCTCACCCCGGTCGTGGAGGTGGATGTCGAGCCCCAGGCCGTGCCGTTCCGCGATGCCGAAGACCGTGTCGAGCTGGCCGCCGTCGCGCCCCGCGCCCTCCAGGTCGAAGCCCTCCGGGTCGATCCCGCCGATGTGCGAGACGAGCCCGCCCGCCGCGGCCTCCTCCAACAGCTCGGCCACGCCCGGGGTACGCCCGACGCCGTGCTGCGGGAAGGCGACCACCTCCACGTCCACGACACCGCGCAGCCGCTCCCGCGCGGCGGCGACGCCCTCGACGCCTTCCAGACCGTACGCGGGCGCCACGTCCACATGGGCGCGCATCGCCCGGGTGCCCTGGGCCGCCGCGTGCGCCATCAGCCGGTGCGCCCGCTCCGCGAGCGGGGTGCGCTGGGCGCGGTACAGCTCCACGTCCCCCTCGACGTACGCGGCGATGCCGCGGGCCGGCCGGCGGCGGTGCCAGGGCTCGCCCCAGGTCGTCTTGTCGGGGTGGAGATGCGCGTCGACCAGGGTCGGCAGCGCGAGACGGCCGGCCCCGTCCACGTACTCCACGACCGTGCCTGCCGCGACCGAGCCGTCCGCGACCAGCACCCCGTCCACCGCGATCAGATCGGTCCGCGGACCGCCCCCGGGGCGGACGTCGCGGAAGACGGTGGTGACGGACGAAGGGTTCGGGACCACGGTGACTCTCCTCGTCTAAGGGATGAGGGCTGGTGCAAGGTGATGTACCACGGGACACACGGGACAGTCTGGACGCATGGGATACGGGGCCGAAGGCCCCGCTCGCCTATAGGACCGCGATGCCCAGCGGGCGTTCACCCGCCGCGAGGCGCTTGGTCTCGCCGCTCGCCAGGTCGATGACCGTGATGCCGTCCCAGTAGCCGTCGCGCGTGAAGCCGCCGGTGACGTACGCGGTGCGGCCGTCCTCGGACACGGCGACGTCCTCGTGCGGGCCGTCCAGCGGGTACACCCGCTCGGTGCCGTCGGGCGCCCGGACCGTGAGCCAGGGGCCCTCGTCCTCGTCCGGGTCGATCGGCCCCGTACCGACGACGAACAGCCTGCCGTCGGGCGTGATCGTGGCTCCGTGCTGATGGGTGTCGGCGGTCATCGGCTCGATCTCCGAGCGTCCGGTCCGCGGGTCGACCACCACGAGCCGCTCGCCCTCGAAGGGGAGCAACAACCGGCCGTCCGAGGGCCGTACCACCGCGTAGTGCGGCTTCAGCCACGAACCGAGGCCGCCCTCCGTGCCGTACGGAGCGACCTCGATGCGACGCGGGGCGAGCGTGTCCGCGCGGACGACGGTCACGTCGAAGGAGTCGTGGTCCGTCGCGTACACCTCGGAGCCGTCCCGCGCCACGTCGACGTCGAACGGACGCCGTCCGACGGGCACGGTCGCGGTGACCTCACGGCTCGCCGTGTCGATCACCTCCAGGGTCCCGTTCCCGCCCGGCACGTTGACCCCGACGTACACCCGGCGGCCGTCGGGGGAGAGCGCGATGCCCATGCCACCGCCCCGGTACTCGCCGGTCTCGACGGGACCGGTCTCCGTCTCGTACGGGACGAGGGCGAGCCGCGTGCGGGTCCGGGTGTCGACCACCGCCACGCCCTCGGCGGTCGCCACCCAGGCGCGCCCGTCGGCGCCGACCGCCAGGCCGTACGGAGCCGTGCCCACCTCGACGGAGCCGACCGCGCCGCGCCGCGGGTCCACGAAGGTGACGGTGTCGGAGCCGAAGTCGGCGACGAGGAGCGTGCCGTCCGGCGTCGGCGTCGGGGCGGAACCGGTAGGCCGAGCGGCGTCCGCGGAGGTCGGTGCCGGGGTGCCACCGGGCGTCGCGCCGGCATCCGCGTCCGCGTCCGCCGCGCAGCCGACGAGGACGACGCCGAGGGCGGCCACCGACGCGAGCACCCGGCCGCGTGCCTTCGCCCGTGCGGTCGTGTGCGGTACGCGCCTCATCGTGAGGTCTCCCGTCCGGTACGGGCCGTCGCGGCGGCGAGGAGGCCCGCGATGCCGGCGAAGCCGCGCCGTCGCGCGTGGTCGAGCGGGGTGGTCCCGTCGTGGTCAGCGAGCAGCGGATCCGCCCCCGCTGTGATCAGCAGCTCGACGATCTCCTCGTGCGGCAGGCCGCCGTCGCCGAGGATCACCGCCTCCAACAGGGCGGTCCAGCCGAGCCGGTTGACGTGGTCGACGTCCATGTCCGTCTCGCGCAGCACGGCCCGTACGTAGGCGACATGGCCGCGCTCGGCCGCCGGGATCAGCGAGGTGCCGCCGAAGCGATTCGTCAGTGTCAGGTCGGGGCCCGCCGGGAGCAGCACCCGCATCATCGCCACACTGCCCGTCACCCCGGTGACCAGCCACGGGGTGTCCGCCCGGCTGTCCCGCGCGTCCGGGTCGGCGCCCGCCGCGACCAGGAGTTCCGCGGCCTCCACCCGGTCCGCCCGGGCGGCGAGCAGCAACGGCGTGCGCAGCTCGGTGTCCCGGCAGTCGACGTGTGCGCCGGCGTCGAGCGCCGCCCGGACACCCGCGGTGTCGCCCCGGTGGGCGGCCGCGAGCAGCAGCCGGTCGTTCGCATCCATGGCGGTTCTCCTTCTGGCGACGGTCAGCGGCACGGACGTCGTCCCTTCACGGTGGGCGCCTTCACGGTGGGCGGCGGAGGCAGTCGGTCCGCTCTCCCCACCATCGTCGGGCGCCCGCGGCCCCCTCCCCGTCGGCTCTGTGGTTCGCCGTGAAGGACCGACCGGTGGACGCCGGGGTCAACCGATCGGACGACCCCCGCGCACGGCACGCCCCCGCCGCCCTGCGGACGGTCCCAGCGATAAAGCAGTGTCGGCGCGCCGCCCGCGCAGGTGACAATGAGCCACCACTGACCAGGAGGAATGATGAGCCAGGCACACCTGACTCTCCAGGAGCTGCTGCCCGCGCGCGAGCTGGCCGACGCCATCGACGCGGGGCACGTCACCCGCAAGGCACACCCCGAACTGCCGCTGTCCATCTACACGTACACGCGGGCGTGCCAGTACGAGCGGATCTGGAACCAGGTGACCACGCGCTGCCGTGGGCTCGTCGCCGACGACGCGACGGGCGAGATCGTCGCGCTGCCGCTGCCCAAGTTCTTCAACATCGGTGAGCACGAGGCCGGTCAGCCCTACGCGCCCGCGTTGCCCGACGAGCCGTTCGAGGTCTACGACAAGGTCGACGGCAGCCTCGCCGTGATCTTCCACTACGCGGACCGCTGGCAGGTCGCGTCCAAGGGGTCCTTCATCAGCGCGCAGGCGACCTGGGCGCAGCGCCGGCTCGACGGCCGGGACACCGGGGCCCTGACGCCCGGCGTCACGTACCTCGCCGAGATCCTGTACCCGCAGAATCGTATCGTCGTCGACTACGGAGACCGTCGGGACCTCGTCCTGCTCGCCGCCTTCGGGCCGGACGGCACCGAGATCCCGCTCGCCGAGGCAGCCGCCGACTGGACGGAGGTCGGCTCCGTCGTACGGACCTGGCCCGCCATGCCGCTCGACGAACTGCTCGCCCTCACCGAGTCGAACACCCTGCCCGGCGGCCGCCCCGCCACCGGCACCGACGCCGAGGGATTCGTGCTGCGCTACGCCTCCGGGGTGCGTGCCAAGGCCAAGCTGAGCGAGTACGTACGCCTCCACAAGGTGCTCACCGGTGTCACCGAGCGGGACATCTGGCGCAGCCACGGCATCCAGCGCTTCGCCGGCACCGCCGTGAAGCGCCTCGCGCAGGGCCTGGGGCTCTCGGTCGCCGAACTCGGCGGTGTCACCTCCGCCGGCGGCCGGCCGCTGGACGCCCTCCTGGAGCAGGTGCCCGACGAGTTCGACGCCTGGGTGCGCGGGGTCGTCGCCCGCCTGGAGGACGAGGCGGCGGCGCAGGAACGCGCCATCGACGAGGCGTACGCGGGCATCGCCCACCTCGCCGGGGACCGGGGCGCGTTCGCCCGGGCCGTCAAGACCCTGCCGGTCGACCCGCAGGTACGGTCGGCCATGTTCCTGCGCCTCGACGGGCGGCCGACCGACCTGTTCGTCTGGCGGGCCGTCAGGCCCGAGGCGACCGACCCGTACACCACCGACCTGGAGAACTGAGCCGTGCCCGAAGTACACGTCATGACGGGGCTCCCCGCCTCGGGGAAGACCACGGCCGCCCGGCGGCTGCAGGCGGAGGCCGAGGGCCGGATGCGCCGCGTCAACCTCGACGACCTGCGCACCATGCTGGACGTCCCGGCCCCCGAGCGCGGCCGTTCGCACGCGCACGAGCGGACCGTCCTCGACATCCAGGACGCGGCCGTCCGCTCGGCCGTCGAGGGTGGGTTCGACGTCGTCGTCGACAACACGCACCTCACGCCGCACATCCCCAAGCGGCTGAAGGCGGCCGTCGTCGGCCTCGACGCCCGTTTCGTGGTGCACGACTTCACCGACGTACCGGTCGAGGAGTGCGTACGGCGCGACGCGGCGCGCGAGCGGTCGGTCGGCGAGGAGATCATCCGCATCCTCGCCGACAAGCACGCCAAGGCGACCCGCGGCGGCTGGCGGCTGACCGCCGAGTGGCTGGACGCGCGGCCGTCGGCCGCGCCGTACGTACCCGACCCCGCGCTCCCGTCGGCGGTCCTGTGCGACATCGACGGCACGCTCGCGCTGCGCGGCGACCGGGGCCCGTACGACTTCACGCGCTGCGACCTCGACCTGCTGAACGTCTCCGTGGCCCGCGCGCTGCGCGCCTTCCGCAACGCGGACAACGACACGATCGTGCTCCTGTCCGGGCGCAGCGAGGACCACCGCGCCCTCACCGAGGCGTGGCTCGCGCGCCACGAAGTGCCGTACGACGAGCTGTGGATGCGGGCGTCGGACGACGGCCGGGGCGACGACATCGTCAAGGCCGAGCTGTTCGACGCGCACATCCGGCACCGCTACGCGGTACGGGTCTCGCTGGACGACCGCGACCGGGTCGTCGCGCTCTGGCGCCACATCGGGCTGCCGACCTGGCAGGTCAACTACGGCAACTTCTGAGCCGTGGTGGGGCGGTGCGCTGCGGGCCGAACGGCTCGCCGTGCACCGCCCGGCGCACCGGCCTAGCCTGAGGGAGGGGAGTCGTCGTCCTCGTCTGGCAGGAGGCCTGCCGTGAGGTACCCGCAACAGAGCTCGCGGTCGCAACAGCGCTCGCCTGCGCAACAGCGCTCGCCGTCGCAGGCGAGGTGGCGTCGGGTCGGCGTGGTTCTCGCCGCGACCGGCATGCTGGCCGTTCCCGTCTCGACGGGCGCGGCCTTCTCCGTGGAAGCCCCCGTGGCCGCGTACAGCGCCGCGGAACTCGCCCCGAACGCACTGGCCCCGAACGCACTCGCCCCCTCCGCCACGAACGGCGACTTCGCCGAGCTCACCCCCGACGTGGCGGCCCGCCTGGACACCGCGATCCAGCAGGTCATGCGCGAGGCCGACGTGCCCGGGGTGATGGTCTCGCTGTCCGCCCCCGGCAAGGGCACGTACGTCCGCTCCTTCGGGATCGCCGACAAGACCACCGGGGCGCCCATGAACCCGGACCTCTACATGAGGGTCGGCAGCGTGACCAAGACGTTCACCGTGACCGCCCTGCTCGAACTGGTCGACCAGGGCAAGGTCGGCCTGGACGACACGATCGACAAGTACGTCGACGGCGTCCCCAACGGCGACGAGATCACCCTCCGTCAACTCGCCGGAATGCGCAGCGGGTTGTTCAACTACTCGGCGGACGAAGGCTTCTACAAGGCCCTGACGTCCGACCCGGAACGTCCCTTCACCCCACAGGAGTTGCTCGACTACTCCTTCAAGCACCCGGTGAACTTCCAGCCGGGGGCCCAGTTCGAGTACTGCAACACCAACCTGATCCTGCTCGGGCTCGTGGTGGAGCAGGAAGGCGGACTCCCGCTCGACGAATATCTTCAGCAGAACGTCATGGAACCGGCCGGACTGCGGCACACGCTCCTGCCGGTCGGCACCGAGTTCCCCCGGCCGCACGCCCACGGCTACACCAACCAGACGGCGTCCGGGAAGGTCGAGGACTCCACCGACTGGAACCCCTCCTGGGGCTGGGCGGCCGGTGCGCTGATCTCCCAGCTCGACGATCTGCACAAATGGGCGCGCGTCCTCGCCACCGGAACCCTGCTCACCCCCGAGACCCAGGCGCAGCGCCTCGAGACCCGGCCGACGGGCATCCCCGGGGCGGGATACGGCCTCGGCATCTTCAACGTCGACGGCTGGATCGGCCACAACGGCTCGCTGCCCGGCTACGAGTCGCTGGTGGTGTACCTGCCCGAGGCCCGCGCGACCATGATCGTCATGCTGAACACGGACATCCTGCACGACGGCGTGGAGCCCAGCACGCTCTTCGGTCAGGCGATCACCCAGATCGTCAGCCCGGACAACGTGTACAACCTGCCCGTGGCCCCGACCCCCAAGACATGATTCGTTCAGGCCCGCCGGGCGCGCCGCGTCTACCCTGGGTTCATGGACGGTGACCGGGTCGGACTGTTCCTCTGCGGCGACGTGATGCTCGGCCGCGGGGTCGACCAGATCCTTCCCCACCCCGGCGACCCGGCGCTGCGCGAGCGGTACGTGCACGATGCACGGTCCTATGTGGCGCTCGCCGAGGCGGTGAACGGCCCGATCCCGCACCGCGCGGACTTCACCTACCCCTGGGGCGTCGCGCTCGACGCCCTCGACGTGGCCGCGCCCGACGTGCGCGTCACGAATCTGGAGACGGCCGTCACCACGAGCGACGAGTACGCCCCCGGCAAGGCCGTCCACTACCGGATGCACCCGGAGAACGTGCCGTGTCTGACCGCCGTCCGCCCCGACGTCTGCGTCCTGGCCAACAACCATGTCCTCGACCACGGCCGCGGCGGCCTCGCCGACACCCTCGACACCCTGGCGAAGCACGGTGTGCGCACGGTGGGCGCGGGCGAGGACGCCGAGGCGGCCGCCCGGCCCGCGATCGTCGACCTGCCCGGCGGCGGCCGGCTCGTCGCGTACGCCCTGGGCATGGCCTCCAGCGGCATCCCGCGCGACTGGGCGGCCACCGCGGCCCACAGCGGGGTCCACTACGCCGCCGGGCCCACCGCCACCGCAGCCACGCGGCTCCTCGCCCGGATCCGGGAGGCCAAGCGCCCCGGCGACCTCGTCCTGGTCTCCCTCCACTGGGGCTCCAACTGGGGGTACGCGCTCTCCGGCACCGACGTCGCCTACGGGCACGCGCTGATCGACGCCGGTGCCGACGTGGTGCACGGCCACTCCTCGCACCACCCCCGGCCGCTGGAGGTCCACCGCGGCAAGCTCGTGCTGCACGGCTGCGGAGACCTGATCAACGACTACGAGGGCATCACCGGCTACGAGCAGTACCGCGACGACCTGCGGCTGCTGTACCTCGTCTCGGTGCGGCCCGACGACGGCCGACTCCAGGAGGTACGGATCATCCCCCTTCGGGCCCGGCGCATGCGGCTGGAGCACGCTCCCGGCCGCGACGCGCGCTGGCTCCACGACGTACTGGGCCGGACCAGCCGGCCCCACGGCGCGCGGGTCGACCTCGACGAGGACGGAACCCTCGTCGCACGCCCCGCCTGACGGGCGGCGGCCCGCACCCGCCCGCGCGCCGGCTTCAGGACCAGGGAGACGAGCGGGTCATGTACTTCACCGATCGCACCGACGCCGGACGGCAGCTCGCCGCACGCCTGGAGCACCTCAAGGGCCGCGACGTCGTGGTCCTGGGGCTTCCGCGCGGCGGGGTGCCGGTCGCCGAACAGGTCGCCGACGCCCTCGGGGCCCCACTGGACGTCTGCCTCGTCCGCAAGCTCGGGGTGCCCTTCCAGCCGGAGCTGGCCATGGGCGCCATCGGCGAGGGAGACGTACGGGTCCTCAACGACCACGTCCTCGCCGACAGCCGCGTCTCCGCCGGGGACCTCGCCGGCGTGGAGGCGCGCGAGCGGGTCGTGCTCGGGCAGCGCTCCCGGCGCTACCGGGGCGCCCGGCCCGCGGCTCGGCTCGACGGCCGGACCGTCGTGGTCGTCGACGACGGCCTCGCGACGGGCGCGACGGCGGTCGCCGCCTGCCGGGTCGTCCGGGCCCAGGGGGCCGCGCGGATCGTCCTCGCCGTGCCGGTCGCGCCGGCCGACTGGCGGGAGCGGATCGGCCGGGAGGCGGACGAGACCGTCTGCGTCCACGAGCCGGCCCTCTTCTACGCGATCGGCCAGTTCTACCAGGACTTCTCCCAGACCCCGGACGAGGAGGTCGTCGCCTGTCTGGAGCGCCACCACGCAGGCCGTGACCAGGACGACGGGGACCCGGAGGTGCTCATCCCGGCCGGGGACGCGGAGGTCGGGGGCCACCTCGTGGTGCCCGACGGCGCTCCGGGGATCGTCGTGTTCGCCCACGGCAGCGGCAGCAGCCGGCACAGCCCCCGCAACCGGGCCGTCGCCGAGAGCCTGAACCGGGCCGGGCTCGGCACGCTCCTCTTCGACCTGCTCACCGAGGACGAGGCCGCCGACCGCGCCAACGTCTTCGATACCGAGCTCCTCGCCGGCCGGCTGTCGAGGGCCACTCACTGGCTGGCCGGCCGCCCCGGCCTCGACGGGCTGCGGACCGGCTATTTCGGCGCCAGCACCGGCGCGGCGGCCGCCCTCTGGTCCGCCGCCGACCCGCTGTCCGAGGTGTCCGCCGTGGTCTCCCGGGGCGGCCGCCCAGACCTCGCGGGCCCACGACTCGCCCAGGTCCGCGCCCCCACCCTGCTGATCGTGGGTGGCCACGACCGGCTGGTCCAGGACCTCAACGAGGAGGCCCGCTCCCGCCTGACGTGCGAGAACGACCTGGTCGTCGTCCCGGGTGCCGGCCACCTCTTCGAGGAACCCGGCACCCTGGAACAGGTCGGCGAACTCGCCGCGAACTGGTTCGGCGACCACTTCTAGAGCGGTCGCCGCCAGTGCTCAAGGCCTCCGGTGCTCAAGGCCGCCCGTAGTCAAGGCCGCCCGTGCTCAACCGGCCTGTCAGTAGGGCCCGTTGACGTTGTCGATGGAGCCGTACCGGTCCGCCGCGTAGTTGCAGGCGGCGGTGATGTTGGCGACCGGGTCGTAGAGGTCCATCGAGGTGCCCGGCACGTGGTAGGCGAGGAACGTCGGCTCGATCACCTGGAGCAGGCCCTTGGACGGGGTGCCCTTGGCGGCGTTGGAGTCCCAGTTGTTGATCGCCAGCGGGTTGCCGGAGGACTCACGCATGATGTTGCGCTGGATCCCCTCGTACGAACCGGGGATGCCGTACTTCTGCATGATGTCCAGCGACTCGCGGATCCAGCCGTCCAGGTCGTTGGTGTAGGTCTTCGCGGCCGCCTGCGTCGCCTGGGTCGACTTCGCGGGAGCCGCCTTCGACGGGGCGGCGGCCGGGGCGGCGGCGCGCTGCTGGGAGCGGTCGGCCCGGTCCGTACTCGTCGTACGGGCCTGCGACTTCGGCTTCTTCGGAGCGGCGGCGGCCTTTCCGTGCAGCTTCAGTTCCAGGCCGGGGTGGATGAGTGACGGGTTGTCACCCACGGCCGCGCGATTCGCGCGGTACAGGGCCTTCCAGCCGCCCTGCACGCTCTGCTTGTGGGCGATCACCGAAAGGGAATCGCCGCGGGTGACGGTATAGGTCTTGGCCGCGGAATTCTGCGCGGCCGGAATGGATTCCGCGATCTTCGCCGGGGCGCTGAGAACGGTCTTCCCCGTGAGGGCGATCTCGGGGGCCGACTGGGGCGCGGCGTGCGCGGTGGCCGTGCCGACCAGGGGCAGGGCCAGGGCGGCGCCGCCCGTGCTCGCGAGGGCGAGGCCGCGGGTCAGGGGCCTTCTCTTGGGGCGCCGGTGCTTACCGTGTGCGGGCATGATGCAGTCCTCTCCGGCGCCTGCGGGGTGAGCTGTCGGGTTCGGGCTGGAGATGCCCGGCCGCGCATGCGCGACTTCACCCCGAGCCGTGCCGGAAAAACCGGACCGGCGAAAAGTGGGTCCCCCGCTCCTGCCATCGGGTGAATGAGCGGTCTAATTCGGACGGTGGCAGGATTCGGCGTTCCGTCCGGGTCGAGGTGACCGTAAGCGAGAAATGTCGGACGAAACAAGGCGCCGAATGCGCGGGTATTTCTTCGAGAACTTCCGCGACCCGCCCGGCGCCCCGAACTTCCTTGCCGGACAAGGGGACGGGGCGGTTCCAAAGATCGTCGAAAACCTGAGGTGATTCGGCTCACGCGCCATGCCATAACGGACATGCGGGGAAATACGACCGAGTTGAGAAATGGGGCACAAGGGCATATGAAATCCCTTGTGCCCCATTTGGCAGGAACTGTGGGTGTGTGGGTCAGCCGCTGATGCTCGGCGCGCCCGTCTCGATGTGGCCGGTGTAGCGGCGCGACCAGGTGCCGTCGATGTCGGCCAGGATCGTGAAGTCGTACCAGCCGTTGCTGTACGCCACGGCGTTGAAGTAGTCCTCGCGCGAGGAGTTCGCCGCCACCGTGTACGTCCACGGGCCGTCGGTGCGGTACGCGTTCGAGCGGATGGTGAAGGTCACCGGACCGGCCGAGGTGTTCGTCAGCTTGAAGTAGATCGCCGTCTTCCCGGTGCCCGGCTCGGTCGCGAACCGCGCCGCCACCTCGATCGCCTTCCCCGCCTTGGAGGCGTCGCCGATGAACCGCCGCAGGAAGCGGTTGGGCCCCATCATCGAGATGTCGTACTTGCCCGAACCCGACCCGAGCCCGATGTTGAAGTAGTCCGTGGACGTCGCGCCCGGGTCGACCGTGTACTGCCAGGCCGCCGTGTCCCGGTGCTGGTGCGGGTGGATCGTGAAGTGCGCGGGCCGCTTCGCCTGGGCGCCCTGGTTCGTCATGGAGAACCAGGCGAGGATCTTGCCCGCCGCCCCGAACTCGAACCGGTCGAGGTTCCCGTTGACCTGGTACGGCAGGGCGCGCGCCGGACGCGT
This sequence comes from Streptomyces sp. NPDC026092, assembly GCF_040638605.1. Lineage (NCBI taxonomy): Bacteria > Bacillati > Actinomycetota > Actinomycetes > Kitasatosporales > Streptomycetaceae > Streptomyces > Streptomyces sp. NPDC026092. The sequence continues at coordinate 112,275 of NZ_JBEZYN010000019.1, forward strand.
ACCGGACTCCTGCGCCGGCAGGGCGTTGTCCTGCGGCACCGGGTTGGGCAGCGGGCCGCAGGTGTCCTGGCCGATGACCTTGGCCGTGGAGGGCAGACCCGAGGGGACGCCGTACACCGGGCGCGCGAAGTCGAAGACACCCGTCAGGTCGCCGGTGACCTTCCGTCGCCAGGCGCTGATGTTCGGGCACGATGCCGGGGTGCCGAGGGCGGCCGTCCAGGTCTCCATGAAGCGCAGCACGGAGGTGTGGTCGAAGACCTCGGAGCTGACCCAGCCGCCGCGCGTCCAGGGCGACATGACGAGCATCGGGACCCGGAAGCCCAGGCCGATCGGCACGCCGTCGATGTACTCGCCGGGGGTGCCGGGCGGGGCGACCGGCGGCGGCACGTGGTCGAAGAAGCCGTCGTTCTCGTCGTAGTTGAGGAACAGCACGGTCGAGTCGAAGACCTCGGGGTTCGCGGCGAGCGCGCGGTAGACCAGGTCGACGAAGTGCGCGCCGTCGCCGGGCGGGGCGTACGGGTGCTCGGAGAACGCCTCGTTCGCCACCACCCAGGAGACCTGCGGAAGCGTCCCGGCGACCACGTCGGCGCGGATCGCGGCCGCGATGTCGTCCGGCGTGGAGCCGGTCACCTTCGGCACCGACCCCATGCCGCGGTCGTACAGCGGGTCGCCGGGACGGGCGTCGGTGAACTTCTTGAAGTAGGCCAGGCCGTTGTCGCCGTAGTTGTCCTGGGCGTTCTGGTAGACCTTCCAGCTCACTCCGGCGCGCTGCAGCGCCTCGGCGTACGACTCCCAGGTCAGCCCGGACTCGTCGCCGCCGTCCTTGCTGGAGGCGTCGATCTTCCCGCTCCAGAGGAAGGTGCGGTTGGGTCCCGTGGCGCTGAGCGCCGAGCAGAAGTAGGCGTCGCAGATCGTGTAGTTGTCGGCGAGTGCGTAGTGGAACGGTATGTCGCCGCGGTCGAGGTAGCCGAGGGTACGGGTGTTGCCGACGCCCGTCACCCAGTTGTCCATCCGGCCCTTGTTCCACGCGGCGTGCTGCGAGGTCCAGCTGTGCGGAAGGTCGCCGTTGCACTGGGCGAGGGTCTCCCCGTCCACGCCGCCCGCCGGCGGGGTGGAGCTCAGCTTCCACGGGTACTGGCGGCCGCCCCAGTTGGGCTGGTTGAACATGCCCCAGCCGCCCGGGATGTTGCCCGCGGCCCGGTCGCCGAAGCCGCGCACGCCGCGCAGCCGGCCGAAGTAGTGGTCGAAGCTGCGGTTCTCCTGCATGAGCACCACGACGTGCTTGACGTCCGTGATGGTCCCGGTCGCGCCCGCTGCGGCGGCCGACGCCGTGCCCGTGGGCAGCGCCGCGCCTGCCGCGAGCCCTGCCCCGATGCCGACGAATCCCCTGCGGCTGATGGGAGTCAATGCCCCGCCTCTCGTGTCACCGCATGCCCCACTGGCACACGGTGGACAGGATGAGGGAGCCGAGCTTAAAGGTATACATCCGTGCGGTAAGTCTTGGATGAACTTCCGAAGGGCGGGAGGTAGTTGGGACGCGATTGGTTCGGACATGAACCAATACGGGATATCAGTCCCTACGGCCCAAGGGCTGGAGGGCGGTCGTCCCCGCACCGTCCCTGCGCACCATCAGCAGCGCCGCGTCGTCCTCCGCGTGCGGTCCGCCCGTGAGGGTGTCGAGGAGATGGTCGGCCAGCTCCTCCAGATCGGGCGGCCCGCCCGAGAAGGCGGCGGCAAGCCGCGACAGACCGACATCGAAGTCCTCGCCGGGCTTCTCGACGAGCCCGTCGGAGTAGAGCAGCAGCGTCTCGCCCGGCGCGAGGCGGGCCGTCGTGTACGGGTACGCGGTCCTGCCCCACTCGGCGGGCAGGCCGAGCGGCGGCCCGCCCGCGAGCCGGACGACGTCGACCGTACCGTCGGCGTGGCGCAGCAGCGGCGGCGGATGGCCCGCGTTCGCCGCCTGGACCTCTCCCGTGTCGAGGGCCACCCGCAGGTACTGGCAGGTCGCGAACCGGTCGGAGTCGAGCTGGGCCAGGAACGCCGACGCCTTGCCCAGGACGGTGTCGCAGCCGTGGCCCTCCGCCGCGTACGCCGCCATCGCCACCCGCAACTGCCCCATGAGCGCCGCCGCCTCGGTGTCGTGCCCCTGTACGTCACCGATCGCGAGCCCGAGCCCGCCGTCGGGCAGCGTCACCGCGTCGTACCAGTCACCCCCGACCCGTACCCCCTTCCGGGCCGTCCGGTAGCGCACCGCGACCAGGCCCCCGGGCGTCCGGGGGATCCGGCGCGGCAGCATCGCGTTCTGCAGGGCTGCGGCGATCTCCCGCGACCGGTCGAGCGGCACCACCCGGTGCACCGCCCGGGCGACCGCCTTCGCCCAGCCGGTCATCAGGGTGTGGTCCGCGAAGGAGAAGACGGACCGGTCGTCGTAGAAGACGCCCAGCGCGCCGATCGGCTGCCCCTCGTCCATCAGGGGCAGGAACGCGGCGGCCGTGGCACTGAAACCGACCCGGTAGCGCGCGAGACCCGGGTAGCGGTCCAGGAAGGAGTGGACGGAGGTGAAGAAGAGCGGGCTGTTCGTGCGGACGACGTCGTTCAGGGGCAGCGAGTCCGCGAGCCGGGACTTCGCGGGGAAGTCGCTGGAGCCCGGGGAGACCACGGTACGGACCATCTGCAGCCGCCCCTGTTCCAGCACGCCCAGGGAGATCGCCTTCGCCCCGAGCGGGCGCAGGCTCGTCTCGCTCCCGAGTACCTCCGCGACCTCGTCGACACTCATCGCACGGGCCAGCGCGAGCGCCCCCTCGCCCAGGGCGCGCAGCGGATCCTGCTCCTCCTCGGCCGGCAGCCGCAGCGCGGTGTGCGCCAGGTCGAGCGTGGCGTCCCTGATCACCCCCACCACCCGCGCCGCCCCGCCGGGGCGCTCGCGCACCAGGGTGCCCCGGGCGTGCGTCCAGCGGCTGCGCCCGTCGTGGAGGTGCACCCGGAAATAGGCGCTGTACGCGTTCCGGCGGCCGGACAGGAGATCCGCCGAAAGCCCCGACAGCAGCTCCCAGTCCTCCGCCCGGATCTTGGGGCGGAGATCGCTCGAAAGACCGGTGAATTCGGCCGGGAGCAGCCCGAAGACCGTCCGCGCCACGGGGTCCAGGGTCAGCCGCCCGGTGGCCGGATCCCAGGCGAAACAGCCCACGCGGGTCGCCGCGAGCGCTTCGCCCGGCTCCAGCCGGGGCTCCCTGTCGCCCATCCGGGTGCCGGTCAGCGCCGGGCGCGCCGACGGGCGAGGTACATGCCGAGGGCCATCCCGACGAGCAGGGTGACCGTGAGGACGCTCCAGAGCGGCAGGGTGACCGTGGGGATCCACAGCCTGATCGTCACGGACCCCGTGTTCGCGGCGATGAACCAGATCGCCAGCGCGGCGAGGACCAGGAAACCGATCGTGCGCAGCCGCATGTCCCGACCCTTGACGGTGACGGTCGGGGGAGCGTGCGGGGCAGATTCCTTACGGGCCATAGTGTCCATTATCAGACGTTTACGGCGAGTGTGCTGATCGCCGGTCGGGGCGATCCTCCCGGATGCCCCGCCGCCCGCCAGGAACTAGGCTCCCTGGACGACGGCAGATGTCCGCCGAAGCCGAGTGCGAGGCACGATGGCAGAGCGTGAGGATCCCCCGGACGCCTCGAACGGCCCGGCAGGCCCGGACGCCCGCGAGGGGCGGGGAGCCGTCGCCGTCCTCGACGGGCGCGGTCTCGTCGTGGAGTGGAGCCGGGCGGCCGAGCGGCTGCTCGGCGTGGACCGCTCCCAGATCGTGGGCCGCCCCGTGACCGACCTGCTCACCCTGATCGACGCGGAGGCGCTGTCCGAGGGCGTGACGGTCGGGCCGGTGTACGACGGGGGCAAGGTCACGGCCGGGCGCTGGGGCCTGTGGCCCGCGGGACCGCTCCCCGGAGGCATCCGCTCCGGCGTCCTGGAAGCCGTCTTCACCCAGTCCCCGGTCGGCCTGCACGTGGTCGACGCCGACCTGCGGGTGCTCCGGGTCAACTCGGCGGGCGTCGGCATGCGCGGGGTCCCCGAGCGGGAGATCCTCGGCCGGCCCTTCCTCGAGGTCTACGAACGCTTCACTCCGCAGCCGATCGAACGAACCCTGCGCCAGGTCCTGGCCACCGGCATCCCGGTCTTCGACCGGCGGGCCGCCGGCTATCCGCGCGCGGATCCCTCCCGCGAACACATCTTCTCCGTCTCCATCTTCCGGCTGGAGGACGACGCGGGCCGCCCCCTCGGCCTCGTCGCCTCCGCCGTCGACGTCACCGCCCGCGAACGCGCCCGCGACCGGCTCGCGGTCCTGCACCTCGCGCACGAGCGGATGGGCCTCCTCCTGGACCCCGTGCGGTGCGCCCGGGAGCTGGCCCGGGCCGTGGTGCCGCTCCTCGCCGACACCGCCACGGTCGCCCTCACCGCCCCACCGCTCCACGGCCCGGACGCCGACCTGCCCCCGCCGCCCGACGAACCCCTGCGCTGCGTGGCCGTGTGGCCCCCGGACGCCGGCGAGGCACCGGAGGTGGGCGCCGAGGTCTGCCCGGAGGACCCGGGCCGGGCCGTGCCGTACACCGACGAACAGGCCGCCGGCGGGCCCACCCTCGTGGCCCCGATCGTCCTGCGCGGCGTCCTTCACGGCGTCGCCCGGTTCTCGCGGCCGAACCGGCCCGACCCCTTCGAGGACGACGACCTGCGGCTCGCGGCGGACCTCGTCTCCCACACCGCAGTCTGCGTGGACAACGCCCGCCGCTACGAGCACTCCCACGCCGTGGCCCTCGCGCTCCAGGGCAACCTGCTGCGAGCCGGCCGTACCGGAAGCAGCACGCTGGAGACCGCGCACCGCTACCTCCCCACCGGACTCGGCACCGGCGCCTGGTTCGACGTCATCCCGCTCTCCGGCAGTCGCGTCGCCCTGACGGTCGGTCACATCACCGGCTTCGGCCCGGACGCCACCGCCGCGATGGTCCAACTCCGTTCGGCCGTCCAGGCGTTGGCCGCGCTCGACCTCGACCCGCACGATCTGCTCGCCCGACTGGACGACGTCACCCGCCGCCTCGACGAGGAACGCTCCGCCGCCGGTACGGAGGAACCCCTCACCGCCCAGTGCGTGTACGCCGTCCACGACCCGGTCACCGAGACGTGCGCGATCGCCCGCGCCGGCCGCCAGACCGTCCTCGTCGGTCACCCGGACGGAACCTGGCGGACCCACCCTCTGGAGGAGACCACGGCGCTCGGAGAGGAGGGACCGCCGTTCGCCGCCGAGGAGATCCCTCTGCCGGCCGGCAGCACCCTCGTGCTCCTCTCGGGCCACGCGACGCCCGACGCCCCGCCCCTGGCCGACCTGCGCACGCACCTCACCGGAGTGCGCAGCCTCCTGACCGTCGCCGCACTGGACGCCCTCCCGGCCGACCAGGCCGCCGTCCTCGTCGCCCGCACCCTGCCCCTCGACCCGGCCGACGTCGCCGACTGGGACATCGGCCCCGAACTCTCCTCCGTGGCCGAGGCCCGTCGCCGGGCGCTGCGCCAACTGGACGACTGGGGACTGACGGAGGAGACGGCCTTCTCCGTGGAACTCGTCGTCAGCGAGCTGGTGACCAACGCGATCCGCCACGGCACCCCACCGATCCGCCTCCGCCTCATCCGCAACCCCGCGGACTCCACCGTGACCTGCGAGATCTCCGACACCGGAGCCGCCGCCCCGCAACTCCGTCGCGCCCGAGCCGCCGACGAGGGCGGACGCGGCCTCTTCATCTCGGGCGAGCTGTCGGACCGTTGGGGCGTGCGGTGGCTGGACGAAGGCAAGACGGTGTGGTCGGAGATCTCGTACACCACGTGAGCCGACGGGCCACGGGCCGCCGGCCGTCGATCGCGGGGCCGCACGGACGTCAGCTTCCGGCGCGCGGCCTGCCGACGGCCGGTGCCGACGTGGCCGACGGTCGTGCGCCTGCCCCGTCGCGGGCCCACAGGGACCGTACGTGGCTCAGATGGCGCACCATGCAGGCCTCGGCACCCATCGCGTCGCCGGCCAGCATGAAGTCGAGGAGTTCCAGGTGCTCCTCGGCGGACGGGAGGAGTTCACCGCGCTCGTCCAGGGCGGTCAGGCCGTAGAGCCGTGAGCGCTTGCGCAGGTCGCCGACCGTCTCGACGAGGCGTTCGTTGCCGGACAGGCCGAGCAGGGTGAGGTGGAAGCGGCGGTCCGACTCCAGGTAGCCGATCAGGTCGTGGGCGCGGGCCGCCGCCACGATCTCCTCGGCGATCGGGCGGAGCGCCCGCAGGTCCTCGCGGTCCGCCGTCAGCGTCACCCGGCCGACCGTCGGCACCTCGATCAGCAGCCGGATGTCCGTGTACTGGTCGAGATCCCGCTCGTTGACCTCCGTCACCCGGAAGCCCTTGTTGCGGACCGGCTCGACCAGGCCCTCGCGGGCGAGGTCGAGCATGGCCTCGCGTACCGGCGTCGCGGAGATGCCGAAGTCCTCGGCCAGGCCCGGCGCCGAGTACACCTCGCCGGGCTGGAGCTCGCCGGAGATCAGCGCGGCGCGCAGAGCGTGGGCCACCTGGTCCCGCAGGCGTTCCCGGGTGGTGATCAGTTGGCTCTGCTTCAGATGGCCCATGTGCCGCTCTCCGACTTCCGCTTGTCGCGCCGCCCGGCTGCCGGGGCGTGGCGCCGCACCAGCGTACAATTTCACATCAGGAACCCTCCCGGGAACGGGTCGTCGGGGTCCAGGAAGTACTGCGCGGTGCCGGTGATCCAGGCCCGCCCGGTGATCACCGGAACCACGGCCGGTACGTCGCCGACCTCGGTCTCCTCGATCAGCCGGCCGGTGAACCGGGTGCCGATGAACGACTCGTTGACGAAGTCCTGGTGCAGCGGCAGCTGCGCCCGCGCGTGCAATTGCGCCATGCGCGCCGAGGTTCCCGTGCCGCAGGGGGAGCGGTCGAACCAGCCGGGATGGATCGCCATCGCGTGCCGGGAGTGCCGGGCGTCCGAGCCGGGGGCGGTGAGATGGACGTGCTTCACACCGGCTATCTCCGGGTGCAGGGGGTGCGCGGGGCGGTCGGTGGAGTTGATGGCCTCCATGATCGCCAGGCCAGCCTTGAGCAGGTCGTCCTTGCGCTCCCGGTCGAACGGAAGCCCCAGCGCGTCCAGTTCGACGAAGGCGTAGAAGTTGCCGCCGAAGGCCAGGTCGTACGGGACGACACCGAACCCCGGCACCTTCACCTCCCGGTCGAGGGCGGCGCAGTAGGCCGGGACGTTGGTGAGGCTCACGGCCTTCGCGACCCCGTCCTCGACGCGGACCTCCGCCCGCACGAGGCCGGCGGGGGTGTCGAGCCGGACGGTGGTCACCGGCTCGGAGACCGGCACCATGCCGGTCTCCACGAGCACGGTCGCCACCCCGATCGTCCCGTGGCCGCACATCGGCAGCAGCCCGGAGACCTCGATGAACAGGACCCCGAAGTCGGCGTCCGGGCGCGTCGGCGGCTGCAGGATCGCCCCGGACATCGCGGCGTGCCCCCGGGGCTCGTACATCAGCAGGGTCCGGACGTGGTCCATGTGCTCGATGAAGTGCAGCCGGCGTTCGGCCATGGTGGAGCCCGGGATCACCCCGACGCCGCCCGTGACGACGCGGGTGGGCATGCCCTCGGTGTGCGAATCGACGGCGTGGAAGACGTGACGGGTGCGCACGACGGGTCCTCTCAGTTCCGGCCGTCGGCGACGGCCTTCTCGGTGGCGGCCCTGACCTCGGCCTCCACCGCACCCGTCAGGGGCGAGCGCGGCGCGCGGCAGGAGCCGCCGGGGCGGCCGACGATGTCCATGGACAGCTTGATCGCCTGGACGAACTCCGTCTTGGAGTCCCAGCGCAGGAGCGGATGCAGCGCCTTGTACAGCGGCAGCGCACGGTCCAGATCACCGGCGACGGCCGCCCGGTACAGCTCGGCGCAGGACGTCGGGAAGGCGTTCGGGTAGCCGGCCACCCAGCCCACCGCGCCCGCGAGGGCCAGTTCGAGCAGGACGTCGTCGGCACCGATCAACAGGTCAAGGTCGGGGGCGAGTTCGGCGATCTCGTACGCCCGGCGGACATCGCCGCTGAACTCCTTGACCGCCACGATGTGCCCGTCCGCGTGCAGCCCCGCGAGCGTGGCGGGGGTGAGGTCCACTCTCGTGTCGTGCGGGTTGTTGTACGCGACGACCGGCACACCGACCGAGGCCACCTCCGCGTAGTGCGCGCGGACGGCGGAGACGTCGGCGCGGTACGTGTTCGGTGGGAGCAGCAGGATCGATCCGCAGCCCGCCTCGGCCGCCTGCTCGGTCCAGCGGCGCGACTCCGCGCTCCCGTAGGCCGCGACCCCGGGCATGACACGGGCGCCGTCGCCCGCCGCCTCGACGGCGGTACGCACGACCTGGGCGCGTTCCTCGTCGCTCAGCGTCTGGTACTCGCCCAGCGAACCGTTCGGCACCACGCCGTCGCAGCCGTTGTCCAGCAGCCACCGGACATGGGCGGCGTAGGCGTCGTGGTCGACGGAGCGGCCGTCGTGATGGAAGGGGAGCGCGGTGGCGACCATGATGCCGCGCCAGGGGCGGGCGGTGGTCCAGTCGGCGGGGGCAGGAGTGACGGTCACGGGGACCCCTTCGGTTGCGTGGTGAGATGTGACATTGCACTGATGGATGGTCAGGGGGTGAGTGCCGGGTGGCCGCCGGCGGGTGGTCGTGGGGGCTCGGGCCGGACCCTCATGCCGGATCGGTCGTACGGGATCGGTCTCCGTCCGGCGCGGGGGCGAGGGTCTCCTCCAGTGCTGCCAGCGCGCCCAGGGTGACCGGCACGGCCAGCGGCCGCCGTTCGGGGGAGCCGGGCAGCGGGCCCGGTTCGCCGCTCGTCCGTGCCGCGCCGCCGCGTGCCAGGCAGGCGACCGCGGGGCCGCAGACCCGGCCCTGGCACCAGCCCATGCCCGCCCGCGTCAGCAGCTTCACCGTCCGGGCGTCGCGGGCGCCCAGGTCGTCGACGGCCTCCCGGACGCACCCCGCGTCGACCTCCTCGCACCGGCACACCTCCGTACCGTCGTCCAGCCAGTCGACCCAGCCGTCCTCCGGCGCGTGCGCGGCGGCCATCAGGGAGGCGAAGGCGCGCAGTCGCGACCGGGTGCGCAGCAGGGACCTGGTCCGCGCGGGCGAGCCCTCCGCCGCGCACCCCCGCAGCCGTACCGCGACCGCCGAGCCCGCCAACTCGCCTTCCACCATGGCTAGTCGGGCGCCGCCCACGCCGGCCGTCTCGCCCGCCGACCACAGTCCGGGCACCGACGTGCGCTGACTCGCGTCCACGACGAGGGCCGGCGCGCCGTCCTCCGTCGTGCGCGTCGAGCAGCCCAGCGACGTGCCCAGGTCGATCCGGGGGACGAGGCCGTGCCCCACGGCCAGGGCGTCGCAGGCGATCCGCCGCTCCGTGCCCAGGACGGGCCGCCACGCGCGGTCGAGCCGGGCCACGGTCACCGCCTCGACCCGCTCCGTGCCGTGCGCCCGGACCACGGCGTGCCGCGCGTACGGCCGCACCCCGTGCACCGCCAGCGGCACCCCGTGCGTCAGGGCCTCCACCCACTTGCCGGGGACCTTCGCGAGGACGCCGGGCCGGCGCGCGTAGCCGAGGAACCCGGCGGCCTCCACCAACGCCGGAACCCGCGCCCCGGCCGCGACCAGCGAGGAGGCGACGGCCAACAGCAGCGGCCCGCTGCCCGCGACGACGACTCGCGGCTCGTGTCCTCCTCCGGGCAGTACGAGCCCCGACTTGAGCATCGCCTGCGCGCCGCCCGCCCCGACGACTCCGGGCAGGGTCCAGCCGGGGAAGGGGAGCTGACGCTCGGCCGCCCCCGTGGCCAGGAGGACGGCCCGGCCCCGGACGAGCGCGGGACGCTCCCCGTCCCCGTCGGGCCCGGTCACGGCGTGCACCGCCCAGCAGGCGCCGTCCGCCCCCGCGCCCCGGACGCCCACAGCCCGCTCGGGCGTCACGGTCCACACGTGGTGCTCGGGGAGATGGACGCCCCCGCTGGCCTCCCAGCGCCGGCGCAGCCCGTCGAACGCGGCCCAGTCGTGGTGCAGCGCCTCCGGCCGCGCGGCCCCGAGACCGGGTGCGGGATGCCGGTAGAACTGGCCGCCGAGCCGGGCGTCGCCGTCGAGCAGCGCCACGGAGAGCCCCCGCTCGGCGGCGGTGACGGCGCCCGCGAGCCCGGCGGGCCCGGCGCCGACGACCACCAGGTCGTACGGGGCCTGAGCGTCGCTACGGGGTGTCGAGGTCGGCACGGCCGTGTCCCTCCTGCGTGGTGACGACGTCCCCGGGCGCGGCCGGGACGAGACAGGCGCGGCGGCCCGGGCGGCCGTTGACGGTGACCAGGCAGTCGAAGCACTGGCCGATCCCGCAGAACACCCCACGCGGCCTGCCCCCGACCCGGGTGGTGCGCCAGCTGAGGATCCCCGCCGCCCACAACGCGGCGGCGAGGGTCTGCCCCGGCAGCGCGGTCATCGGCCGCCCGTCGAACGTGAACGGTACGGGCGGACCGGACGGCCGCGCGTCGACGAGCTCGCGCGGACCGCGCGCACGGTCGGCGCGGCGCCGGAAACGACGGAGCATGCTCACTCCCAGCCGAAGGGGGACGGAGGTCGGGTCGGTAGGGCCGATCGCGTCGGGCGGGTCAACCGGGCCGATCGCGTGGATCGCCGTGATCGGGTCAGTCCCGTCTGCTGTGTCGAGGGGGTCGGACTGGTCGATCGTGTCCGTCGGGTCGATCCGGGTCACGTGCGTACCCCCGGAGTCTCCTCGGCGAACCGCTCCGGGCGGAAGGGCCGCGCGTCCAGGTCGGGCGCCGCCCCCGTCAGGAACCGGGAGATCAACAGGCCCGTCGCCGGGGCGAGTCCGATGCCCGCGCCCTCGTGGCCGCAGGCGTGCAGCAGCCCCGGGGCGCACGGGTCGGGGCCGATCGCCGGCAGGTGGTCGGGCAGGTACGGGCGGAAGCCCGCGTACGCCCGCATCACCCGTACGCCGGCCAGGACCGGGAACAGCCGTGCGGCGCCCGCCGCGAGCCGGCCCACGGCCCGTGGCGACAGCGTGCGGTCGAAGCCGACCCGCTCCCGGCTGGCGCCGATCAGGACCGGTCCGGCGGGCGTTCCCTCGACGACGGGGGAGGTCTGGAGCGCGGCCGAGTCGCTCGCGACGTCGGCGACGTAGTCCGCCGCGTACACCTTGTGGCGCACGAGGCGCGGCAGCGGCTCGGTCACCAGGACGAAGCCGCGCCTGGGCAGCACCGGCAGGTCGGCGCCCGCGAGCCGGGCCAGCTCGCCGCCCCAACTCCCGGCGGCGTTCACGACGTACGGCGCGCGCACCTCCGCCCCGGTCGCCGTGCAGACCCCGCGCACGGTGCCGTCGGCCCCGGTGAGCAGGGTGGTGACCTCCTCACCGAGGCGCAGCGTGGCGCCCGACGCGCGCAGCAGCCGCGCCGCCGCGAGCGCCGGTTGCACCTGGGCGTCCTGCGGGTAGTGGAACGCCCCGACGAGGCCGTCGGCGAGGTGCGGCTCCAGGTCGTGGAGCCGGTCGCCGGGGATCTCGTACGTCTCGACACCGGCCGTGCCCTGGTCCTTGGCGAACCGGCGCAGCGCGTCGAGACCGGCCGGGTCGGAGGCGACCACCAGGCCGCCCTTGGCCTCGAACTCGGTCTCCGTCCGCAGGGCGGGGGCGAGTTCGCGCCACAGCCGGAGGGAGAGCAGGGCGAGGTCGAGCTCGGGACCGGGCTCCTTGTCGGAGACCAGCAGGTTGCCCTCGCCCGCTCCCGTCGTGCCGCCCGCGACGGGGCCGCGGTCGACGACGGTGACGGAGAGGCCCGCGCGTGCGGCGTAGTACGCGCAGGCCGCGCCGATCATTCCGGCGCCGACGACGATGACGTCGGCCGCCGTGGAAGGGTGTCTCGTGGGCACGTCAGTAATATTTCACATGCCACTCGGCTTGCCAAGACACCCAACAGACCCTGGTTGAACGGGGATTCGGTGCCTGAAACGGCTTCGGTGCCGAGGTGTCGGACGGTGTGAGTGCGGAAAACTGGCGTGACGCAAGGCTGTTCAGTGCAATTTCACATTGCTATGTTACCCGGCATGCCAAGGGCAGGGCCATGTCAAACCATCCCAACAGCCCTGCTCCCCAAGGAAGTTCACCCCTCACAGGAGACCTCGTGTCCCAGCACAGAACCGTGCGCACGACCCTGCTCGCCGTGGTGCTCACCGCCGGCCTCACCGCACCGCTCGCCACCTCCGCCCAGGCCGTGGCCCCCACCACGCCTCCCGCCGCGCAGCCCGGCACCTTCGGGCCCGGCGTCACCGGTCCGACCGCACCGGTGACGTACGCCCCGAACCCGCACGACGAGGTGGAGCGCCTCGCGACGGCCCCCGAGATGAAGACCGGGCCCGCCGCCGCACCCCGTGGCGTCACCGAGGGCCGCGTCCCCGGCCCCCAGACCGCGCCGCGCACCACCGCACGGACGGCGGCCGCCTCCCGGGCCGCCACCACCGCCGCAGGCGTCCCCTGCACCCTCGACGGCATCAAGGGGCTGACCCCCACCCAGTTCGCCGACTTCCTCGCCGACCCCGCCGTCCAGGCCGACGGCTGTCTGCGCGACCTCATCTGGACCTGGGACGCACGCCTCGTCCCCGTGATGTCGGACGCCCACGTCCAGGCCGTCGCCCAGCGCATCAAGAGCCTCGCCGCAGGCCACGACGGCACCAACTCCAGCCACCTCCTGGAGATGTTCACCTACCTCCACGCCGTCGCGTACCACGACTTCAGCCGGTCCGAGATCGACATCACCGACGCCCCCACCGTCGAGACCATGCGCGCGGCCACCGCCGCCTACGCCTACGCCGCACGCACCTTCGACGTCACCCCGGAGAACGCCCAGACGCTCCGCGAGGCCCTCTACACCGGCAGCGCCCCCGGCCTGCGGCAGCACCAACTCGGCCTGATCGCCCAGGTCCTCGCCCGCATGGGCGCCGCACACCCGCAGACCGCGACCGACCCGACCTGGGGCGGCGCCGCCCTCGCCGCGCTCTCCGTCAACTACCTCGGCGTCTACCCCGGCAACCAGGACACCGCCTTCCGTACCGCCGCCGCGCAGAACGCCGGCTACCGCGCCGCGTTCAAGGACTTCTCCACCTACACGCACCTCAAGAACACCGCCAACGCGTGGGTCGTCCGCGACGCCCTGGGCGAGTACGGACGCTTCGGCCAGATCGACAGCCTCAAGACCCGGATCGTCGCCGACATCGGCGGACTCCTCGGCCCTGTCGAGACCAACTTCGGCCACGGCAGCGCCCCGTGGGCCTCCCTCGTCGGCTGGCTCAACTTCTACGAGGCCTGCGCCCCGTACAAGGTCTGCAAGGCCGACATCGAGGCGAAGATCTTCCCGTACACGTACAGCTACGACAACGGCGCCATCAAGGTCCGCACCGGGCTCGACCGGGCCACCGTCGACCAGCTCTACTACGCGAGCAAGCAGGTCAAGTCCCAGTTCCACCGCGTGCTCGGCACCGAGCAGCCGCTCGCGGGCGACCCCAACACCGTCCTCACCGTGGTGCTCTACGCCTCCCGGCAGGACTACGAGACGTACCACCCGATCCTCACCGGCATGGGCACCGAGAACGGCGGCATCTACATCGAGCGCGGCGCGACCTTCTACACGTACCAGCGCCGCGTGCCGCAGGACTCCAGCCTCACCCTCGAAGAGCTCTTCCGCCACGAGTACGTCCACTACCTCAACGGCCGCTACGCCGTCCCCGGCTTCTTCGGCGAGGGCCCCTGGTACGAGAACGACCGCACCACCGCCATGGACGAGGGAACGGCCGAGTTCTTCGACGGCGCCACCCGCGACGACGGCGTCGCGGTCCGCAAGTCCCTCGTGCAGGGCATCATCCGGGACACCGCGGGCGGCGGCCCGCGCATGACCGTCGACCAGATCCTGCACGCCACCTACGACGGCGACGGCTTCCGGTTCTACAACTACGCCGGCACCTTCTTCGAGTACCTGTGGACCGAACGGCCCGCGCAACTCCGCGCCATGTACGGCTACCTCCGCGCGGGCGACGTCCAGGGCTACGACGCCTGGCGGAGCAGCATCGGCAAGGACGCGGGCACCCAGCGGGACTACGACGCCTTCCTCGACCGCCAGATCGCCGACGTCGACGACCTGTTCGTGCCCGACACCCGCCACGAGCCCACCGCCGGACTGCGGCACGCCACCCCGGCCGAGATACGGACCGCGTTCGCGGCCGCCACGAGCAACACCCCGACCTGCACGGCGAGCGGCGACCCGACGCTGCCGCGCTTCGTGTGCACCGGCCGGATCACCGCCAACCTCGGCGCGGCCTCCGACCCGGACCAGGTCTTCAAGGACATGTCGGAGACGGTCGACTACTTCGTCCTCGACCGCAGCCTCACCGGAGGCAACAACTTCAACGACATGAACTGCTCCTTCGGACCGGTCGACATCTGGTCCGACCGCAGGGCCGGCACCTCCGACTTCACCTGCGAGGGCCCGCTGCGCCGCTGATCCCGCTCAGTCGGGACGTTGCAGGGGCCGGGTCGCCGGCCCCTGCAGCACCCGCCCGTCCGCCGCCGCGAACCGCGAACCGTGGCAGGGACACTCCCAGGTGTCCTCCAGCTCGTTGAATCCCAGCTCGCACCCCATGTGCGTGCAGCGCGGCGGACGGGCCGCCAGGTAGTGGCGGGCCACCGACGCCTGCGCCCTGGCCACATCGGGGTACTCCCGCAGGGGCAGGGTGCGGCGCGGGTCGAACAGCTCGGTCCAGTCCGGGCGCGGCGCCCCCGTGACGTGCGCGGCGAGGAGCCGCCCCGCCATCGCCCCGTTGCTCATGCCCCAGCCGCCGAAGCCGGTGGCCACGAAGACGTGCTGCGTGTCCGGATGCTCATGGCCCACGTACGGGAGGTGATCCGCCGACATCACGTCCTGCGCCGCCCACCGGTACGCCGGCGTGGCCTCCCCGAACTCCGGGAAGATCCGCCGGGCCCACCCGGTGAGCCGCTCGAGCCGCTCCCCGGCGTGATCGGTGCCCGGCTCGCAGGCTTCGCCGGTGACGAGGAGCAGCCTGTGCCCCTCGTCGTACGGGGCCGTGCGCACCGAGCGCGTACGGTCCTCCGGGCTGACGTACATGCCCCGCGGTGCCCGGTCGGCCGGCACGGGGGCCGCCACCACCAGCTCGCGCCGGACCGAGAGCCGGGCGAGCAGCGAGCTGTGCACGGTCAGCGGGAAGTGCGTGGCGACGACCACGTCCCGCGCGTGGACCGTGTGACCCGCCTCGGTGGTCAGCCGGCAGTCCGCGTGCTCCCGCAGCTCCGTGACCCGGGTGTGCTCGTGGATCGTGCCGCCGCGCGCGACGAAGGCCTCCGCCAGGCCGAGGAGGAACCTGCGGGGGTGGAAGAGCAGCTGGTCGTCGAGGCGTACGGCCGCCGCGACCGGGAAGGGCAGGTCGGTCTCCGTCAGGTACGCGACGTCAAGCCCCGCCTCCAGGGCGGCCGCGGCCTCGGAGCGGACCTCGTCGGCCCGACCCGGGTCCGTGACGTACGTGTAGGCGGGGGCCCGCTCCAGTTCGGCGTCGATGCCCGTGTCCGCGCACAGCCGGACCACGTGGTCCATCGCGTCCCGCTGGGCGAGGGCGTACCGGGAGGCGGCGAGGGCGCCGTGGGTGTCGCGGAGCCGCGCGTAGGTGAGGCCGTGCAGCGCGGTCAGCTTCCCGGTGGTGTGCCCGGTGACCCCGAGCCCGATCCGGTCGGCCTCCAGGAGCACCACCTCGCGCCCCGCGCGCACCAGCTCGTACGCGGTGCACAGCCCCGCGATGCCGCCGCCGACGACGACGACGTCCGCCCTGAGGTCCTCGGCGAGCGCGGGCCGCTCGGGGGAGGGGGTGTCACGCAACCAGTACGACGTGCCGAAACCCGCGTCCGCCGCCATGGCGCGCTCCTTCGGTCCGGGGCTGCCGGGTGAGTCCCTCCTTCCGAACGTAGATCAGGCCGTGGACATGCGCGATGTCGCCGGGCGCCGTCCAGCGGTCTACGGGTTGGGCGCGAGGCGCTCGACGGCGACGAGTGCCGCGTCGTCGCCGAGGTGACCGCCCGCGTACGCCCGCAGGTCGTCCCTGAGGTGGCCGAGCAGGGTCGGCGGGTCCTCGCCGATCCACGCGGCGAGCCGCTCCGTCAGTGGGTAGAAGGCCCGGGCGCGGTCGCGGGCCTCGACGACCCCGTCCGTGTACAGCAGCAGGACGTCCCCGACGTCGAAGGGGAAGGTCTCCACGGTCACGTCGGGGGAGAGCACGTCCGCGAGGCCCAGCGGAGGGCTCGCCTCGGCGGTGTCCAGGGGCACGATCCGCCCCTCGCGCAACAGCAGCGGCGGCGGATGCCCGCAGTTCACGAGCCGTACCACCGGCTCACGGTCCGGGATGTCGAGGACCAGCGCGGTCACGAAGGCCTCGGCGGCGTCGTCGGCCGCCTCGCCCGTGCCGGGCCCGGGCGCCGAGACGTCCTCCGGCTCCTCCGAGCCGACCCCAGCCTCCAGGTGCCCGACGAGTGCGGGCAGCTCGGACTCCCGGCGGGCCGTGACCCGGAAGGCGCCGAGGACGAGCGACGCCTCGCTGATCGCGTCGAGCCCTTTGCCCCGGGCGTCCCCGATCAGCAGCCGGGTCCCCGACGCCGTACGGGCCGCGGCGTACAGGTCGCCGCCCATCTGCGCCTCCTCCTCGGCCGCCAGGTAGACCGACGCGATGTGCAGCGGGCCCGCCCGGTGGGGGAGCGGGCGCAGGACGACGCTCTGGGCGGCCTGGGCGATCGAACGGAGCTGGGTCACCTTGCTCTCGTGCTGCTCGCGCAGGTAGGCGAAGAAGGTGACGATGACCGAGATGAGGACCAGCGCGATGATCTGGTACGTGTGGTTGAGATCGGTCAGGCTCGTCCGCGCGATCGCCACCACCGACTGCGCGAGGACCGCGACCGCGCCCACGAAAGCCGTCATGCGCGGCCCCGCGAAGGAGGCCGTCACAGCGGGCGCGGCGATCAGGAACGGCCCCAGGTGGACCTCGGGCGGAGCCAGGATGTCCACCACGGTGACCGCCGCGATCAGCGCGAACGACGCGCCGAGCAGCAGCCGTCGCCCGCCGCGCCGAGAGAGGCGGGATGCGGGGTCGCGCCGACGGGCATCCATGTGAAAGGCATACATCAGCTCATGGGGCGTGTCCTGTTGCCGCGCTCCCCGGCGCGGCGCGTCCCCGCCGGGCGACGCTTCGTGTGCGGCGCGCCCGGAGTGGCGACGTAGTCGGCGAGCGTGCGGTCGGGGCGCCAGCCCCGGGCCCGCGCCTTGGACACGTCCAGGACGACCCGGTGGGCCAGCTGATCGACGGCGTACCGCGTCAGCGGCGGCTCGGCGCCGGGCCGCAGGCGCCCGAGGGCCTCCGCCGCCGCGGCCGCTCCCCACGCCAGACGTACGGGGAGGTGATGGATCCGGGCGCGCACGCCGTGGGCCCGCAGGACGGTCTGTACCGCTTCGTCACGGCGGTACGGGACGGGGTCGGCGATGTTGTAGGCGCCCGGGTCCCAGCTGGCTGCCGTGAGGCACGCGCCGGCGAGGTTCTCGACGGCCGTCAGACTCAGGGCCACGTCGGGGCCCGGCAGCAGCAGCCGCCCCGCCCTGACCCGCGCGAGGAGCCGGGGCACCAGGTGCGGGTCGCCCGGGCCGTACACCGCGCGCGGGCGCAGGACCACGGCTCCGGACGCGAGCGCGAGGACCTCGCCGGCCGCCTTCGTACGTCCGTACGCGTTGAGCTGCCCGTCGACGGGATGGTCCTCGATGATCCGGTCCCGCCCGGGGCCGGGCGCGTACACGCTGGAGCTGCTGACCCAGACGACCGGGCGGCCCCCGGCGGCCTCCAGGAGGCGGGCGGTGCCGTCGACGTTCACGGCGCGCATGGTCGCCTCGGCCGGCGACCCGGGCACGGGGTCGCCGACGGCCGCCGCGCAGTGCACGACGAGGTCGGCTCCGGAGAGGTCGGGTGGCCCGCTCTCGGCGTCCCAGGGGACGTGCCGGCCGACCGGTCCGGGCCGCCGCCCCACACACAGCACGTCGGCGCCGCGCGCGGCGGCGAGGGCGGCGACGTGCGAGCCGCAGAAGCCGCTCGCTCCGGTGACGGCGATCGTGATCATGAGGGGTTCTCCGGACGGGGGAGCGGGGCGGTGGAGGCGCGGACGGCGGTGGTCGCGCGGACGGTGAGGCGGCGCCAGCCGGGCAGCGCGGCCCGCCGGTCCACGCGCGCGGTGACGACGGCCGGACGGTACGGGGCGAGTGAGGCCAGGACGTCGTCCAACTGCGCCAGGGCGAGCCGCGCGCCCGGGCAGGCGTGCGGGCCGGCCCCGAAGACGAGCCGGGCGACGGCGGGCGGTGCGGGCCGGTGCGCGTCCGGCGGGTCGACGTCCGCGCCCACGGCGTGCCGCGCCACGAGCACAAGGCGGTCCCCGGCCTTCACCGGACACCCGCCGAGCACGGCATCGGCCGCCGCCACGCGCGGCAGCAACGGGGACGGCGCGGTGACCCGCAACAGCTCCCCGACGAGCGCACCCCGCAGCCGGTCGTCGGCCGCCTCGTCCCACAACCCGCCGTCGGCACACCAGGCGACGGCACGCGGGAGGGCGGCGACGGTGGTGTTGACGGCGGCGACGACGATCATGGCGCGCAGCGCGACGTCCGGGTGAGGGGCACCGGCGTCGTGCGGGCACGAGGGCCCCGCACCCCCGAGCAGCGCCTCCAGGCGCGCGGTCGCCCTGGCCGCCGCGCGGGCGGTGCCCGGCGGGCGGGGGCCCGGGAGGTGGTCGCGTACGGCTGCCGACGCGGCGTCCGCGGCGGCCTCCGCGAGGGCCGAGGCCTCGGCCGTGCTGTCCAGCAGGGCGCGGACGGTCGCACCGGCGAGTTCGCGGGCCAGCGGGACGAGGTCGACGGTGTGGCCGGCCGCGAGCGGCGCGAGCTCGCGGTCGAGCACGGCCCGCCAGACCGGCCGCAGCCGCTCGACCCCTGCCGCGCCCAGCTCCTCGGCGACGGCGCGCCGGGTGCCGCGGTGGTCGGCACCCTCCTGGTCGAACAGCGTTCCCCCGCCGGAGAGTTCACGCGCCGCACCACCCGTGGTCCCGGCCGCCGCGCGGTCCAGCGGGATACGGGTGAGCGCCTCCCGGTACGGCTCGGCCCCGTTCACCAGGACCGCCCGCCCGAGTCGGGCTACCGGCCGCCGCCGGACGGCCGCGAGCAGCGCGAACAGCAGCGGATGCGACCGCGTGTACACCCGCCGGTCCCGCCGCCGGGCGCCCCGAAGCGCGGTAGCCGCCCTCATCGTCCCGCCCCCGTCGTCCGCGCCGCCGCGAGTCTCGCCGTGGCCGCCCGGTCCGGCTTCAGGGAGCGGCCGGACAGCGGGATGTCGGCGAGGAGGAGGGCGTCCGGGCGGGCCGTGCCCATGCGGCTCAGGGGGCCGGCCAGGGCGGCCCGGACCCGGGCGGGGTCGGCCTCGTGGTGGGGCTGGACGACGGCGACCAGGCGTTCGTCGCCGTCCCCGGCCGGGACGCCCACCAGGAGGGCCAGTTCGACACCCGGCACGTGCAGCGCGGGCTCGTACAGACCGGGGTAGATGTTCTCCGCCCGCCTGAGGACCATGTCCTTGCTGCGGCCCGCGAGCACGATCCGGCCGGCCGCGTCGAGCCGCCCCTGGTCACCCGTGCGTACCCACGGCTCGGGCTCCTCCCCGAGGTAGCGGTGCCGGGCCGCCGGGCCGGAGAGCAGTAGCTCGCCGCCCGGTCCTGGCCGTGCCGCGACGCCCGGCAGCGGCGCGCCCACGAGGTCGCCGTCGCCGGTGAACGCCGCCTTCTCCGCCTGCTCGACCGCCGCGGCCGGGAACAGCTCGGTCAGCGCGTACACCCCCCACGCCTCCCGCGCCCCTGCCCGCTTCACCCGCGTGAGCAGTTCCGCGCTCGCCGGGGCCGAACCGGTCCACACCCGCCCGCTGAACCGCGCGTCCACCGCGAGCGCCGCCCGCAGCTGAGGTGGCGTCAAATAGGTTGCCTGGGGCGCCAGTCGGCGCATCTGCCGCGCGAGGACCCGCGGTGAGCGGGCCGGCAGGGCGACCGGCGCGCCGTTCGCGAGTGACGGTACGAGGACGAAGAACGTGCCGCCGAGCACGGGCGACCCCGGCTCCGGGCGGACGAGTCCGGTCACCGTGGCCATGCCCGCGGCCAGCGAGGAACGGGTGTGGACGACTGCGCGGGGCCGCGAGGTCGTGCCCGAGGTGAAGACGATCACCGCGTCCCCGTCCTCGTCCACCGCGCGCGGGAGCACCGACGCACCCGTACCCGCCTGCCGGGACGACAACGCGGGGGCGCACCCCGGCAGCCGCCGGCCGACCGTGGCCACGGGACCGCCGAGCTCCGCGAGGTCCGGCAGCGCGAGCCGGGCCCGCCGGGCGAGCGGCCGCGCCCACCCGGCCACCGCCTGGGCGGTCGCGTCGGCGAGCACGAGGTCGGGGCGGGCAAGCGCCAGGCGCGCCCGCAGCACGTCCGGGCCGGCACCGGGGTCCAGCACGGCCGCCCGCAGGCCGAGCCGGTGGACGGCGAGCAGCACGGCGAGCGCGCGCGGCCCGGGCCGCCCCGCGACCCCGACCGTGTCGCCGCGCCGCAGCCCGCGCGCGTGCAGCGCGCGGGCGTACCCGTCGGCGAGGTCGGCCAGCTCCCCGCACGTGGCCTTCGTCCGTACGGCGCCGGAGCGGGTCGTGCCGAGCACGGCCGGGCGGTCGGGGCGCGACCGCAGGGTGTGGGCGAGAGCGTCCAGCATCAGCGCGGGTCCTCTCCGTGCCGGCCCGGTCCCCGGTCCAGGTACCAGCGGGCGGTGCCGACGATCCCGTACGCGCGCAGCCGCCGGGTGGAGTTCTCCACGACCATGTCGCGGGCGTGCACGATCGCGGTGGTGGAGCGGCGCACCCGGTTGAGGAAGAGCCGGTCGGTGGGGGAGGGGCGGCGGGGCATCCCGCCGACGGCCTCGTACAGGTGCGCGGTGATGGCCATGTTGTTGCCGGCGTGCATCCGGTACGGCGCGAGATAGCCGTGCCGCCGCCGGTGCGCCGGGCGCACTCGCCCGAAGAACGCGGCGACGCGGACGAGCGAACGGAACAGGGCCCGCCCGACCGGCCCGTGCTCGTCGCGGCGGGCGTCGATCCGGCCGCACACCAGGCCCGCCCCTTCGTCCAGCGCGGTCCGCGCGGCGGCCGTCCAGCCCGGGTGCGGCAGACAGTCGGCGTCCGTCCGGGCCAGGAGCCCGGCCCCGCGCCCGATCGCGTACCGGAAGCCGGTGTCCACGGCGCACCCCACGCCCTTGTCGCGCTCGTCGAGCACATGGACGGGGAACGGCGCCCGCCGGGCGAAGTCCCGGGCGATGGCGGCGGTGTCGTCCTCGGAGGCGTTGTCGACGACGACCAGCTCGAAGTCCCGGTCCGCCTGGGCGGCCAGCGCCTCCAGCGTGTCGCCGATGCGCGCGGCCTCCTGATGCGCGGGCACCACCACCCACAGTGTGTCGCTCATGCCTTCTCCCACACCATCGTCATGATGCTCACGCCACCGCCGAGCCCCACCAACAGGACCCGGTCACCGGGCCGCAAGTCCCCCTGGACCCGCTCCAGTTGGACACCGAGCGTCGCGCTCGCGATGTTGCCGAGCTCGGGGACGGTGACGACCAGACGGTCCTCGGGGACGCCGGTGATCTCCACGAACCGCCGCAGATACGGCACGGTGACCTGATGGACCAGGACGTGCCGGAAGTGGCGCCAGTCGAGGCCCGTTCGGTGGCGCATCCGGTCGATCACGGAGGTGCCCACCTTCTCGAACACCTCGCGCAACTCGCTGCCGTCACCTTGGAAGTACGTGTGCTCGTCGCCGCGCGGATGGCGTGAACCGCCGCCGAATATCCCGCCGACCGGCCAGTGTTCGGAGTGCGTCTCGCTGTCGACGTCGAGGATCCCGCCCCGGTCCACCGTCTCCAGGACCACCGCGGCGCCCGCGTCACCGAAGGTGTAGCCGGCGAACCCGTCCCGGAACTGGGCCAGGTCGGCGGGGTCGTGCCGGACGGCCCTGCTCGGGGTCTCCCCGGTGACGACGAGGGCCCGCCGGGCGCGCCCGGCCAGGATCATCGTACGGGCGAGGTCGATGCCGTTGACGAAGCTGTTGCAGGCGTTGGTGACGTCCAACGCGTGGGCCCGGGAGCCCAGTTCGGCCTGCACGATGTGGGCGGTGGCCGGCTCCACCATGTCGCGGGTGGCGGAGGCGAACACCAGCAGGTCGACGTCCGCCGGTTCGACCCCGGCCCGCCCGAGCGCCTGCCGGGCGGCTCCCACCGCGAGGGTGGAGGCGTACTCGCCCGGCCGCACGGCCCTGCGCGTCAGAATCCCGGTCGCCCGCTCGAACACCCCGGCGGGCAGCGCCATCCCGCTGCCGGCGACGACCCGCCGGCGCAGCTCCTCCGAATCCACGACCTGCTCGGGCAGGCAGGCGCCGACCCCGGTGATCCCGACACGGAGGGGGCCGTCAGCGACGGCCTGATGACTGTTCATACGACGGAGGCTACGAACGCCACGGGGGCTGCCGCCTGAGTGCCCGTACTCATCCCGGCCTGGGGGAAAGCCCCCGGGGTCCTGGGGGACGCCCCCGGTCCTGACGGGAAGCCGCCGGTCCCGGGGGAAGCCCCCGGTCCTGAGCGAATCCCCGGTGCCGGACGGCCGCGGACCGTGGCGATACGGTGGCCGGAAGATCGTTCGGAGGAAGGTGACGCGACCATGCGACTCAACCAGGACACCCCGCAGGACGCGGACGGTCCGCACGTCCTCGTCCGCACCGAAGGGCGAGCCGGCTTCCTCACCCTGAACCGGCCTCGCGCCCTCAACGCGCTCACCCACGCCATGGTGCTCGGCATCGACGAGGCGCTGACCGCCTGGGAGGACGACCCGGCGGTCGAGACCGTCGTCATCCAGGGCGCGGGCGCACGCGGACTGTGCGCCGGGGGCGACATCCGGGCCATCTACGAGGACGCCCGCGCGGGCGGCACGGAGACCCTCGGCTTCTGGCGGGACGAGTACCGGCTCAACGCCCGCATCGCCCGCTACCCCAAGCCGTACGTAGCCCTCATGGACGGGATCGTGATGGGCGGCGGCGTCGGCGTCTCGGCCCACGGCTCCGTCCGCGTCGTCACCGAACGCTCCCGCGTGGCCATGCCCGAGACGGGCATCGGGTTCGTGCCCGACGTCGGCGGTACGTATCTGCTGAGCCGGACGCCCGGCGAACTGGGCACCCATCTCGCCCTGACCGGCGCTCAGGCGGACGCCGCCGATGCCCTCCTGACCGGCCTCGCCGATCACTTCGTACCGTCAGAGGACCTTCCCGGCCTGGCCGAGGAGCTCACGCGCGCCCCCGCGCACGAGGTGCTGCCGCGGTTCGCCAGGACCGCCCCGCCCGGCCGCCTGGCGGCCGCACGCGACTGGATCGACACGGCCTACACCGCGCCCACGGTGGAGGAGGTCATCGACCGGCTCCTCGACTCAGGGATCACCGAGGCCAAGGAGTCCGCCACCACCCTCCTGAGCAGGTCGCCCACCGCCCTCAAGGTCACGCTCGCGGCCCTCCGCCGGGCCCGAGTCATGGATTCCCTGGAGGCCGTCCTGGCCGTGGAGTTCCGGCTCTCCCACGCCGCCCTCACCTCCGCCGACCTCGTCGAGGGCATCCGCGCCCAGGTCATCGACAAGGACCGCGCCCCGCGCTGGACCCCGGCCACGCTCGCCGAGGTCACGGAGGCGGACGTGGCGGCGTACTTCGCCGAACGGGCCCTTCCCTAAAACCCGGTGACCCGGCCGGGCTCCACTCCCTACACTCGCAGCACGCACCGCCGAGATCACGGCGTGCGCGCCGACGACCGAACGAGGGGAGCCCGACCGTGTGTTGCCAGACCACCGTCGTCGTTCCCCGGTCCCGGTACGACGTGATCCTGACGTCCCGGTCTCTCCGGTGCCGGCTGCGCGGCCGCCACCGGACCCCGTGACGAACACCTGACACCCCCTGCCCAGCCCGGCGCGTGCCGCGAGAGCCGTGCGCGCCGTCGCCGCGAGGCCCGAGGGTGTCCCTCTCCGCCCGCCTCCGGGCCGCTTCGTCCGGGAATCGCGCCGACCCTTTCTCGTACCCACCGAAAGGTCCGGGCCGTGCGTACCCCGCTTTCCCGTCAGCTCCCCACCAGCCCCCTGAACCGCGTCCGCAACCTGGGCATCCTCGCCCACGTCGATGCCGGCAAGACCACCGTGACCGAGCGGATGCTCTACCTCACCGGCGCCGTCCACAAACGCGGCGAGGTCCACGAGGGCACCACCGTCACCGACTTCGACACCCAGGAACGCGACCGGGGCATCACGATCTTCGCGGCGGCCGTCTCCTGCGTCTGGGACGACCACCGGATCAACCTCATCGACACGCCCGGACACGTCGACTTCTCCGACGAGGTGGAGCGCTCGCTGCGCGTCCTCGACGGCGCGATCGCCGTGTTCGACGCCGTCGCCGGGGTCGAGCCGCAGAGCGAGACCGTGTGGCGCCAGGCCGACCGGCACGGCGTCCCCCGGATCGCGTTCGTCAACAAGCTGGACCGCGCGGGCGCCGATCTGGACACGGCAGTCGCCTCGATCCGGGACCGCCTGCACACCGTGCCGCTCGTCGTCCAGCTGCCCATCGGCCGCGAGGACGCCTTCACGGGCGTCGTGGACCTGGTGCGCCTGCGCGCCCTGGTCTGGGAGACGGGCGCCGACACGTACACCGAGGGGCCCGTCCCCGAGGAGCTCGTGACGGAGGCACGGCTCAGGCGCCGCGCCCTGGAAGAGGCGGTCGCCGAACTCCACCCGGACGCCCTGGAGGAGTTCTGCGCCGAAGAGACCCTCGGCGCGGACACCCTCACCGCGGCGCTGCGCGACCTGACCCGGACCGGCGAGGGCGTCGTCGTGCTCTGCGGCTCCGCCTACCGCAACCGGGGTACGGAACCGCTGCTCGACGCCGTCGTCTCCTATCTGCCCTCGCCCCTGGACGTGCCGCCCGTGCGCGGCACCCTGGACGGCGCGGAACGGGAACGGGCCGCCGACCCGGCGGAACCCTTCGCCGCGCTCGTCTTCAAGGTCAACTCGACCGCCACCGGGCGGCTCACCTACCTCCGCGTGTACGCGGGGACCATCGGAAAGGGGGACACCGTGCTCGACGTCGCCGCCCGGCGCACCGAGCGCGTCGGCCGGATCCTGCGCGTGCAGGCCGACCGGAACACCGAGGTGGACTCCGCCCGGGCCGGCGACATCGTCGCGGTCGTCGGCGTGAAGGAGGCCCGCGCCGGTGCCACGCTCTGCGCGCCCTCCGCCCCGCTGCTCCTCGAACCACCCACGCCGGCCGACCCGGTCGTCTCCGTGGCGGTCGAGGCGCGCCGGAGCCTGGACACCGACCGGCTGGCGTCCGCGCTTGCCCGACTTGTCGAGGAGGACCCCTCGTTGACGGTCAGGACCGACCCCGAGACCGGTCAGACCGTGCTCTCGGGCCTGGGCGAACTGCATCTGGAGGTGGCCGTGGAGAAGATCCGCCGGGCCCAGGGCCTGGAGATCGCCGTCGGCAGGCCGCAGGTGGCCTACCGGGAGACGGTGGCGCGCGGGGTGTCGGGCCTGGTGTACCGGCACGTCAAACAGGACGGTGGCGCGGGCCAGTTCGCGCACGTCGTCCTCGACGTCGAGCCGGTCGGGGAGGCGCAGGAAGGGGAGTTCGTCTTCTCCTCCACCGTCACGGGCGGCCGCGTACCGCAGGAGTACGTCCGCGCGGTCGAGGCCGGCTGCCGCGACGCGCTCGTGGAGGGCCCGCTCGGCGGCCACCCGGTCACGGGCCTGCGGGTGACGCTCACCGACGGGGCGACCCACTCCAAGGACTCCTCGGAGATGGCGTTCCGCACGGCGGGCCGCTTCGCGCTCCGCGAGGCGCTGCGGGCCTGCGCGATGACCCTCCTGGAGCCGGTCGTCGAGGTCACGGTCACGGTGCCGGACAGCGCCGTGGGCGGCGTGCTCGGTGACCTGGCGGCCCGCCGCGGCCGGGTCACCGGCTCGACCGCGCGCGCCGGAACGGCGGTCCTGACCGCGACCGTTCCGCTGGCGGAGCTGTTCGGCTACGCGTCCCGGCTGCGCGGCC
The DNA here is from genome assembly GCF_040638605.1 of Streptomyces sp. NPDC026092. Lineage (NCBI taxonomy): Bacteria > Bacillati > Actinomycetota > Actinomycetes > Kitasatosporales > Streptomycetaceae > Streptomyces > Streptomyces sp. NPDC026092. The sequence goes on from NZ_JBEZYN010000019.1 coordinate 138,596, forward strand.
GCACCCAGGGCCGGGGCACGTTCACCGCCCGGCCGACGGGCTACGCCCCGGCGCCGACCGCCGCCGCGGTCGGCACGACGGCCCGCTGACGGCACGGGACGGGCCCGCCCGCCACGAGGGCGGGCCCGTCCCAAACGTATGATCGAGCGAGTCGTCGAGGGGGCGAAGTGATGTCATCGAGGGAGTCCGCGCGTGCGCGGCGGCGGAAGCGGCGCGAGGACGGCGAGGAAGGCTGCTGCGCGGGAGCGGCCGACCAGTGCTCGGCCTGCGGTATGTACTGCCCTCAGATGGCCTTGGTGGCCCTCGCGTCCCTGCTCCTCGGCAAGGCGCGCCCCTCGTCCGGCGCCCGCCCGTCCGCCGGCCGCCCGTCGGGGCGGGTGGCCGGGGCGCTGTACGGGGCCGTGGGTTTCTACCGCGACACGATCAGCCCGACCCGGCCGCCGTGCTGCCCGTACACCCCCACCTGTTCGACGTACGCCGTCAAGGCGCTGAGCCGCCACGGCGCCCTGCGCGGCGGCCTCCTGACGGTGGCCCGGCTCCTGCGCTGCCGCCCGGGAGCCGCCCGCCGCCGGGGCTGCACCGACCCGGTCCCGCACTGACAGGTCAGACCGCGACCGCCCGGCGCGGGCGGGGGACCAGCTCGCCGCCGCAGTTGGGGCAGACGCCGGCCATGGCGTCGCCGCACGGCACGCAGAAGGTGCACTCGTACGAACAGATGAAAGCGGGCGCGTCCTGCGGCAGCGTCGCCGTCTCGCAGCGCTCGCAGGTCTCACGCATCTCCAGAGCCATCGTTCTTCCTCACCGTGATTCGGGGTTCACTCCACTGTCCCGGCCGGAGCCGGGTGCCCGAAAGCGCGGGGAGGGCCAAAGATCAACACGATCGGGTCGTGTCCTACCGGGGCGGCGCCACCAGGCCCGGGGACTGGTGCGAGCGCCACAGCGACTCGGCCACGAAGCCGCCGGCCTTCAGCTCCTCGACGAGTTCGGTCAGGAACCGCACGGTCTCCGGCCGCTTGTCCTTCGTCGTGCCGACGGCCTGCCGGATCTCCATGAACCGGTCCTCGATCAGCCGGAGCTCCGGGTGCGCCCCGACGAACGCGGTCATCGGCTGCCTGATGCCCGCCGCGACCTCCAGGCCCTCGGCGAGGAACACGTCGGCGCCCTCGTCGCCGCGTACGAGGGTGGCGTGCCGCAGCGTGCGCGTGAGGTAGAGGTCGTACGCGGACCCGCGCTTGACGCCGATGCGTACGCCGACCCGGTCCACCTCGGCGGGAGTGGCGAACTCCGAGGCGGTGGGCACCGCGTAGACGCCCTCGATCACGACGTACGGCGCGGTGAACGCGACCTCGTCCTCGCGCGCCGGCTCCACGGCGAGGAAGCAGAGGTCCGCGCGGCCCGTGGCCATCGCCTCGTAGGACTTGCGCGCCGCGTCGAAGCAGACGAACGCGACCGGCACGCCGAGCCGCGCGCCGATCTCCCGGGCGAGGTCGACCGTGACCCCGCCGGGGGAGTCGGGGGTGCCCTGCGCGAGAACCGGGTTGCCCAGGTTGATCGATGCCCGCAGGATGCCGGTCGGCGCGAGATCCCGGGCGAGGTCGGCGATGGCGGTCGTCATGCGCCGGAGTCTAGGGCGTATCCTCAGCGGCCTCGGGGCGGGGCCAGGGGCGGCCCTCCAGGCGCTCGATGTCGCTGTTGAAGCGCCGCAGGTACGCGGCGAAGTCGGCCACCTCGTCGGGCGTCCACTTCTCCAGGACCCGCTCCAGGCCTTGGACGTTGGCGCCCCGGTCGGCGTCCAGCCTGCGCCGCCCCTCCGCCGTGATGCTGAACTTCCGGGCGATCCCGCCGTCGGGGTCAGGGATCCGTTCGACCACCCCGGCCTTCAGCATCGCCGCGGTCTGCCGGTTGAGCGTGGACGCGTCCAGGCCGAACGCGTCGCTCAGCTGTCCGATGGAGAGCGGCCCGTCGATCTCGATGCGGCTGAGCAGCACATAGGCGCTCCGGTCGAGCCGCCCTCCCGCGCCGCGCGCACGGGGGTCAAACAGATGCGAGTGCCGCCCGACGAGCATGGTCTCGAACTCGATCAGGTGCGTGGGCTTCTCTTCCATGGCCCCATCCTCCCCGCCCGTGCGGCTTCACCGGTCCTGTGCATAGTACAGACTATGTGTATCCTGCGCATGATGTGCATCATGCATGTCGCCTCGCTCCGCCCCACCAGCCCCGCCCCGCGTCCTGCCGTGTCGTACGCGCGTTGCCCCTAGGGAGAACCCCGTGACCAGCTCCAAGACCGACGACCGCCCCCGTGGCGTCGTCGGCGTCCTCGCCTTCGCGGGCATCGTGGCCGCGCTCACCCAGACCTTGGTGGTGCCCCTCCTGGGCGACCTGCCCAGGCTCTTCGACACCACCGCGTCCAACGCCTCCTGGGTGGTCACCGCCACCCTGCTGTCGGCGGCGGTGGCCACGCCGGTCGCCGGACGCCTTGGCGACATGTACGGCAAGCGGCGCATGCTGCTCGTCTCCGTCTCGCCCCTCGTCGTGGGCTCTGTCGTCTGCGCGCTCTCCTCGTCCGTCGTCCCGATGATCGTCGGCCGGGGCCTCCAGGGTCTGGGCATGGGCGTGGTGCCGCTCGGCATCAGCCTGCTGCGCGACGTCCTGCCGCCGGAGCGCCTGGGCGCGTCCATCGCCCTGATCAGCGCCTCCATGGGCGTGGGCGGCGCGCTCGGCCTCCCCTTCTCCGCCGCCGTCGCCGAGAACGCCAGCTGGCGCGTGCTGTTCTGGGTCGTCGCCGCCCTGGCGACGGTGGTGGGCCTGCTCGTCCGGCTGCTCGTGCCCGCGGGCCGTACCGCGTCCGACGCCGGCCGTTTCGACGTGCCCGGCGCGATCGGTCTCGGCGCCGCGCTGATCTGTCTGCTGCTCGGCGTCTCCAAGGGCTCCGACTGGGGCTGGACCAGCGGGACGACGCTCGGTCTCCTCGCCGCATCCGTCGTGGCGCTGCTCGCCTGGGGCTGGTGGGAACTGCGGACCGCCGAGCCGCTGGTGGACCTCCGCGTCACCGCCCGCCCGCTGGTCCTGATGACCAACCTGGCCTCGGTCCTCGTCGGATTCGCGATGTACGCCCAGTCGCTGGTCGTCCCCCAGCTGCTCCAACTGCCCGAGGCCACCGGGTACGGCCTCGGGCAGTCGATGCTCGCGATGGGGCTCTGGATGGCCCCGGCCGGGCTCATGATGATGATCCTCGCCCCGCTCGGCGCCAAGCTCACCGCCGCGCGCGGCCCCAAGATCACCCTCGGCGTCGGCAGTCTGGTCATCGCCGTCGGCTACGCGTGCGCCCTGCCGCTCATGGGGACGACCGTCGGCCTGCTCGTCGTCACCCTCATCTGCAACACCGGCGTGGGTCTCGCGTACGGCGCGATGCCCGCCCTCATCATGGGCGCCGTGCCCCGCTCCGAGACCGCGTCGGCCAACAGCTTCAACACCCTGATGCGTTCGATCGGCAGCTCCGTCTCCGCCGCCGTGATGGGCGTGGTCCTCGCCCAGATGACCACGGACTTCGCCGGTCATCTCCTGCCCTCCGAAGGCGCCTTCAGGGTCGCCCTGCTCATCGGCAGTGGCGTGGGCCTCGCGGCGGCCGTCGTCGCCTTCCTCATCCCGGTCGGACCGGAGGCCGAGAGCGGCCGGACCGGTGAGGGTGCCGCGGCACCGAACGTGCCCTCCGGTGCGAAGGTCTGACGGGACCGGCGACCGCCTCTCTTCATCGCGCCGTCATCAACCGGTTCTCCACGCGACAGCGGGGTTCGGGACAACTGATCCGGGCATGTCAATCGCGCACGCGCACGGCATCCCGCATCACACCCGCCTCGCACCCCGCGTCGCGGTCCCTCAGGAGGACGCAGTTGAAGACGAGTTCGTGGTTCCGCCGGGTCTCCGTCACCCTAGGCAGCAGCATCGCGCTGGTCGTCGCCGTCTCGGGCAGCGCGTTCGCGGCGCCGCCCCCGCCGCTCCCCGCCAACGCCGACGGGCTCGAGCAGACGTTCCAGCCCGCCTACGACTACGACACGGACGGCTGTTACTCCACCGCGGCCATCGGCCCCGACGGCACCATCAACCCCGGCCTCAACCCCACCGGCGCCCTCAACGGCTCGTGCCGGGACGCCTGGGACCTCGACAACACCAACGGGTACTCCCGCGCCAAGTGCAACAACGGCTGGTGCGCCGTGCTCTACGGCCTGTACTTCGAGAAGGACCAGGCGATACCCGGGATCAGCCTCGGCGGCCACCGCCACGACTGGGAGCACGTCGTGGTCTGGATCCAGGACAACCAGGCCAAGTACGTCTCCACCTCCGCGCACGGCAACTTCAACACGTACGGCCGTGACCAGATCCGCTGGGACGGGACGCACCCCAAGGTCGTCTACCACAAGGACGGCGTGAGCACGCACTGCTTCCGCCCCGCCAATACGAACGACGAGCCGCCGGAGAACCACAAGGGCCAGTGGCAGTTCCCCGCCCTGGTCGGCTGGAACGGCTACCCCGCCGGGGTGCGCGACAAGCTCGTCCAGGCGGACTTCGGCAGCGCCCACTTCGGCCTGAAGGACGGCAGCTTCGCCCCGCACCTCGCCAAGGCGAAGCCGGCCGGCATCCCGTTCGACCCGTACGCCTGACCCCACCGGGTCACGCCGCCCGCCGCGCCGTGAGCCGGGTCGCCCGGACCGCCGGGTCAGTCCACCGGCTCGGCGCGTGCGGGTGCGTCGTGGCTCTGGTGCCCGCCGCTCGCGAGCATGCGTACGTTCCCGTGCTCGTCGATCTCGGCCTGCACGATGCCCGTCTCGTCGGAGTACACGGGATGCCCACCGGCCCCCTTGCGGTCCGTCCGGGTGACCACGATGGAGTCACCCGACACCGGAAAGGTCAGTTCATAACGTTCGGCACGGTGCATCCCCTGTTTATAACCGACAGCTGACGCCGAACCCGGTCATTCGGCCGCGCGCGCGTCCACGACGAGCACGGCGACCTGATCGGTGACCAGGTCGAGGAGCGCGGCCGTGGACTCCTCGTCGTGGCCCACGACGAGGAGGTTCAGGGTCAGGCCGTCCGTGACCGCCGCCAGATAGCGGGCGAGGACCGGCACGGGCACCCGCAGCTCGAGCATCATGCTCGCGGCGAGCTCCTCGATGAGCTCGCGGTAGATCTCGGCGTACCGCTCGTGCTGACGGCGGGCCAGCGGCTCGAACCCGGGGGTGCGCAGCGCGTACTGGGTGAGTTCGTACGTCAGCATGTGCTCGCCCGGACGGACCCGTACGTGCTCCCAGTACGCCTCGAACCCGGCCCGGATCGTCTCCCGGAACGTCTCGCGCGGCCGCAGCGCCTTCTTCACCGTCCCCACGTAGTGGTCGGTGATCGCCGTGATCACGGACTCGAGCAGGGCCTGCTTGGAGTCGAAGCAGTAGTGGAAGACGCTCAGCGACACGCCCGCCTCGGCGGCGATGGAGCGGGTCGTCGTCCTCGGTACGCCGTCCCGCGTCATCGCCCGGATCGCGGCCTCCGTCAACTGGCGGCGCCGTTCGGCGAGCGGCATACGCGACATGCGCTGGTTCCTTTCCCGTGCCCGTGCCCGTGCTTGTGCTTGTACTCGTTGTACGGGACGGGGTGGGGCGACCGTCCGGTCACCCCACCCCGTCCCGCCATGGATCCCCGGCTCTCCGTCAGCCGCTGAAGACCCCGACCTCCTTGAGGGAGTACCCCCACTGGGTGCCGCGCGCCACCCCGTACACCCGCAGGTACCGGGCGGTCGTGCCCGCGAACTGGACGGTGTCCAGGCCGCCGTCACCGGTTGCGGTGGACCAGGCGGTACGCCAGTTCGTGCCGTCGTCGGAGAGCTCGACGCGGTACGCCTTCCCGTACGCCCGCTCCCAGTCGAGCGTGACGCGCTTGACCAGCTGAGGCTCCCCGAGGTCGATGCGGAGCCACTGGTCGTCCTTCCACTCGCTCGCCCAGCGTGTCCCCGGGTCACCGTCGACGGCCCGGTCGGCCACGAAGGTGGTGAACGGGTTCCACCACTCGGTGGTGGACGCGGAGGCGGGTGCGCGCGCGGCCAGGTTCACACCCGCCCGGTGCCGCTCGGAGGCGCCCCAGGTGTCGAGGTAGGACTCGGCGCCCCGGAACAGGTCGTTCACCACGTCCTGGCCGCCGACCTGCCGGATGTCCTCGATCCAGTCCGGTACCAGGCCGTTGTGCGAGGCGCCGTCGGTGTTGAGGTCCCAGGTCCGCTGCCCGGTGGTCTGCCGGTCGATGACCGAGCCGCCGTCCGTGGAGCGGAACGGGTACGTGACCTTGTTCGGCGCGTCGGCGCCGCGCGGGCCCGGCCAGCCGCCCACGCCGTTCATGTCGGTGCCGTAGCCGTAGCCCACGTCGTACTTGTCGCGCAGGGCGTCCTTGGCCTTGGCCTCCGCGCTGAACGCCTCGGACCCGTTCATGTACTGGGCGGCGAACCCGCCGAGCTTGTACAGCCGTTCGGTCCAGCTGCTGTCCATCCAGCTGTGCGAGGAGATCGCGCCGGGGTAGGACGCCGACTCCATGATGTCGAAGGCCCGGCCGGCGGCCTTCACGCTCATGTGGTCCAGCTCCAGCATCATCTTGCGTTTCATCATCCCGCGCAGCGCGTACTCGCCGAGATCGGTGAGCCCGCGGGTGTTGCACCGGGCGTCCTGGTTGTACGTGGGCACGCTCACGCCGGCCGGCAGCTCCTTCTGCGCGTTCGGCGCCGCGGCGAGGCCGATCGGGTTGTCCTGCTGCGGGCCCGCGCACTGCTCGGTCTTCCAGAAGGTCCCGGTGGAGAGGAACTGCCCCACGTTGATCGCCGTGCCGAGCGCCCCGGAGTCGAAGCGGACCCCGCAGAGCGCGTTGTCGAACTTGTGGCACAGGAACATGCTGCGCACGCCGAGCCCGTGCAGCTCGTCCAGGCCGCGGTCGATGTCCGCCTTGCTGCACTGCGAGACGTCCAGGATCTGCTTGCAGCCGAAGGGCTCGGAGGTCTCGACGCCGAGGACGACCGCCAGCTTGCCCTGCTCGATGACCTGACGGGCCTGCTCCGAGTCGGTGACGATCCGGAACCAGCCCTTGCCCGGGCCGCCGAACATGTTGTCGATGTAGTCCTGCATCTCGTACGTCTTGCGGGCCTGCAGCCGGATCGATGTCATCTCGTCGCAGCTGCGGTCCTTGAAGAAGTAGACCGAGCAGATGACCCCGTTGGTGACGAGGTCGTTGACGAGGACCCGCTGGCCGCCGCGCCAGGCCCGCTCCACCCAGGCGTAGTAGTTCTGCTGGTGGGTGAGCGAGTCGTGGGCCGGCCAGTCCTTGAACGTCGGCCAGCCGTCCGGGTCGTGCTTGCCGTCGCCGCCCTTGGTGATGAAGTCGAAGATCGCGAGCGAGCCGTCGGGGTAGTGCTCGGGGCAGTCCTTGAGCGCGTCGGCCACGCCCTTCACGGAGAAGGTCTGACCGCAGATGAGGCGCCCGCCGAAGGCCTCGTTGGACATCAGGTGGTTGTGCGCGTCGACGAACCCGCGCACCTCGCCCTTGTCGTTCGTGCCCTTGAACGGCTCGCCGGTGACGTTGATCTGGGAGTCGGGTGCGGGGCGTGCGGAGGGGTTCCACCAGGAGGGGTCGGCGGCGGAACCGGAGGCGGGGGCGAGCAGCATGGTCAGGGTGGCGAGCATCAGCGCCAGCACGGCCAGCGGCCCGCGCCTGCCGGACGTACGGCTGCGCGTGGGGGGTCTCATGGGCATCACTCACGTCTTCGGTCGAGGGACGGTGTGCGGGCGGCGGAGCGCAGGATTGTCATGTTCCGAGCGAAAGGTGGGTCGAGGATCCCGACTGCCGCGAGCGGAGTCAAGAGTCCGGGACAGATGACCTGATGGCCGGGGCGGCTACGCGATCAGGCCACCCCGGCCTCATTCTGATCTTCCGTCAGCACGTGTGGCCCGCCAGTCTTGACGAGGGCTCCCGCCCCGTACGCCCGCGAAAGGACCCGCTGTGATCAGGCCGAACCCCCCGATCGTGCTCGACCCCACCGGCGCCGACCACCACGCCGAACACCGGCTGCTGCGCGCCCAGGGCCCCGCCGCCCTCGTGGACGTCCTCGGCGTGCGGGCGTGGTCGGTCAGCGACCCGCTGCTGCTCAGGAAGCTCCTGACCGGCCCGGACGTGTCCAAGGACGGGCGTCTCCACTGGCCCGACTTCGACAAGGCCGTCCCCGAGTGGCCGCTCGCGCTGTGGGTCGCGGTCTCCAACATGTTCACCGCCTACGGCTCCGACCACGCCCGGCTCCGCCGCCTGGTCGCCAACGCGTTCACCGCCCGCCGCGTCGCCACCCTGCGCCCCGTCGTCGAGGCCCTGGTCACCGGGCTCCTCGACGACCTCGCGGCCGAGCCGCGCGGAGCGGTCGTCGACCTGCGCGAGCGGCTCGCGTACCCGCTGCCGATCGCCCTCATCGGGCACATGATGGGCGTCCCGACGGCCCGCCGCGAGGGCTTCCGCGCGCTCGTGGACGGTGTCTTCGACACCACCCTCACCACCGAGGAGGCCATGGCCAACACCGGGCGGCTCTACGGCCTCCTCGACGAGCTCATCGCCGCCAAACGCGCAGAGCCGGGCGACGACATGACCTCGCTCCTCATCGCCACCCGCGACGAGGACGGCTCCACCCTGACCGAGCCCGAACTGCGCGACACCCTCCTGCTGGTCATCAGCGCCGGGTACGAGACGACCGTGAACGTCATCGACCAGGCGGTCACCTCCCTCCTCACCCACCCCGACCAGCTCGCCCACCTGCGCGCCGGCCGCTCCGGCTGGGGCGACGTCGTGGAGGAGACCCTCCGCCTCGAACCGGCCGTCAAGCACCTGCCGCTCCGCTACGCGATCACCGACATCCCGCTGCCCGACGGCCGGACCATCGCCCGCGGCGACGCGATCCTCGCCTCGTACGCGGCGGCCAACCGCCACCCCGACTGGCACGGCCCGACGGCCGACACGTTCGACGTCACCCGCGCCACCAAGGACCACCTGGCCTTCGGCCACGGCATCCACTTCTGTCTGGGCGCACCGCTGGCCCGTCTGGAGGTGGCCACCGCCCTCGAACACCTCTTCACCCGCTTCCCCCACCTCGCCCTGGCGGTCGACCCGGTGGACCTCCGGCCCCTGCCGTCCCTGATCAGCAACGGCCACCAGACCCTCCCGGTCCACCTGCACCCCACGGCATAGCCGGTACGAATAATGCGGTGCCGTGCCGGCCGCCGACGGGCAGACTCGGCCCCATGGTGGAGATGCGGGCGTTCCAGGACGCGGTCGGCGCGTGGGCGAGCGGCGGTCCCGGCGGGGCGGCGGAGGAACTGGCGGGCCGGCTTGGCGTGCGTACGGCGGTGCTGCTCGAAGGGCTGAGCGACCTCGCGGCCGTCGAGGCCCTGGCCGAGCGCCGGGGCCGGGACCTGGCCGCCGAGGGCGTCTGCGTGGTGGCGATGGGCGGGGCGATGAGCGTGGGCCGCTACGCCGACCTCCTCGGGCCCGCCGGCCTCGGCCTGCGCCTGACCGGACTGTGCGACGAGCGCGAACGGCCCTTCTTCGACCGCGCCCTGGAGCGCGCCGGGACACCACGCCGGGACGTCTTCGTGTGCGCGGCCGACCTGGAGGACGAGCTCATCCGCGCGCTCGGCACGGCGACGGTCGAGGAGATCGTCGCCGCCGAGGGCGACCTCCGCCCCTGGCAGACCTTCCTGCACCAGCCCGCCCACGCCGGCAGCCCCCGGCACCGGCAGTTGCGGCGCTTCCTCGGCACGAAGAAGGGCCGCAAGATCCGCTACGGCCGCCTCCTCGTCGAAGCCCTCGCCCCCCAGCAGGTACCGGCCCCGCTGGACGACCTGTTCGCGAGCCTGTGAGGGGCTTTTCACAGCGACCGCATAGGGGGGGCCTATCCCGGCGCCCGTATATCGGTTGACCGTCCGGGCGCCGACCGGCGAGGCTCGGCCCGCACCAGGAACCGTACGACCATCTGCTTGCCGGGGCGACGCACCGGCGGAACGGACACCGAGGGATGACGTCCCACCTCCACGCCCTCTGCATCGACGCGCACGACCCGCTCGGCCTCTCCCGCTTCTGGGCGGGCTTCCTCGGCTGGGAGACGGTCGACGACCCCGATGACGGCATCGTCCTGCTGCCGGGCGACGACACCGGCTTCCGGCTCCGGTTCCTCCCGACCGACGTGCCCAAGTCGGTCCAGAACCCGATGCACTTCGACCTCACGAGCACCTCCCTCGACGACCAGCAGGCCGTCGTCGCCAAGGCGCTCGATCTCGGCGGCCGCCACATCGACATCGGCCAGACGCCCGACGACGGCCACTTCGTGCTCGCCGACCCCGAGGGCAACGAGTTCTGCGTGATCGAGCCGGGCAACGCGTTCCTCGCCGAATGCGGCTTCATCGGGGCGCTCGCGTGCGACGGCTCGCAGGAGGTCGGGTACTTCTGGAGCCGAGCCCTCGGCTGGCCGCTGGTCTGGGACCAGGACCAGGAGACCGCCGTCCGCTCGCCCCACGGCGGCCCGAAGGTCACCTGGGGAGGCCCGCCCCTGATGGAGCGGGCGGCCAGGGACCGGCTGCGCTTCGACCTCGCCCTCCCCGCCGGCGGAGACCAGGGGGCGGAGGTCGACCGCCTGCTCGCCCTCGGCGCCACCCGCGTGGAGACCGCCCCCGGCGACCACGGGTGGGTCGTCCTCGCTGACCCCGACGGCCAGGAGTTCCGCGTCCTGTCACCCCGCTGACGAGCCGACGGGCGACCGCATCTCCTTACGGAACCGGGACGTCGGCGCGTATGCCCCCGGAAGACGCCCGCAGCCTCCGTACCGTGATCCGCATGCGTGTACTCGTGACCGGCGGCGCGGGCTTCATCGGCTCCCATGTCGTCGAGGCCCTCGCGGCCCGTGGCCATCAGCCCGTCGTCCTCGACGCCCTCCTCCCGACCGCCCACCAAGGACTCGCCCCGTCCCCGCCCGCCGTCGGCGAGTGGGTGCACGGCGACGTGCGGGACCGGGAGACCGTCGCGCGCGCCCTCAGGGGCGTGCGGGCGGTGTGCCATCAGGCCGCCATGGTCGGCCTCGGCAAGGACTTCGCCGACGCCCCCGACTACGTCTCCTGCAACGACCTCGGCACCGCCGTCCTGCTCGCCGCCATGGCCGAGGCCGGCGTCGACCGGCTCGTCCTCGCGGGCTCCATGGTCGTCTACGGCGAGGGCCGCTACGACTGCCCCGCCCACGGCCCCGTCCGCCCAGGTCCCCGCGCCGAACACGACCTCGCGGCGGGCCGCTTCGAACCCCGCTGCCCCAGCTGCGGCGCCGACCTCGCGCCCGGCCTGGTCGCCGAGGAAGCCCCCGCCGACCCGCGCAACGTGTACGCCACCACCAAGCTCGCCCAGGAACACCTCGCCGCCGCCTGGGCCCGCGTCACCGGCGGCCGCGCGGCCTCCCTGCGCTACCACAACGTCTACGGTCCCCGCATGCCCCGCGACACCCCGTACGCCGGCGTCGCCTCCCTGTTCCGCTCCGCCCTGGCCCGCGGCGAGGCGCCCCGCGTCTTCGAGGACGGCGGCCAGCGCCGGGACTTCGTCCACGTACGGGACGTGGCCACCGCGAACGTCCTCGCCCTGGAGGCCCTCGACGACCGGGCGCCCGCGGGCCTCGGCTCGTACAACACCGGCAGCGGCGATCCCCGTACCGTCGGCGAGATGGCGGCGGCGCTCGCCGCCGCGCACGGCGGGCCGCCGCCGGTGGTCACGGGGGAGTACCGGCTGGGCGACGTGCGCCACATCACCGCCGACTCCGCGCGCCTGCGCGCCGATCTCGGGTGGCGCCCCGAGGTCGGCTTCGCCGACGGCATGGCCGAGTTCGCTACGAGCGGGCTGCGGGGAGCGTGACTTCGAACCGGCAACCGCCGTCCACGTTCCGCACATCGGCACGGCCCATGTGCGCCTCCACGATGCCCTGGACGATCGCGAGACCGAGCCCCGCGCCGCCGGGAGGCGTACGGGCCTCCGTACCCCGCCACCCCGTGTCGAAGACCCGGGGCAGTGCGTCCTCGGGGATGCCGCCGCAGCCGTCCGTGACCGACAGGACCACGGACTCGGCGCGGCGCTCGGCCGCGACGGCGACCGTGCCGTCGGCCGGCGTGTGACGGATGGCGTTCACCAGCAGGTTCGCGAGCACCCGGGTCATCTCCCGGCCGTCGACCTCCACCGGCACCTCGGCGACCCCGTCGCCCACGAGCCGTACCCCCTGCTCCTTCGCGAGCGGCACCGCGCCCGCCAGCGCGTCGCCCACCAGGTCGTGCACCGACATCCGCGCCGGGCTCAGCGTCAACGCGCCCGCGTGGATGCGGGAGAGCTCGAACAGATCGCCCACCATGCTGTTGAGCCGGTCCACCTCGGTCCTGATCTGCCGGTGGTAGCGCACCGGATCGGCGACCACACCGTCCTCCAGCGCCTCGGACATGGCCCGCAGTCCGGCCAGCGGGGTGCGCAGATCGTGCGAGATCCAGGCGACCAGCTCCCGGCGGGACGCCTCCAGGTTGCGCTCGCGCTCCCGGGACGCGGTGAGCCGCTCGCTGGTCGCCGACAACTCCCGGCTGAGCGTGGCGAACTCGGCCGGAGCGGGCACACCCGGAGCGGTGAACACCCCACCCTCCCCGAAGTCCCGTGCGGCCACGGCGAGTTCCCTGGCGCTGACGACCACACGACGGGCGAGGAGGAGCGACGTGCCGAGCGAGACGACGGCCGCCATCGCGACGACCGTGGTCACCACCCACAGGTCGTGCGGCGACAGGAACATCGCCCAGGCGACCGCGAGCGTCCCGGAGAGCATCGCCGTCACGGCGACGGACGCCACGACGGCGAGCGACACCGCCACCGAACGGCGCCGGCACAGGCGCAGCAGGCCGGCCCCGATCAGCCCGGCGGCCGCCGCGCCCACGAAGGCGTAGACGGCGATGAGGAGTATGTCGCGCACGGTTCAGCCCTCGGGTGTGGTGGTGAAGTCGGGGCCGAGACCAGGGGCCCGGTCCGGCGGGGAGTCGGGTCGTCCCGTCGCGTCGAAGCGGTACCCGACGCCCCACACCGTCCGGATCAGCAGCGGGTTGGCCGCGTCCTCCTCGACCTTCCCGCGCAGCCGCCGGATGTGGACCGTGACCGTCGACAGATCACCGAAGTCCCAGCCCCACACCTCCCGCATCAGTCGCTCGCGGTCGCACACCTCACCCGGATGCCGCATGAAGTAGGTCAGCAGGTCGAACTCCCGCAGAGTCAGGGCCAGTTGGCGCCCGCCCTTCACCGCTCGGCGCGCCGCCGGGTCGACCTCCAGGTCACCCGCGCGCAGCAGCGCGCCCGGCCGCCGGACCTCGGTGTGGCGGCGCAGTACCGCCTCCACCCGCAGCACCAGCTCACGCGGACTGAAGGGCTTGGTGACGTAGTCGTCCGCCCCGATCTCCAGGCCGAGGATCCGGTCCTCCTCCTCGGTACGGGCCGTCAGCATGATCACGGGCACCGGGCCGCGCCGGCGCAACTCCCGGCAGACTTCCAGGCCGTCCATGCCCGGCAGCATCAGATCGAGGACCACCAGGTCCGGCCGCCGTGCCCCGGCGGCCGTCAGCGCGGACGGCCCGTCGGCGGCGCGGTCGACGGCGAAGCCGCCCCGCTCCAGATAGCCGGCGACCACTTCGGCGACGGTCGGATCGTCGTCCACGACCAGGACACGCGGTGCTGTCCGCGAGGGCTGTTCACGCTGCTGCATGGGGGTCAGCCTCGCACCGGAGAGGGAGGTGGGGCACGCCCGGGTCGCGGCAACGGGGTCGATGTCCGTGTTTCGTAAGGTTCGCACATCCCTTTTGTCCGTGCGGGATTCGTACGGTGAGGCTCGTGACCGACTCGCCTTCCGCGACCACGTACGCGGTGAACATTGTCCTGCCCTGCCTCGACGAGGCCGGGGCGCTGCCCTGGGTCCTGGAGAGAGTGCCACCAGGCTGGCGGGCGATCGTCGTCGACAACGGCTCGACCGACGGTTCCCCCGCCCTCGCCCGCGCCCTCGGCGCGACCGTCGTCACGGAACCCCGCCGCGGCTTCGGAGCGGCCTGCCACGCGGGCCTGCTGGCCGCCGACGCGGACATCGTCTGCTTCTGCGACTGCGACGGCTCCCTCGACCCCGCGCTCCTCGTGCCGTTCGCCGCCCAGGTGGCCGCAGGGGAGGCAGACCTGGTCCTGGGCCGCCGACGGCCCCGGACGCGCGACGCCTGGCCGCTCCACGCCCGGGCCGGCAACCTCGCCCTCGCCCGCATGCTGCGCCGCCGCACCGGACTCCGCCTCCACGACCTCGGCCCGATGCGGGCCGCACGACGCGAGGCGCTGCTCGCCCTCGACCTCACCGACCGGCGCAGCGGCTACCCCCTCCAGATGGTCGTGCGCGCCGCCGACGCCGGGTGGCGGGTGTGCGAGCGGGACGTCCCGTACCTGTCCCGTACAGGAAAGTCCAAGGTCACCGGCACCTGGCGGGGCACCTGGCAGGCCGTCCGCGACATGCGTGGGGTGCTTCGTGAGGCGCCACGGTCCGTGAAGGCGGCCGTTCTTGAAGCCCCCTCGGAGGCGCACCGGTGAGCACCCTCCTCGTCATCGCCAAGGAACCCGTACCCGGCCGGGTCAAGACCCGGCTCACCCCGCCCTTCACGCCCCACCAGGCGGCCCTGCTCGCCGAGGCCGCCCTCGCCGACACCCTGGCGACCGTGCGCGACACGCCCGCCGACCGCCGCGTCCTCGCCCTCGACGGAGCACCCGGCGACTGGCTCCCGTACGGCTTCGAGGTCGTCGCCCAGAGCCCGGGCGGCCTGGACGAACGCCTCGCCGCCGCCTTCGCCCGCTGTACGGGTCCCACCCTGCTGATCGGCATGGACACCCCCCAGGTCAGCCCCGAACTCCTTGGCGCCGGGCTCGACTTCGGCGCCAGCGACGCGTGGTTCGGGCCCGCCGAGGACGGTGGCTTCTGGGCGCTGGGCCTCGCCGTCCCCGACCCCGCCCTGCTGCGTGGGGTGCCCATGTCCGTACCGGAGACCGGAGCGGTCCAGCGCGCCCGTCTCACCGCCGCGGGCCTGCGAGTACGAGACCTTCCGCGCCTAAGGGACGTCGACACGGCCGCCGACGCCCGAACGGTCGCCGCACAGGCCCCGCGCAGCCGGTTCGCGGCCTGCCACGCGGGGTTGACCGGGACGATCGCCAGCACCGCTCGGGACGACGCGTGGGCCGGGATCGTATGAGCGCGCTGGAGTCGGAGACGACACCCGTACACCCCCCGGCCCCCCGCCGCGCCTGGCGCGCCGATCCCTGGGGCGACGCCCTCCGCTCCGGCCGGGGTCCGCTCTACCTGCGGCGGGCGGACGGCTGGCTCCTGCCGCTGGACGTCGAACGCTGGTGCGCGGAGGCCGACACGGCCGACGCCACCGTGCTCGCCCGCTGCGAGGGCGCCGTCCTCGACGTCGGCTGCGGACCGGGGCGCCTGGTGCACGCGCTGGCCGCCGCCGGCCGGCCCGTGCTCGGCATCGACGTGTGCCAGGCGGCCGTGGACCGTACGGTCTCCGGCGGCGGCACCGCCCTGTGCCGGTCCGTCTTCGACCCGCTGCCGGGCGAGGGCCGCTGGGGCACCGTCCTGCTGATGGACGGCAACATCGGCATCGGCGGCGACCCGGGCGCCCTCCTCGCCCGCGCCGCCGCCCTGGCGGCGCCCGGGGGACAGGCCCTCGTGGAGGCCGCGGAACCCGAGGTCGACGAGCGGGTCGAGGTCCGGGTCGTCGACGGACGCGGCGCGCGCGGCGCCGACTTCCCCTGGGCGCGCGTCGGCGCCCGGGCCCTGCCCGCGTACGCCGACGCCGCCGGGTGGCGGGTCGAGCGCCGCTGGCGGGCCGAGGGACGCGGCTTCCTTCAGCTCCGGCGCCGCTGAGCCGGCCGCCGGCGAGCCAGCCACCGTACGCCGAGCAGCGCGCCCGTGCCCACGGCCACCACCCCCATCAGGACCAGCCAGTTGCGCACGTAGTCCAGGGGAAGGGCCGTCGGGTTGGGCGCGCTGCCCGGCCGTAGCAGCAGGGGCAGCGCGACCAGCGTCAGCGCTCCCGCGACGATCAGACCGCCGCGCACCGTGCCGCGCGCGGGCAGGGCGGCGAGCAGCAGCCCGACACCGAGCACGAGCGGCGCGATCAGCCCGTCGTGGAGCACGATCGCCCCCGCCAGCCAGAGCAGCACCTCGCCGACAGTCCCCGTGCGCACCACCAGGACGGCGCCGAGCCCCATCATCGCGACCCCCAGCGCACCCAGCGCGTACCGGACTCCCCTCACAGCACCTCCAACCCGGCGACCCACTTGGTCTGCAGCACACCCGGCCGGTTCGGCGCGATGATGCGCGCAGGGAAGCCGTGGTCGAGGGAGAGCACCTGCCCGTTGAGCCGCAGAGCCAGCAGGGTCAGCGGATCCTCCGCGTACGCCGCGCCCATCTCCATCACCCGATACGCGCCCCGGCGTTCCAGGGACACCACCCGTACCCGGGAGCTCGGCGGCGCCCCCGCCCGCTCCAGCAGGTCCCGGATCCGTACGCCGGTCCACCCCGCCTCCACGCTCCACCCCTCCACGCAGGCGATCGGCAGCCGCACCTCGGTCTGCGGCAGGGCGCGCAGCTCGGCCAGGGGCAGTGTGTAGGACCGGGGCCCGGTCACCGTGAGCCGCCAGTCGCGCGCCGTCGCCGTACTCACCCCGGCCGCGAGGGCCGTGCGGTTGACGGGCAGCCCCTGCGTCCCGTGGTCCGGGTGACGAGGCGCCAGCAGGTCGAGGCGCTTCAGCGGGGTGAACGACTGGCCCACCGTCGTCAGCGTCACCGCCGCGACACCGGCCGCGACGCCCGTCAGGAGCGACCGCCGGTCGACCTTGTCCTCGGCGGGGAGCTCGAGCGTCCCCTCCGAACGGCGCCCCCAATGGGCTCGGATGTCGGGCCACTTGACGGCGACGTGCAGCAGCAGGGCGCCGGCGAGGAGCCAGGCCACGGCGAAGTGCACGGGAACGAAGGAGAACGGCCACGGGTACCACTCGACGATGTTCAGCAAGCCGGTGAACAGCTGGAACACCGCCGCCGCGACGAGGACGGCCACCGAGAGACGCTCCAGCGCGTGCCGCACGGACCGCACGGGCGGCCAGACGAAGAGCCTCGGATACACGGCCCACAACTTCGCCATCAGGAGCGGGATCGCGGCGATCCCGCTCGCCACGTGCAGCCCCTGGCTGAAGCGGTAGCCCCACGTCGGCCGGCTCGGCAGGACGTCGGCGAGCCAGTCCGGCGGCCGCTGCAGATAGTGGCTGGTGACGCCCGTGAGGAAGCAGACCATGAGGGCGAGCCCGAGCCAGCGGCCGATTGCGGTGGCCGTCCTCGCGTCATGGAGGCGGGCGCGGAACGTGGGCAGAGGGGGAGGCGCGATGCGCGGTGTCATGCGTTCCATCTCACCGTCTCCCGGGCGGCGAGAGGGGGATCGACTCCTTACGAAACGCGGACGGCCGGGGCGGCGGCCCCCTCGCCGCACCACCGGCTGCCACGCTGCCGGGTGTGATCGACTTCCGTACCGCCCCGGCCGGCGGGCTCGTCTCCGCGCTCACCACGGTCCTGGTGGCCACCGTCCGGTACGACGGCCACTACACCGACCCCGGCGGGCTCTCCTGGTGGTACGCCGCCTCCTGGGCGCTCTTCGCCGCCTGCCTCCTCGCCCTGCGGAAGGTGCCGCCCCGCCGGGCCGTCGTCCTCGTCCTGGCCGGCTCGGCGCTGGTCGCCGCCACCGGCCTGGTCGCCCCGGCGCGCACGAGCACGGACGCGTACCGCTACGTGTGGGACGGCCGGGTCCAGGCGGCGGGCCTCTCGCCGTACGACCACGCCCCCGACGCCCCCGCGCTAGTGCCCCTACGGGACGACTGGCTGTTCCCGGAGGGAGCCGCCTGCCAGGACCCGGCCGTGTCCCCGCTCCCGCCGCCGGCGGCCACGGCCGACGCGGACTGCACACGCCTCAACCGCCCCACCGTGCACACCATCTACCCGCCGCTCGCCGAGTCGTACTTCCTCGCCGTCCACCTCCTCGCCCCCGACGACAGCCGACTGAAGCCGCTCCAGACCGGCGGCGCGCTCCTCTCCGTCGCGGTCACCGGCGCCCTGCTGCTGACCCTTCGCCGCCGCGGCGATCCCCGTACCGCCGCCTACTGGGCCTGGTGCCCGGCCGTCCCCGTCGAAGCCGTGAACAACGCCCATGTCGACGTTCTCGGCGTCCTGTTGGCCGTGGCCGGTCTCGGTCTCGTGGCACGCGGCCGACGCGGGGCGGGAGGAACGTTCCTGGGAGCCGCCGTCGCCGTGAAGCTGATGCCGGCGATCGTGCTGCCCGGAGCGCTGGCCGGTGTACGGCACGCGAGGGACGCGGCGGCGGTGCTGCTACCGGCGGCGGCCGTGACCGTCCTGTCCTACGTCCCGTACGTGCTCCTCTCCGACGGCTCGGTCCTCGGCTACCTGGGCGGGTACGTCGAGGAGGAGGGCTACGACGACGCCGACTCCCGCAACCGCTACGCCCTGCTGCGGCTCGTCCTGCCGCCCTCCTTGGCCCTGCCCGCCCTGGCGGTGGTCCTGCTCGCCGTCTGCGCCTGGGTCGTCAGGCGCGGAGATCCCGAACGTCCTTGGAGCGGCGCGTTGTTGGTGACCGGGACGGCCTTCCTGCTGCTGACACCGGGGTACTCCTGGTACGCCCTGCTCCTGGTCGCCCTCGTCGCCCTCGACGGGCGCTGGGAGTGGCTGCTCGTCGCCGTGGCGGGGGCGGCGAAGTACGTGACCGGCCTGGCGTTCTCCGACGCGAACGCGGTGGGCACGATCGCGTACGCGGTCGCCGCCGTAGCCGTCCTGGTGGGCGCCGTCACGCGGCGTAAGACTTTCGTCATCGGCCCGGATGTGGCGCCCACGGCCCCGCCCGGGGTGGAATGCGAGGGAAGGAAGATCAAAGGCACGTAGGAAGGCAAGATCGTGGCACGTGGGGGCAGGAAGTCGCTGCTGTGGAGCGCGATGGTGGTCGCGGTGGCGCTGGGGGCCGTGGGGCTCTACTGGTTCCAGCCCTGGAAGCTGTGGCAGAACGAGACGATCGACGAGGCGCTCCCGACGGCGCCCGCAGCCTCGGCCTCCGCCGGCGCGGGGGGCCAGGGCGCGGACCCGACCGCCGGGCCGCAGACCGTCGCGCAGGGCACGCTCATCAGCCACGAGCACGCCACCACCGGCACGGTGAAGCTCATCAAGCTCGCCGACGGCAGCCTGACGCTGCGCCTGGAGGACCTCGACACCAGCAACGGCCCCGACCTGCGCGTCTGGCTGACCGACGCCCCCGTCAAGGAGGGCATCGACGGGTGGCGCGTCTTCGACGACGGAAAGTACCTCAGCCTGGGGAAGCTGAAGGGCAACAAGGGCGACCAGAACTACCCCCTGCCGACCGGGACCGACCCGTCCGACTTCACGAGCGTCACCATCTGGTGCGACCGCTTCGACGTCTCCTTCGGAGCGGCCGGCCTGAAGGCCTGACGTCCTCGTTGTCGCTGAGGGGCCCTGTGCGGGCCCCTCTTGCGTTGCCCCCCCCGTGACGGTCACGTCGACGAGACCGTCACCGCCGTCGCGATCCGGGCGAGGGTCGTGCGCATGCCCTGGCGGTTCACGGCGATACGGCGCTCCGGGCTCGTCCCCGCGAAGACGGTGCCGAGGAGTTCGGCGAGACCCGCGCCCCGGCCGGTGCGCAGGTCCTGCCAGCTCTCCGTCACGCGCGTGCCCGTGCCCTCGGGAGCGAAGCGGTACCCCCAGCGGGCGATCGGCAGCCCGAACACACCGACGTCGAAGGTGAACTCCTCGCCCTCGCGCGCCGCCGACACGCGGCCCGTGGTGAACCAGACGAACGGCCCGCGCCGGTTGAAGCCGACGAAGCGGCTCCCGGTCCGCACGGGAGACCGCGGCACCCAGACCCGTCGGCACTCGGGGCTCCAACGGCCCATGTCGGGCAGGTTCGCCACCAGCCGGTAGACCACCTCCGGCGCGGCGTCCACCACGACGGACTCCTCAAGACTCCACTGGCGCCCCATGGGCCCTCCCTGTCGTCGTCACGAGCTCCCTACCGGCCGGTAGGGTAGCCGACCCCGTCGCGTCAGGATCACGTCAGGATCCAAGGTGCACGCGGCAGAGAGGCGTCAAGCCGCCTGTGCGCTCCGACGCCGGCGCGGTTCCGTATGTCTGGATGTGCGAAACGTCAAAGATCTTCCGGACCAAGGGAGTCGGTCACGCATGGGTGTGGAGAACATCGTCGGCCTGCTGGTGGCCGTCAGCCTGGTCGGCTACCTGGTGGCCGCCCTGATCAAGCCGGAGAAGTTCTGAAGCACGACACCCCGCACGCGGCTTCCGCTCCGCGCGCGGCATACGCCCCGCACGCGGCCGCGGCCTCCGGTCCGGCCGCCGTCGCCCCTCGCCACGGCCCCGCCGCCGTCGCCACGCCCCCTGGCCCGGATCCGGCCCAGCGTCCCGACCCGGAACCGCGCCAGGGGCCCAACCCCGCCTCCGCTCCGGGTCGGGCCCCGAGCCGGAGTCCGGCCCCGGCCCCGACGGACCCCCGCCCCGGAACCCTCAAGGTCTTCCTGGGCGCCGCTCCCGGCGTCGGCAAGACGTACCGGATGCTCGACGAGGGCCGGCGCAGGGCCGCCCGCGGCACCGATGTCGTCGTCGGCGCCGTGGAGTGCCACGGCCGCCCGCACACCGAGGCGATGCTCGACGGCCTGGAGACCCTGAGGACCCCGGACCGCACGCGGCCCGACACCGGCTTCGGCCCCGGCTCCGTCGCGGATGCCGGTTTCGGCCCCGCCTCCGTGGCTGATGCCGGTCTCCGTCCTGGCTCCGAGGCCGGACACGGTCCCGCCTCCGCCGCCGGTTTCGGTCCCGCTCCCGCCGTCGGACCCCGTCCCGGCCACGCCCTGGACGCCGGGCTCGACCTCGACGCCGTCCTCCGGCGCCGCCCCGAGGTCGTCCTCGTCGACGAGCTCGCCCACGCCAACCCGCCCGGCTCCCGCAATGCCCAGCGCTGGCAGGACGTCCAGGAGCTGCTGGCCGCGGGCATCGACGTCGTCGCCACCCTGAACATCCAGCACCTGGAGTCCCTCACCGACGTCGTCGTGAAGATCACCGGCGTGCCGCAGCACGACACGGTGCCCGACGACGTCGTCCGCCGCGCCGGGCAGATCGAACTCGTGGACGTACCACCCGAGTCGCTGCGCCGGCGCATGGCCCACGGCAACATCCACCCGCCCGAGAAGATCGACGCGGCCCTCGCCAACTACTTCCGCCCCGGCAACCTCACCGCGCTCCGCGAACTCGCCCTCTTCTGGACCGCCGACCGGGTCGACGAAGCCCTCCGCAGGTACCGCCACGAAAAGGGCATAGGCGGCGTGTGGGAGACCCGCGAGCGGGTCGTCGTCGCGCTCACCGGCGGCCCGGAGGGGGAGACCCTGATCCGGCGCGCCGCCCGGATCGCCGCCCGCTCCGCCCGCGGCGGCGCCCTGCTCGCCGTCCACGTCGTCCGCAGCGACGGCCTCGCGGCGGGCGCCTCGCACGCCGCGCTCGCCCGGCAGCGGCGCCTCGTCGAGAGCGTCGGCGGCAGCTACCACTCGGTCGTCGGCGACGACGTACCCACCGCCCTGGTCGAGTTCGCCAGGGCCGAGAACGCCACCCAGCTCGTCCTCGGCACCAGCCGTCGCCGCCGCCTCGAACGCTTCCTGACCGGCCGGGGCATCGGCGAGACGACCGTCGCGCTCTCCTCCGACATCGACGTCCACATGGTCACGCACGAGCGCGCCGGACACGGCCGCCTGCTGCCCTACCGGCGCCGTACGCTGCCGACCTCGCGCCGCGTCGCCGGACCGGTTGCCGGACTGCTCCTGCCCGTCCTGCTGACCTTCCTTCTGGACAGTGTGCGCGGCCACCTCGACCTGACCAGCGAGGCCCTCCTCTTCCTGCTGACCGTCGTCGGCGTTGCCTGCATCGGCGGGGTCGCCTCCGCGCTGATCGCCGCGCTGACCGCGTCCCTGCTGCTCAACTACTGGTTCGTGCCACCCATCGGCGCGTTCAGTCTCGGCGGCGACAACGTGCTCGCCCTCGGCGTCTTCGCCGTCGTCGCCGGTACGGTGGCCGCCGCCGCGGACCGGTCGCTGAGGCTGTCCAGACGTGCGGCCCGGGCCACGGCCGAGGCCGAGACCCTGTCCTCGCTCGCCGGCGACATCGTCCGCGGCGACCAGGCGATACCGGCGCTCCTCGCCCGCACCCGCGAGACCTTCGCGATGGACTCGGCCGAACTCGTCGAGCAGCCGGTGGACGACCCCGACGCCGTCCACGTGCCCGTGGGGCCCGACCTCTTCCTGCTCCTGCGGGGCCGTACCCTGCCGTCCTCCGAACGCCGGGTCCTCTCCGCCTTCGCGGCCCATGTGGCCGTCGCCGTCGAACGCTCCCGACTCGCCGAGGCGGCCGCCGAGATAGAGCCGGTGAAGGCCGCCGACCGGATGCGTACGGCCCTGCTCGCCGCCGTCAGCCACGACCTGCGGACCCCGCTCGCCGCCGGCTGGGCCGCCGTGGGCTCCCTGCGCAGCCCGGACGTGGAGTTCACCCCCGAGGAACAGGACGAACTCCTCGCCACCGCCGACGAGTCCATGGCCCGCCTCAGCCGCCTGGTCGACAACCTGCTCGACATGAGCCGGCTCCAGGCCGGCGCGCTCACGCTCCATCTGCGCGCCACCACCCTGGAGGAGGTGCTGCCCGCCGCCCTGGACTCCCTGCCCCCGGACGGCCCGGCACCCGTCATCCACACCCCGGAGGACCTCCCGCCCGTCCTGGCCGACCCGCCCCTGCTCGAACGCGTCCTTGCCAACCTGCTCGCCAACGCCGTACGCCACGCCCCGCCCGGCAAGCCGGTGCTCGTCACCGCGAGCGCCCTCGGCGGGCGGATCGAGGTACGCGTCGTCGACCGGGGCCCGGGCCTGCCACCGGCCGACCGGGAACGGATCTTCGAACCGTTCCAGCGGCTCGGCGACACCGACAACACCACCGGCGTCGGCCTCGGCCTCGCCCTCTCCCGCGGCCTCACCGAGGCCATGGACTCCACCCTCACCTCGGAGGACACCCCCGGGGGAGGCCTGACCATGGTGGTGTCCCTGCCCTGCGCGGACACGCCCTGATCGGGGCCTCGACGTCCCGATGACCGGCGTCCAGCCCCACCCGTCGAACCACAGAAGCTGATCCGGTCAGCGGCCGACCGGCGCTGAGGCCGGGGATGAGGGTTGAGTCGGCGCCGGGGCCCGTTCCGCGAACCCCGCCCGCTTGTACGTCCGCATCAGCAGCGCCACCTCCGTCGACGTCACCCCGTCGAGCCGCCCGAACACCCGCGACGTGAACGCGTGCAGATCGCGGGCGGAGCGGTGGCTGGGGTAGCCGAGCAGCGTCGTCGTACCCGTCGTCACCACCAGGTGCCGGACGGCCGCCTCGCGGGCCAGCGCGCGGATCGCACCGTCGAGCCGGTCGTGCCCCACGGCCAGCCGGAAGCGCGCCTCGACGGGATAGCCGAGGACCGCCGGATCCGCGTGCAGCCGCAGATGCAGGATGTGCGAGGTCATCAGGCGCGCGAGCCGGCGCCGCGCCGTCGTCTCGCCGACCCGCAGCTCGCGCGCGAGCTGCGGGGCGTCGACATCCGGGCGTCACGGTGCAGCAGCGCCACCAGCCGGCGGTCCAGCACGTCCAACGCCCGCGGCTCCGGCAGCCGCCGCCCCACCAAT